>JAKSLT010000046.1 GCA_024401055.1 Bacteroidaceae bacterium | reverse complement strand
AACAGACAACAGACAACAGACAACAGTCTCCCGCCTATGACCTCCAGGGCCGCACCTACACTGGTCGCGGTGTGAAGGTCCAGAAAGGCAAGAAGACTATTTAATCGCCAACAGACACCTCTCGCCTACGGGACGAAAGGAGACGACAACCCCTCTGTAATCCACTCACAAGTATTCTCTCCCTCCCTAACAGGGGAGGGGTGCCGGAGTGCCATAGGCAGCTCCGGCGGGGAGAGGCCTTGTTATACATATGAACACCTACGAAGAATTTCGCCGCCCGGGACGCATTGAGGTCGTCTGCGGCAGTATGTTTTCCGGCAAGACGGAGGAGCTCATCCGCCGTTGCCGCCGCGCCGTCTTCGCCAAGCAGCGCGTAGAGATTTACAAACCCGGCGTGGACGTGCGCTACTCCGAGGAGGACGTCGTCAGCCACGACGGCGACGCCATATCTTCCACCCCCGTGGAGTCCTCGCAGAGCATCCTCCTTATGGCCACCGAGGCCGAAGTGGTGGGCATCGACGAAGCCCAGTTCTTCGACGAGGGCATCGTTGACGTCTGCAACGAACTCGCCAACCAGGGCAAGCGCGTCATTGTGGCCGGCCTCGACATGGACTTCCGCGGCATACCTTTCGGCCCCATGCCCGCCCTCCTCGCCATTGCCGACGACGTGCTCAAGGTCCACGCCATCTGCGTGCGCTGCGGCCATCTGGCCCGCCACTCCCACCGCATCGTCAACGACGACCGCCTCGTCGTCCTCGGCGAGACGCAGGAGTACGAGCCCCTCTGCCGCAAGTGCTATAATGAGGTGACGAAGGCCCTCTAAATCTCTCCGAATAATCGAAATATCGAATCCTCGAAACTTCGAATCCTCGATTTCTCGAATAATCTCATTTTCCTATGTTCAATTATCAAAAAGGCCCCTTTAAGGGGGGTGGAGGTCTGTTTGGGGGTCTTCTTAAGAAAGCGTCGGGCGTGCTCCGTCGCTTTCCTTATTCCGTAGTGTTCCTCGTGGCGGCCACGTTGTGTCTTCTTTTTATGATATGGGGCAAGGCCGGCACCACTCTCACCTCCACCATCACTTATTTCTGCTGCATTTCCGCTATCTTCTGCGGTGTGCTCCAGTTGTGGCGTGAGCGTGAACCGCAACCCTGCCGCCGCTGGCTGACGGGACTTCTGTGCGGTGAGGCCGTGCTGGCCATCTTTGCCGTGTGGTACTGTTGGTACTCTCGCAACGACGATGGCGAAGCGTTCATCAGCCTCATCTTCCTTACGGGCTTCGTCATGGCAGCGGGCTTGCTGCTCATCTTTCGTCGCGAGAAGGACGGCCTGCCCGCCTGGTGCCTGGCGCAGAACGTTCTCGTGAACATCTCCGTCTGCTTCTTCGTAGGCTGCATCATGGCCGGTGGCGTGGCCTTGCTCCTCTTTGCTTTGCATTCGCTCTTCGGCCTCACCGTCACTTCGAAGGTGAGCGCAAGCATCGCCGTCCTCTCTCTCTTCACCCTCCCCATCTGGCTCTTCTTGGGGTACATGCCCGAGGGCGAGGCCCTCAACTCTCGCCAGCCGCGGGCCCTGCGCTTTATCAATGCCGTCACGCGCTGGCTCTTCATCCCCTTGCTCTTTGTCTATGGCCTCGTGCTCTATGCCTACGCCGCCAAAATCCTGTTTACCCTGACACTCCCGCAGGGCGGTGTCTGCTGGCTCGTCATCTGCTTCATACTGGGCACTCTGGCCATACAAACATTAGGAGCCCCCTCCAACTCTCCCAAGGGGAAGAGTTCCAATCGCTCCTGTATTTTCCTCCTTGGGAGGGCTCTCCCCCAAAGGGGGAGCGGGGTGGGGGCTGGCCTCCTCATCCTCATGTCCGTAGCCATCGGCCGCCGCGTCCATGACTATGGCCTCACGCCGCCGCGCCTCTACGTCATCATCTTCAACCTTTGGGCCTACATTATTATTATATACGACCTTCTCCCGCAAAAGTTCTCCCGCACCTCTCTCCCTCGCTGGCGCAAGTTCTGCCTGGAAATCGCCGCCCTGTTGCTGACGCTCTTCCTTGCCGCGGTCGTAAGTTCATTCTTGCCCAGGCCCGCCGACAGGACACCCCTCGGCACCAAGCCCTCCGCCAGGCAGAAATACTCCTCCGTATATTACAGTAGGCCCGGCTCTTTCCCCATTCCCGCCGGCACCACCCATTTCTTGCCCGTAGAGTTGCGTTATCACGGAGTGTGCGAAGACGACTCCGCCAAATGGCGCATCACTACAAGCAATGGTGAAGCCGTGCTTCTCGTCACGCCCGCCCAACTGCGCACTCTCTGTCCCGCAGGCAGCGACACGATACCCGCCTCCACGCGCGTTACCCTTCCGCTCCTTCGCCCCGCCGGCGCCACCTGCGTCATTCATTCGCTGGAACTCTACAACTACCCCGGCAATCCCAACTCCGACGGCAAGGTTAGTGGCACCCTCTCTTTGTCGGGCTGTATCTTCCAGTAGCACGCACCTGTCATTTTCTCTTACACCTCTTACACCTCTTACACCCTGCATAATCATATAAATCATAATTTATCATATAAATCTTCATAACGCCGTAGGCCGCTGCGCAGGCTATAATGATTATTATGATACTTTATGATTATTCATCATATAAATCTTCATAACGCCGTAGGCCGCTGCGCTGGCTATAATGATTATTATGATACTTTATGATTATTATGATTTTGTCTTTTATTTTTATCAAGAATTACAGTAATCGGCTTTGCCGCTTGCCAGAGCAAGAATTAAAGAATTACTTCGTTAGCCTTATATAAAGAATTTCTTTGAATTAGCTGCTTGATGCAGCAGAATTCCTGCGGACAACAATTCAGCAGTGCCCAGCACTGCGTAATTCCTAAAAATTCATTATTAGAACACTGCGAAAAAATTCCTTAATTCTTTAATTCTTGATAAATAAAAATTATTAGTGTTCGCTAAAAAAGAATGTAATCTTGCGTATTCCTTATAATTGCCCATTATAACAACAGCGCATCATCCTCTTCCGGGGTGATGCGCTGTTGTATTTCAGGCGGTGGCCGTTCTTACCTGACAACCTTTCTGCCGTTCACGATGCTGATGCCCTTGGTGCCGGCCTTCACGCTGCGGCCCGTCAGGTCGAACGCTGTGCTGCTTGCCTCCGAGGGGGCTGCGGAGAGCGTGCTGATGCCTTCGGTCTCGCCCTTCACCAAGATGTCGATGCTCTGCTTCTTCACGGCGTAGGCACCGCCCTCTCGCGGCGTGATTTCCAGATACCAGCGCTGCGGTTTCAGCGTGGTGCCGGCGCTGTCGGCCTTCTTCAAAATGCCGTCGCTCAAGGCGTAGTAGCCCCCGGCGTACATATCGGTGTCGGCGGCGTAGGTGCCCGTGAAGGTGTAGCTGTTCTCCGTGCTGCGGCAGTCCGTACTGCGGCTCGCGGCGGCCTCTATCCTCTTGTCGGTCAGCGTGAGCGCGATGTCTCCCTCGTTCTTGGCGCGGATGAGGTACGGCGTGTTGGCCTTCGTGCTGCCCGACGTCAGTTTGACGACCACGAGGTAGGTGCGGTCCACCGTGCCGTTGTCGTCATCGTCGTATTCAATGATGTTGAGAATCTTGGCGATGTCGCAGTCCCCGCTCCACTCGTCGTAGTTCATGGCGAAGGGCACGTAGAGCGCCTGCCACTCGGTGTTATTGAAGGAGCGCGTGTAGTTTATGACATTGCCGAACGACACGGCTCCGGCATCGTAGGTCTCGGCGTCGGCAAAGTCAAGCGTTTCAAGGTCGTAATCTACATAGATGTCTTCGCCCACGATGGAAACCTTGGCCTCGTAGCCCGCCACCTCGTCGGGGGTGAAGTCAGAAATCTGCAAGGGGTCACCTACGTGATGGAGGATACTGCCATTGCCATATTTCTCTCCCTTATAGGTCACTTTCTGCTCGGGCAGTCCGTCAACATGTACGGTGCAGAGCATCAGGTCGTCGCAGATGGGGTTGAACTCCTTCCAATAGCCTGCGGCCTCGTATGCGCTCTTGCATCCCCTGCGGACATGGAGCGTGCCGAAGGTGATAAAACCATCATATCCTACAGATGGCGGATTCTTTGCCCAACACTTTACGTCAGTCAGATTGGTGCATTCGTCAAAGGCCTGTTGTCTTATGTTTGTCACGCCGGCACCGATGCTGACGGAGGCTAAACTACTACAAGAAAGGAAGGCCCTCTCCCATATGCTCGTCACATTGTCGGGTATGGTAACAGAGGTTAGACTTCTGCATGAAAAGAATGCACTCTCTCCTATACTCTCCACACCGTCATTAAGGTTGACGGTGGTCAATGTCGAACAACCTCTAAAAGCCTCCTCATCTATGCTTTTCACACTGTTAGGAAGAGAGATGGATTGTAAGAAGAAGCTATTTCTAAAAGGGCGTCCGTCGATAGCCGTTACAGGCCGATCTAATTTGATAATCCATTTTCCCGTACTGACGTCATACTCGTTGCTTACTACGCGTGCATCGCCAATAAGTGGGCGTGCAAGTTCTATCTTAATCATAGCCTCATACCAAATCTCATCATCGGGCGGGACTTCTGCGCCGGCAATCATCGCGCAGCAAACAAGGGTGAAAAACAAGAAAAGTTTTTTCATTATTCTGTCGTTCTTTTTATGGGGACTGTATGATAAAACGTCCCAATGTTAATTTCCACTGCAAAATTACACATTATTTATAATATGCGCGCGCGCAAGGCTCACTTTTTTGCATTTTCGCTCCCTCCTCCCTTTATTTTCCATGCCCGAATGTCATACGGCCGCCGGTAGTAGCAAGCCCCGCGCCGCCAGTACCAACCCCGCTGCACCGCTTTTGGACTTCTCATTTTCCCGTTCCCGTCCGTCCCGAACGCCTTGTGTTTTCAAGAAGAGCCGTCCTAAAACGATTTCAACAATTGTTGAAAATGTTTTTAACAGATGTTGAAACGCATTTTAACAGTTGTTGAAATTGATTTTAACAGTTGTTGAAATGAAACTAAAAGCCGACTTCTTTGAACGAGAACACTGTTAAGACGCATCTCTGTTGCTCATACTAAACAGAGCCCGTAGGCGCACGAATAAAGAAACACCACGCGCCAGCCTCTCTGCGGGGCTGGCGCGTGGTGCTTTGGTATTAGGTGAAGTTTTCCACCCTTTAGGCGTATCTTCCCCCTCCCAGCCCCTTTCTGGCTGCCGCCATCTTTCCCCTATTGGGCCTATTGGGGCAAGAGTCCGCTCTGCGAGCGGGGAGGGGTGGCGCGGTGCCGTAGGCTGCCGTGACGGGGTGAGGCTATTTCTTTACTTATCCAGCGGATACCTCCTAATGAGCAGCATCCAGATAACGGCGACGACGGCGGGGATGATGGAGAAGAGGGCCCATATCATCTGCTGCACGGAGGCCATGTCGGTGATGGTGATGGAGGTCTGGCCGGTGGCGGCGTCGGTGGTGGAGACGAAGCCTGCGAGACCGAGGAAGAGGGCTACGAGGGAGCCGGAGATGGCAGAACCGAACTTCTGCGCCATCGTGCCGGAGGAGAAGATGAGGCCCGTGGAGGAGGTGCCGTTCTTCTCGGTGGCGTAGTCGGCCACGTCGGCATACATGCTCCAGAGCAGCGGGGAGTAGAGGCCGATGCCGATGGAGGTGAGGACTACGACGACAATCATCAGCCATACGTAGGCGGCGTCCATGGGGATGAAGAAGAAGGCTACGGAGGTGACGAGGCAGATGAGGGCGGAGAGGTTCATGGCACGCTTCTTGGAGCCGGCCCACTTGGTGAAGGCGGGAGAGAGGCCGCCGAAAATCATGCAGGTTACCTCGCCGAAGGTCATGAAGACGGTATAGTTGATGATGAGGCCCATGACGGTGATGTCGCCGCCGAGGCAGTAGGTGAACATATAACTGGCCACGGCATAACGGAAACCGTTGAAGAAGTTGGTGCAGATGCCTATGAGGGTGAGGTCTATCCAGGGACGGTTCTTGAAGAGGTCGATGAACGGACGGAAGGAGTATTTCTCTGCGCGCACGGGCTTGAGGCGCTCCTTCGTGAGGAAGCCGCAGGCCAGCGTCATCACGGCGGCCACGCCACCGAGACAGGCACCAAGCACGGCATACTGATGGGCGTCGCTGCCACCTACCATCTTCTGGAGATAGGGGAAGGAGAGGAGGGTGATGAAGCCCATGGCGTAGGCACCCACCATGCGGTAGGAGGAGAACTGGTTCTTCTCATCGTCATCCTCGGTCATCACACCGAGGAGGGAGCCGTAGGGCACGTTGACAGCGGTATATACGGCCATCATGAGGAGGTAGAGACCGTAGGCCCAGATGCGCTTGCCCACGGGACCGAACTCTGGCGTGTAGAGCAGCAGGGCGAAGACGAGACCGAGGGGTATGGCGCCGAAGATGAGCCAGGGACGGTAGGTGCCCCAGCGGCTCTGCGTGCGGTCGGCGATGGAGCCCATGATGGGGTCGGTGACCACGTCGAACATACGGGCCAAAAGCATCAGCGCGGCGGTGTCGGCCACGGTAAGACCGAAGACGTTGGTGAAGAAGAAGGGGAAGGCGATGGACATCACTTTCCATGTGATGCCTCCGGCGGCTGCATCGCCAAGGGCGTAGCCGAATTTTTCTTTGAAAGTTGCCATGGTATTGGAGGAAGGGCGCGCAAGGCTAGGCCTTGCTTAACTGAAAGAAATTAAAAGAAATTAAAAGAAATTTTTTCCAGAAATTGTTTGTTGCGTTGCGTGTCCCCGCGTCTGCTCCCCTCCATTTATGGGAGGGGCTGGGGGTGGGTCTTTAAATACTCCACGATATTCGCGGGCGGCAACTCTTGTTCGAGTTGGGCCTTCATGTAGTCCATATAGGGGGCGACGTGGTGGAAGAAGCGCTTGTAGCCGGCGCAGAGGTAGTTGAGGCCGGGCTCGCCGTCGGCGGTGGTGGCGAAGCGGTTCTTGGGGCACTCGCCGTTGCAGGCGAACTTGTAGGGGCACTCGCGGCACTGGCGGGGAAGGTGCTGCGTCTTGAGGCGCGAGAACTCCTGTTGTTTGGCACCATAGAGCATCTCGTAGAGCGTGTGCTGGCGGATGTTGCCGAGGCGGTACTCGGGGAAGACGAAGTGGTCGCAGGAATACACGTCGCCGTTGAACTCCATCACGGCGGCGTGGCCGCAGGAGGAGGCCATGGAGCATACGCCGGGCGTCTTTCCGCACCAGTTGCAGAGCGTGGCGTCGAAGAGTTGTACGAAGAACTGGCCCACGTCGTTGCGCACCCACTCGTCGAAGATGGTGCAGAGGAACTCACCCCATTGGTCGGGGCGTACGGTGAAGTCGGCGAGCGGGGCATCCTTGTCCTGCAGGTGAGCCAGATGGCGGCCGTCGGAGTGGGGGAGAATACGCTCCACGATGGGAGCGAACTGCAGGTACTGACATTTCAGTTCGTCGCGGAAGAAACGGTAGAAGTCCAGCGGGTAGTCGGCGTTGTAGTCGTTCACCACGGCCATGGCGTTCCATTCCACGCCATGCTTCTTCAGCAGGTCGATGCCCTTCATCACCTCGCGGAAGGAAGGCTTGCCGGCACGGGTGCGGCGGAACTCGTCGTGGAACTCCTGTGGCCCGTCGATGCTCACGCCCACGAGCCAGCCGTTCTCGGCGAAGAACTCACACCACTCGTCGGTGAGGAGTGTACCATTGGTCTGTATGCAGTTATCGACGGTGCGGTCGCCGGCGTAGCGCTGCTGGAGTTGCATGGCCTTCTTATAGAAAGAAAGCGGGCGCATCAGAGTCTCGCCGCCGTGCCAGGTAAAGAGCACGTTGGGTGAGGTCTGTGCACCTATGTATTGCTTCACGAATTCCTCCAGCAGTTCATCGGTGATGACATGCTTGGCCGTGACGTCCTTATAGAGATTGGCCTTCTCCAGATAATAGCAGTAATGGCACGCCAGGTTACAATGCGCCCCGACGGGCTTGAGCATGACGTAGAGAGGTTTGGAAAATGGAGAAAGCATATTAGAATTGTTCAAGTATTCTGATCCTTTCGGCGGTATCGGGGTGTGTGCTGAAGATGCCGCTGAACCAGCTCTTGAAGCCACCGGTGAGGGCTTGTGGGTGAATGATGTAGAGTTGTGCCACGTCCTCGCGCTCCACATCCTGAAGACCGGGGTCGCCGCTGATTTTGCGCAGGGCGTTGGCCAGCGCCCAGGGCTTGCCGCTCATCTCGGCACCGCCGGCGTCGGCCATGAATTCGCGCTTGCGGCTGATGGCGAAGCGGGTGAGAAGGGCAAAGAGATAGCCGAGGGCTGCCAGCAAGGCGGCGATGGCGAACACCACGATGATAGCCACCCCGTTGCCGCCCTCGCGACTGTTGCTGCGACGACTGCCTCCGCCATAGATGAAGGTGTTCCAGAGCAGACGCACAGCCAGGGTACACACGGTGGAAAGGATGCCCACGAAGACGATGCTGATGATGAGCAGACGCGTGTCCTTATTACGGATATGTGTCAGTTCGTGGGCGATGACGCCTTCCAGTTCGTCGTCGTTGAGGCGGTCGCAGATACCCGTGGTGACGGTGACGGTGTAACTTCCCTTGTCGATGCCGGAGGCGAAGGCGTTGAGCTGCGGGTCATCTACGACGTTGATTTGCGGCATGTCCATACCGCAACTCATGCAGAGGTTCTCCACGATATTATAAATACGCGGGTTCTCGCGGCGTTCCAAGGGACGGGCACCCGTGGCACGGCGCACCATAGACGTGTTGAAGAGGTAGGCGATGAGGAACCAGATGGCCACAATGCCTACCACCCACGGCATCACCTGAATCCACTCGTCGGTGGATTGCGTTACCAAGTAGTCGGGGGAGTAGTAGCCGTCGTTCCCCAGGTTGTTCCGGATATAGAAGAACAGCCACACCATGCCGAGCACGATGCAGGGGAAGAGAGCCAGCAACACGAGGGAGCGCGTGTTGTTGCGCACCTGCTGCATGTGCATTCCTATGTATGCCATGACGGAAAGTGAAGAGTTAAGAGTGAAAAGTGAAAAATAAGCGTGAAGAGTGGAGAGTGAAAAAGTATCGCAGCGACACTGCCTTATTTTTCACTCTTCACTCTTCACTTTTCACTTTTTAGAACTGAATTTCGGGAGCCTTCTGAATGGCCTGGCGCTCGGCCTCGGGCACCTCGAACATGGGCTCGGTGTGGAAGCCGAACATACCGGCCACGATGTTGTTGGGGAAAGCCTGCACGAGGTTGTTGAGTTCCTTCGTGGCGCTGTTGAAGAAGCGGCGGGTGGCGGCAATCTTGTTCTCGATGTCGGAGATTTCGTTCTGCAATTGCAGGAAGTTCTGGTTGGCCTTCAGTTCGGGGTAGGCCTCAAGGCTTACGCGCAGTCCGGCGAGAGCATTGCTCAGGGCGTTGTCGGCCTGAATCTTGTCGTTAATGCCGGTGGCGTTCATGGCGGCGGCACGTGCGGCGGTCACCTGCTCCAGCACTTCCTTCTCGTGGGCGGCATAGCCCTTCACGGTAGCCACGAGCTGGGGGATGAGGTCGTAGCGCTGCTTGAGCTGTACCTCGATGTTGGCGAAGGCATTTTCACGGTTGTTGCGGGCGCGCACCAGATTGTTGTAGATGCTGATGAGGAAGATGGCGATGAGGGCAATCACCGCGATGATGATAATGAGTGTCATAGTGCTTTAGGTTTATTTTATTTATGGTTAATAATGTTATTTTCGTTTCAAGGCTTCGTTATGGGAGCAAAGGTACGAAGTTTTGCGGAAATAGGCAAGTGAAACCGTTAATTTTATGTGCGCGTTTAACTTTTTTTCTGCAAAGAGCGTGTTTAAGGCGTTGAAATAGCAAGGACGGTGCAAAGGGATACCCGTAAACGGCGAAATTTCTCCCGTGCAATGAACGCTGCCCCATGCCCCCGTCAATACAAAAGCCCCGCCTCTCTCAAACGATGGAGAGGGCAGGGCTTTTGTAATCGTGTCCGTTCGGCGTGCGGCTGTTTTCTCACTCGCCTGTGTCGGAGAGCGCGGCTTGCGTTTCCTCCGGCTCATCGGCGGGGGCGACCGGCGCACCGTCGTCCGTAGAGTGCGTAGCCGTTTCTGCTTCTCGCGCAGCCTTTTCATCCAGGCGTTTCAGGTCTTCAATCTCGTTCCAGAGCTCGTCGACAAGTTGCTGGATGAGCGGGTCATCTACGTCGCCGGCGTAGATGGACTGGGCGTTGTAAACGCTCCGCCGCGGTGTCTATTGGGCGTCGAGAAGTTCGTCGTCGCTGTATTCCACGACGACGTTGTCGTTTCCGCCGCGAGAGGTGACGGGCGTTTCGTCGTATTGCCAGGGCATCACGCTCTGGTAGTCGGCACGGAAGTCGGACTGCTTACCGTTGCATCCTGCGAAAGCTACTACTGAAGCAATCGCTGCCAGCGTTAATAGCTTTTTCATGGTATTGAGGTTTAGAAGAAGGGGGTAGTATCTCTGGCCGACAAGTCAGTCAGAAGCGCGGCGCTGAGCCTGCGGCCTCTTTGTCAGCTGTTGTTCCCCTTATTATTATATAAGGTGTGCACGTAAGGCGATGTGATTATTCGTCCAGGTCGTCGCGCTGGTCTTCTTCGGCCCGCGAGGCTCTGTCGCTGCTCTCCCATTGAGCTTCCGGCGAGGGTTCCTCATATTTTTTGTAGGCCTCGCCGTTGTCGTAGGCCCTTCTGGCCTCACGCTTGGCTCGATACAGCTCGCTGCTGGCGTCGTCCTCGGCCTCCCGCAGGCTCTGTTCGTAGCTGTTGCGCTCCTTCTCGCTCTTTGAGCTGAAAGAGTAGTCCCTTTCTACGGCTGGCCCTTGCAAGGCGTCCTCCACAAAAGCTTCTGCGGCTTCTTCAACCTCCTTCATGCTTTCCGGATCCTCCGTCTCCCAAGGGACGAACCGCTGAAACGAGGCTTGAAAATCTGAGTTCTTGCCCGTGCAACCGCTTAGGGCCAGCACGAGGGCAAGTCCGAGGGGAAATGTTGTTTTTCTCATGGCACTCATACGAGTTCTATTAGATTTTCATTTGCAAAAGTAGGCATTAGTTGGGAGAAAAACAAGAAAATTATATTTTTTTTGCACTTTTCGTCGTTTTTCTTTCTTTTTAGCGCTTATTTCTCGAAAATCGCGTTAAATTCGCCGGGAACGAAAAATCCCTTAACATGATTTAACACAATGCTCTTTTACCCTCTTTCGAAAAATGCCAGTTTAGCCTGTCAGAAACCTGCGCGATATGCTAAAAAATGCAAATAAAAGCAGAAAATACGGCCATGTTCATGCACCTTGCCGGGACGCGGCCGTAATTTTGCACCATCACAGGCGAAAAGCAGAAGAACAACGGCCTCGTAATCCCTTATGGCGGGAGAGAAGCGGCCCATATTGTTCAATCTTCCATATATAAATGTTATGAAGAGCAGCAATTTTCTGTCCGTCTGCAGCGTCCTAGTGACGTTGCTCTCATGTTCCGGCGCCAATGCCGTGGATAACTCCATCGTGAAGGACTTCGACCTTCAGCAGTACCTCGGTACGTGGTACGAAGTGGCGCGTTACGATCACAGTTTTGAGCGCGGCCTCACGCATTGCACGGCCCGGTATTCGCTCCGTCCCGACGGCAAGGTGAGCGTCCTCAACCGCGGCCTCAAGAACGGCAAGCCGCGCGAGAGCGAAGGCAAGGCCAAGCTTACGAATACGCCTGGCCTCCTGCGCGTGTCGTTCTGGGGACCCTTCTATTCCGACTACCGCGTGCTGATGCTCGGCCCCAACTATTCCTATGCCCTCGTAGGTTCCGGCAGCGACAAATATCTCTGGATACTCTCCCGCACGCCGCTCCTTCCCGAGGCTACCCTCTCCAAGATAATCAATGAGGCAGCGCGCCGCGGCTACGACACGTCGAAACTCATCCGGGTGGCGCAATGACCTCCGCCAATGGCATTTCCCACTGTCGTTATAGAACCTGTTACTGTCTTTATATAACCAGTCACTGTCGATTTACTGCTGTCTGAAATACATCGCCCCGTCCAATTCTCCGACCCATTTCTTTCTTTTTCCGCGGGGGCCTCTGGTATGTCGCCAGGGGCCTCCGATTTTGTTGTCTTTAGGGTTCTCATCCCCGATTTGTTCCCGATTTATTCCCAATTCGTCCCGTACCGCAGGAATTTTTTCCTAATTTTTTCCCAATTCATGTAGCGCCGCAGGCCAAAATTTCTTTCCTCGAAACTGTAAAAAATTTTGACAAAAGGAAAAAAGTGAGCAAACGAAGTCTTACGGAAAGCGACTTCCGATTCCCTCGTCACTAGTTCCCTTTTAATTTGTCCTACTTCCCTTTCAGTAGAAATTAAATGGGAACTAGTTTGAATTAAATGGGAAGAAGTTCAAATTAAATGGGAAGAAGTTCGCACTAAGACTGGACTAGTTTTCAGCGGCCCGCGGGCAGTTTTGCTTACTAAAAGGGAAGAAGTGACGGATTTTTGAGACGTTCAGATTTTGGCATGTTATAACAAATGGAAAATCAATGCTTTGTAAAACTCGTTCGTGGCTGCAATATTCGTGG
The DNA here is from genome assembly GCA_024401055.1 of Bacteroidaceae bacterium. Lineage (GTDB taxonomy): Bacteria > Bacteroidota > Bacteroidia > Bacteroidales > Bacteroidaceae > Alloprevotella. The sequence goes on along the minus strand of JAKSLT010000046.1, from coordinate 6,229 downwards.
CCAAGATTTTTTTTGCGCGGAATATCGTCAGGAATTGCCACTTTAGAGGGTCGAAACTGTAAAAAAATTTGACAAAAATTAGGAAGGGAATTTTGCCTGCGGCGCTACATGAATTGGGAATAAATTATTCAAAAAAAATGGAGGTTTGGGGGAGGGAAAGGAGACGTTTGTCGGTGGGCGCAATGTCCCGTACACGGGGGCCGAAAGGTCATTTGCGCCTGCGGAATGTGAAATTATTGGGAAGAAATACGGGATTTTCACGAAAAAAACGTAAATTTGCAGCGCGGAATAGTGCAACGCGACCTCCCGCCGTCGCTTGCCTTGGCTGTGTCACGCACCCGCAGGTAATGCAACTTTTAACTTTTAATTTTTAACTTTTAACTTATCATACATGAAACTCAACGGAAGAAGAGAAAGTACAAACGTAGATGACCGCCGTCGCCTTTCAGGCAAGACAGCAGGCGGTCTGGGTATCGGCGGCATCATCATTGCCGCCCTCATCGCATGGGCCACAGGCGGCGACCCCCTCACCGCCGTAATGCAGAGTGCACAGGAACAAATGAGCACCGGCACACAAACGGAGCAGCGCGAGTTTACGGCCGAAGAGCAGGAACTCGCCACCTTCTCCAAGCAAATCCTCGCCGGCACGGAGGACGTGTGGACGAAAGTGTTCAAAGAGCAACTCAACAGCAACTATCCCGCCCCTACCATGGTGCTCTATACGGGTAGCGTGCAGACGGGTTGCGGCAACGGTTCCGCACAGATGGGCCCGTTCTATTGCTCTGCCGACCAGTGCCTGTATCTTGACCTCTCGTTCTTCACGCAGATGAAGAAGGGCGAGATAGGCTCTGGCGGCGACTTCGCCTACGCTTACGTCATTGCCCACGAGGTGGGCCACCACGTGGAATACCTCACAGGTCTCCTCGACAAACTCCACCAGCAAATGGCGCGTATGAACCAGAAAGATGCCAACAAGATAAGCGTGCGCATAGAACTCCTGGCCGACTTCTATGCCGGCGTATGGGGCTACTACGACAACAAGATGTTCGCCTCCCTTGAGGACGGCGACCTTGAGGAAGCCATCAAGTGCGCCGAGAAGATAGGCGACAACTACCTCCAGGAACAAGCACAGGGCTACAGCGTGCCCGAGAGCTTCACCCACGGCACCTCCGCCCAACGCATGAAATGGCTCAAAAAAGGCCTCCAGACGGGCGACATGAGCCTGGCTGAGCAGATACTCACTCTCCCCGAGAGCCAGTTGTAAAAAGTTAACAGTTTGTCAGTGAACAGTGAACAATAAAAGTTACTCATCGTAGGACAGGGTTGTTCGCTGTTCACTCTTTCACTGTTCACTCTTTCATTGTTCACTCTTTAACTGTTCACTGTTCACTCTTTACCCTCGTGTCCGATTTTGAACTTCAACTCCGTGCTGACCTTCAGACTTATCTTTTAGGTCGTGGGGAGATAGACATCCGTATGCCCGAGGCCCCCGACCTTGACGAGAAGTGGCCCCTCGTGGCCCGCTCCTATATGGTCGATGGCGTGCGGGAGTTTGGGAACTACCCCACGGTGGCGCTCGGCTGGATGATGTATGTGGGCATGGCCCTTGCCGCTCTCTGGGACAAGGACTGGGCCACCTACGGTCAGCGTCCCGACCTCTATGCCGACCTCCGCGACAAACGTGGCTACGATGCCCTCGACGAATATGTGCGCGAGGAAATCCTCGGCTTGAAAGGCGCAGATTACGATGCCCTCGAACGCCTCGTGGGAGAGTGTGCCGCCCGCACCCACAGTCGCCTCCTCCATTCCGGATGTGAGCCCGGCACCCCCGCCGCCTTCCATACCTTCGTCGAAGCCCTCCACGGGCTCTACACCTTTGGCTATGCCGTGCAGTTGAAGAGGATGGGATACAGGATGGAGAAGATATAAGTACTCTTAATTCACATCTTATAATAGATTTCTCTTTCCCAAGAGTATCTTCCCCCTCCCTCGCTCGCAGAGCGAACCCTTTCCCCAACAGGGGAGAGGTGGCGAAGCCGGAGAGAGGCCGGGAGGGGTGTCAAAGCACCGCAGGTGGCTTTGACGGGGAGAGGCTGTTTATATCTATGTTATACCTCCTACTCATCACCCTCCTTATTGACGCCATCGGATGGTATCGCATTCTATGGTTTATCTCCGTGGGTTACGGCGCCAGCATTGCGGCCATAGGTGTGACCTTGGGCGTGATGTACTGGGGCTCGTTCACATTGGGAACGGCCCTCCTCACGGGCCTTTCCGTCGTTTATGGTTGCCGTCTGGCCGGTTATTTGCTGCGGCGCGAACTGAAGAGTGCCGCCTATCGCCATACCGTGAGCCTTGATGCCAAGACCGATGCCGATTATTCCGTGACGGCCCATTTCTTCATCTGGGTGAGTTGCGCCCTGCTCTATGTGTGCCAGATGTCGCCTCTCGCCATACGCTTGCAGAGTGGGGTGGGGGATAATGTCGCTTTGTGGATAGGCGTGTGTGTTGCCGCCACAGGCCTCCTTCTTGAAGCCGTGGCCGACCATCAGAAAAGTGTTGCCAAGAAGCGCGATGCCCATCGTTTCGTCAGCACGGGGCTCTATCGCCTCGTGCGTTGCCCCAACTACCTTGGCGAGATGCTCTTCTGGACGGGAATGTTCATCAGCGGCTTCGGCGCATACGCCCTCTGGTGGCATTGGCTCCTCGCCCTCACGGGTTATGTGGCCATCATCTACATTATGTTCAGTGGTGCCCGTCGCATAGAACTCCGCCAGGACCACAACTACGGTGCCGACTCCGCCTATCAGTCCTACAAGGCCACCACGCCTATCCTCCTTCCCTTCGTGCCCCTCTATTCCGTGAAGAAGTATAGGTGGCTGAAAGGATAAGGAGTGAAGAGTGAAAAGTGAAAAATAACCGATACCTGTCTTTAACCTCATAACCTTAAAACCTCATAACCTTAAACACTCATAACCTCCCAATATAACCAGCGGCATGTCCTCATCACGAGAGCATGCCGCTGGCGTGTTTATATTGTTTTCGTTCTTCGTTTTCGTTTTCGTTTTTCGTTTTCGTTTTCGTAAAAGTTTGCTTATTGCGCTTGCGACTTGTTGCGCTTGTTGAACTTGTATATAACGTGGAACATGGCGTAGGCGGGGAGGGAGTTGACCCATGTCTCGGTGAGGCCTTGGGCGTTGAGGGTGCGCTGCACGTTGGAGAACTGATGCAGGAGGTCGTAACCCACAAGTTTCAGCGTCCATGCCTTGTCTTTGCCGAAGCTGCGGGATAGGTTGGCGTTCCAGAGCAGGTGGTTGTCGTTCATCGAGTGGTCGTCGTAGCCGCGGCGATGGTACATCGTGAGTTCGGTACCGGCTGTGAGGCCTTTCCAAAATTCCTTGGCCGTGAAGGAGAAGGTGTAGTGAATGTCGAAGGTGGAGCGCGTGTGGTAGCCGGGGCGTTGCGACGTGGCGTAGTTGTAGTCGAGGTTGCCCTGAAGGAAGGCGGTAATCTTTCCTTTCGTGTATTGCGGACGCACGTTGAGGGATGCCGTGATGTTGTTTACGACGGAACGCTGGGCATCCTGAATGCCGTCGGGGCTTATGAGGTCCACGCTGTGGTAGTAGTTGGCCGAGGGATTTACGACGCAGCTGAAGGGCTTCTCCTTGGGTGTAAAGCCGAGGCGCAGGGAAGCGTTGGCATTGTAGTTGCCGTTGATGTTTTCGGGACGGTAGATGTAGAGGCCTGTGGCGGCGTTGTAGCTCATGGCTTGTGCGATGCTACGCATCTGCCGGTTGTAGGACAGATTTACGTTGTAGAAGCCGTTGTCGCTATGTTGCCAAAGGTTGAGGAGCACCTGGTGCTGGTAGCTGCTCTGCAGGTTGGGATTGCCGTAGTAGTGGCGTAGCGGGTCGGTGACGTCGCGTATGTCCAAGAGGTGTTGGCCTTCGGGAGTGTTGTGTTGGAGGGAGTAATTCAGGGAGATGTCGCCCTTTTGCGGCTCGGCCTTGCCCTTCTGGCTGCGGGGCACGTAACTGTAGGAAATCCTCACGCGAGGGTCGAGGAAGGTGTAGTGGCGGCTTACGCTTCGGTTCTCGGCACGGGTGTCAGCGTAGTATCTGCCGGCAAATTGGATTTCCGTGCCTACCTCTGCCGTCCATGTATCTTCCTTTGATGAGAATACGAGGAGGGGCACGATTTTGTGCGTGTTGTCGCGCTGTTTGCTGTGGAAAGTATTATCCAAGTCGATGGCTTGCTCTTTCCAGCCGGACATGGAGGGGAGAACGTCCAGGGCTGTGCTGTCGGCGCGTTCCAGGCGGTAGAGCGTTTTGTCATTCTCGGAACTGTTGTGGTCGTAGCTGTAGCTGAAGTGGTATTTGAACCACTCTGCCGGTGTCTGTCCGTAGTAGTAGAGCGCGGCGCTGGCATCGAAGTCCCAGGTGGGTTGGAGTGTGTAGCGGTGGCGGTAGTCATCGGGTGTCGTGCCGTTGTAGCGCAGGTCGTAGATGTCGAAGGAGGTGGAGGAGCGATGGTTGTACCGGACATTGGCGTAGGCGCTGACGGTATTGCCCGTCCAGGGGGAGTTGAAGTAGGTGTATGCCGAAAGGTTGGATATCCACGTGTCGCTGCGGCTGGTGGTGGTGTTGCGCAGACGGTTGACGAGCATCTGCTGCAGGCGGGGCGAGGTGGGCGACAGGAAGATGCTGTCGAGCGAGGCGCCGCGAGTGGCATCCATAGGGTCGCCGTTGAAGAGGGCGGAGAAGACGTCGGCATCGCGGTTGCGGTGGGCGTATAAGAAGTTGGGTTGCACGCCCCACATATACTTGGGTTTCATGCAGCGTATCCCATTGTTGAAATCAATCTGCAAGTTCTTCGATGTGGATGTGTTGCGGCTGCGATTGAAGGCGTCGCCGCTGAGCGCGAAGGTGGTGGATGAGGTTACGGATTCGGATTCTGTCTTATTGTGTTGGAACTGCAGTTGTCCGTCATACTCCACTTTGGTCTTCTTGCCCTCGATGTTGAGGTTGAGCCCAGCGATGGAGGTGCGCGTCACGCCGCTCATGAAGGAACTCTCTTGCCACGAGCCTTGGGCGTCGGCAGAGGATAGGTCATTGTAGTTGTTGAGGTTGGCGAAGAATCCCAGCCGCGAGTGGTCGGTGTAGCGTATGCCGAAGAGGCGTCCCATGTAGTTGAGGCGTGTGTCGCCCCCACCGTAGGCAGGGCCGAGGGCAGCTTCCACGTTGGCCAGAAATCCCGTGTTGTATTGCCGCTTGAGGCGCACGTCGAGGGCTTTGTCCCATTGCAGGGTGTCCTGATGCGTGAGGCCTTTGCGCAGGTAGGCGCCGTCGGGGGCTTTGTGGTAGATGCGAATGTCTTTGACGGTATAGGCGGGCAGGTTCTGAAGCGCTACGGTGGGGTCGCCCTTGAAGAAGTCCTTGCCGTTGACAAGGAGTTCGGGCACGTATTCGCCATTGTGGTAAATCTTGCCGCCGTCGCGTATTTCAAGGCCGGGCATCATCTGTATGAGGCCGTCGAGCATACTGCCTTTCGCCACCTGAAAGGCGTCGGCGTTATAGACGACCGTGTCGCCCTTCATCATCATTTTGATGCGGGTGGATTGCACCTGTGCTTCGTCCAGGTTGTACCGCCGTTCGCGTTGCATCATTACGTCCTTGACTTCCCAAGTCTCCGTGCGCCTTCCGTAGCGCTTCGCGGGTATGTTTAGGGCTTGTTCCACGGGGGTGTAACCCGGACAGGCGAGTTCCAACACATAGTTGCCGGCAGGTATTCTGAAGGCGTAGCGCAGGCGGTACACCTTTGGCCAGTACTTGGCCGCCATTTCGCGCTGGGTGGAGTCCTTTATGGTGTAGAGGGCATCGGTGCAGAGCGTGTCGAGCAGCAGGGTGGCGTGGTCTTGGGTGTAGAGCCGCACACGGATGCTGTCGAGGTACTGTCGCGAGAAACTGTCAAGCACATTGCCGGACACATCCACGCTGTCGGGCTTCTCGGCTGCCGTGACGGAAAGGCCCAGAAATGCAAAGAACAAGGCTGTGAATATGGAAAGCCGTTTCATGTGATGATGAGGTTTCGTATGGGTGAGGGAATATTATAGGGCGTCTATCCTCCAAAGTCCCCCTTCGGGGGATTTAGGGGGTCTTCAACCCTCTTCCCTTAAGCAGCGCGTCAATCTTCGGCTCGGAGCCGCGGAAGCGCTTGTACATCGTCATGC
>JAKSLT010000045.1 GCA_024401055.1 Bacteroidaceae bacterium | reverse complement strand
CCGCCCTGCGGGCGGGAAATAATAGGCCGCTTCGCGGGAAATATCTCTGAAAATTATTTCCTTAAAAAACTATTTCCGGCGAAGCCGAATTATTTCTTGCGAAGCAACGAAAATCTCCTCCAGCTCCCCCGAGGGGGGAGAGCCCAAGAGCGAAAGAAAACAGAACTTCCCCCCCTCGGGGGGACAAGAGGGGGGTCATTTCCGGCGAAGCCGTGCTATTTCTTGCGAAGCAACAAGAAAAAAATACGCGGCCACGCAATACAAAAAAAAGGCCCCGCGGGGGTGCGGGGCCTGTGGGTGGGATATGCGCGGGAAGGGGCCGCGCGGGAGGGAATCAGTCGGTGATGAGCATGCAGTCGCCGTAGCAACCGAATTTGTAACCTTCCTTGAGGGCTACGCGGTAGGCATTCATCGTTTCATCGTAACCTCCGAAGGCGGCGGTGAGCATGAGGAGCGTGGACTCGGGATGATGGAAGTTCACGAGCATGTCGGAGGCTATCTTGAACTCGTAGGGCGGGAAGATGAAGCGGCTGGTCCAGCCCTCGAAGGGCTTTATGCGATGGTCGGGGCCGGCAGCGGTCTCGAGGGCGCGCTGCACGGTGGTGCCGACGGCGAGCACGCGATGCTCGTGCTCCTTGGCGGCATTGACGATGCGGCAGCATTCGTCGTTGACGAACATCTGCTCGGACTCCAGCTTGTGCTTCGTGAGGTCTTCCACGTCGGTGTCGCGGAAATTGCTGAGGCCGCAGTGGAGGGTGAGGTATGCGCTGTGGATGTCGGCCAGTTCCATGCGCATCAGGGTGTGGCGCGAGAAGTGGAGGCCGGCGGTGGGTGCCGTCACGCCGCCTTCGTGGCGGGAGAAGACGGTCTGGAAGTCGTCGATGTCGGATTTTTCGGCTCTCCGGCCGAGATAGTGGGGGATTGGGGCTTCGCCGAGGGCATAGAGGCTGCGCACGAACTCGTCGTGGTCGCCGTCGTAGAGGAAACGGAGGGTGCGGCCGCGGGAGGTGGTGTTGTCGATGACTTCAGCCACCACGCTGTCGTCCTCGCCGAAGTAGAGTTTGTTGCCGATGCGTATCTTGCGGGCGGGGTCCACGAGGACGTCCCACAGGCGGAGGTCGGCATTGAGCTCGCGCAGGAGGAACACTTCGATGACGGCGCCTGTCTTCTCCTTGTTGCCGTAGAGGCGGGCGGGGAACACCTGCGTGTCGTTGAAGACGAAGGTGTCGTGGGCGGAGAAGTATGACAGGATGTCTTTGAAGGTCTTGTGCTCGATGTCTCCCGTCTTGCGGTGGAGCACGAGCATGCGGCATTCATCGCGGTGCGGGGCGGGGTGCTGGGCAATCTGGTCCTGGGGAAGTTTGTACTTGAATTGGGAAAGTTTCATATCTTGTCGTTGTTTGTTATTCGGGTGTGAGGGCGGAGGGGGTCAGGAATTTTTCTTTTATCAAGAATTACGGGAATTTCGGAATTATGTTTACCGATGTCTTTTTAAGGAAGAATTTGCAAGAATTGCTGTGCCGGACACTGCCGTGCCTCTTAAGGAAAGTGTGCCGCAGGGTATTCTGCTGCATCAAGCAGCAATTCCTGAAAATTCCTCTTGGCGGAAATTCTTTAATTCTTTAATTCTTGATAAAAAGTTTATATCGTCTGCCATTCCTTCACCTCTGCGCGGAGCATGTCCTCGAACTGTTCGAGCGTGAGGCCCTGGGCCTCGGTGTATTCGCCCACGAGGGTGCGGCGGAGGTAGGTGAGATGGGCGCCGCTCTGGAGGGCTTCGCCGATGTCGCGCGCCAGGGAGCGGATGTAGGTGCCCTTGGAACAGCGGATGCGGAGGGTGAGGGACTTTTTCTCCCAGTCGGCCTCCTCAAGGGTGAGGGCGTGGATGACGATGGGCTTGGCCTGGAGCTCCACCTCATGGCCCTTTCGGGCGAGGTCGTAGGCGCGGTGGCCGTCCACCTTGCAGGCGGAGAAGGCCGGCGGCACCTGCATCTGAGGTCCCGTGAAGCGGCGGAGGACTTCCTCTACGAGGGCGGGCGTTATATGCTCCGTGGGATAGGTTGCATCGACAGGGTGCTCCAGGTCATAACTCGGCGTGGTGGCCCCCAGCTGGAGCGTAGCCACATACTCCTTCTCGTGGCCCTGAAGCTCCTCGATGCGTTTCGTGGCCTTGCCCGTGCAGATGAGGAGCACGCCGGAGGCCAGGGGGTCGAGCGTACCGGCATGGCCCACCTTGAGTTTCTTTATCTTGAGGTGGCGGCAGAGGAGCCAGCGCACGCGCCCCACGAGCTGGAACGACGTGCAGCGCAAGGGCTTGTCGAAGACCAGTATCTGGCCCTGGATATATTTATTGTCTTGCGGCGCCTGTGGCGATGGGGTCTGCATGTGTGTTGCGGAGTGCGGCATCTTTGTCGATAGAATCAGTCAACCATGGCCAGCGAGGAGCCGCTGGCCAGCATGATGAGGATGATGCCGCCCACAATGATGCGATACCAGCCAAAGGCACGGAAGCCGTATTTCGAAAGGAAACTTACAAACCACTTCATGGCGGCAATGGCCACGACGAAGGCGATGACACACCCGAGGATGAGCATTAGCACGTTGTGGGTGGTGGCCCAGCCGGCCTCTTCCTTCATGAGGTCGAAGAGATCGAGGATGGTGGCGCCGGCCATAGTGGGCACGGCGAGGAAGAATGAGAACTCGGCGGCACGCTTGCGGGTGAGACGCTGCGCCATGCCGCCCACGATGGTGGCCATGGAACGGCTCATGCCGGGTATGACGGAGAGACACTGGAACATGCCTATCCAGAAGGCACGGCGAGGGGTGAGGCGGGTATCGTCAGTGCCCTTGTTGAAAATTCTGTCGCAGAAAAGCATGAATATGCCGCCCAGAACGAGGGTTATGGCTACGACCAATACGCTGTCGAGGAGCCAGTCGAGAAGGCCGCTCTTCTTGGCGGCGAGGCCTATGACGACAGCAGGCAGCACGCCCACGATAAGAAGCCAGTAGAAGCGCTTCTTCTCTTCCCACTCCTGCCTGTTGCGCACCTGAAAGAAATGTTTCCAGTAGAGGCACACTACGGAGAGGATGGCACCGAACTGTATGATGAAGGTGAAGGCGTGCACGAAGGCGTCGCCGGGCTCTACGCCGAGCATATGCTGCGTGATAATCATGTGACCCGTGGAGGACACGGGCAGGAACTCAGTAAGGCCTTCTACGATGGCGATGATGACGGTCTGAATGGTATCCATGCGCTATTTCTCCTTTTTCCTGTAGAGTATGGCGTAGAGAATGAAGAGGTAGCCGAAAAGCGTGACTACGGGAGCCACCTTGATGCGGAGGGCATTGAAGATGGCGGGATTGTAGGTCGTCTCGCCGCTGCCCTCGCCGCTCATGAGGATGAAGCCCAGTATGGCCACGGCCATGCCTACGGCAAGAAGTATGAAATTAACGCGCGTAAAGGCGAAAACATGCTTTTCGCCTTTAGTATTATTCTCTTGTGTATTGGGAATCATATTGGTTTTTTATTTCTTTTAGGACAGTATCCGATGCCCGGACCGGCCTAAATCATTGCAGATGGATTTGGTCTCCCGAGAGACGTAGGAAGCGCGTCACGCTGAAGAAGGCGCAAATCACGGTGAGGAGTAAGCCGGTGACGATAACGGTGCCGCATGTGAACACGAGGACCTTGGACGTGAGGAGCGTCCTGATGCCTTCGTCCCACGAGAGCAGTACCTGCAAGGCGGCCCAGAGAAGGGCGATGGCCAGCAGAGAGGCGATGAGGCCTATCCAGAACGCTTGCCGGAGATAGGGCCGGCGGATGAAACTCTGGCGCGCTCCGATAAGGCGCATAGTATATATTGAGTAGCGATTGGCATAGGCAGAGAAACGCATGGTGTTGCTTATCAAGGCAAACGACACGAATCCCAGGAGAAGGGCGATGGCGAGCAATACGAGGGAGGCCGTGTTGATGTTGCTGTTGACTGCCTCCATCAAGTCCTCGGGATAGATGACGTCGGTGACGAACGGGCGGGCCTTCACGGCTTTCATGTATTTGCCAAGCGAGTCATTGTCGGCATAGTCGGCCTTCAGCAGCAACTCGAAGGAAGCGGGATACGGGCTGTTGCCGAGGAATTCCTCGGGGTCGGAGCCCAACACTTCGGCCTGCTCCTTCGTGGCTTTCTCCTTTGAGGTGTAGCTCACGGTTCTCACGGGCTTCTGCTGGCGCAGGAAGGTCTGCAGCTCGTATGTCTGGCTCTTTGAGATGCTGTCGGAGAGCAACACTTGCACGCTGAAGTTCTCCTTCATCGTGCGTCCGAGGTTGTCTGCCACACTGACGAAGAACACCACCGTGCCCAGGAGCACGAGCACCATAGCGGTGCTGATGCAGGCTGTGAAGGAATTGAATCCGCCCGCCTTACGTTTTCTGATAGCCATTAGCTAATAGTTTTTGAAATAATATGTGCAGAAGTGGGCCGCACTCTTGCTTTTGGCAGGTGTGCGGCCCCTGTTTGTCTGCTTTAGGGTCTTTCTAAAGACTTAGAGCTCGATAGCGGAGGAAGCCTTAAACTTAACGACCTTCTTGGCAGCAATCTTAACCTGAGCGCCAGTGCGAGGATTCTTACCTACGCGAGCAGCACGCTTTGCTACGGAGAATGTGCCGAAGCCGATGAGCTGGGTAGCCTCGCCCTTCTTCAGAGCAGCGGTGATGGCATCTACGGTGGCTTCTACGGCAGCCTTAGCGGCAACCTTGGTCAGGCCGGCCTGAGCGGCAACGGCTTCTACAAGCTGAGTTTTGTTCATAGTGAAATGTTATTAAAGGGTTAATAAATGGTGTTTCCGAGCAATAATTTGCTTTTTGTTTGTGCAAATTTACAGCAAGTTAGGCTTATCTTCCAAATTTTTTTGCACTTTTTTTGCATTTCGGGCTAAAAAAAGTTGTTTTCTGTCATTTTTTACCCTTTTTTTGTACGTTTTTGCTGCGACAATGCGTGACGAGCGGCGTGCGGCCCGCTGCGGCGTGCGGCGATGGACTGCGGGGTGCGGGCTATCGCACGATGGCGAGGCGGCCGGCTATGGAAGTCTTGCCGCCGTCGGTGCTGACGAGCACGAGATAGGTGCCGGTGGCGCAGGGGCGGCCCTGGAGGTCGGTGGCGTCCCACTGGTACTGTCCTCCGAGAGAGCGGCCGCAATGTACCACCTGTCCGGCGAGGGTGGCAATCTTCACTTCGGCGTTCTGCGTGAGGCCTTGCAGGGTAATGAGGCGGGGCTGCTCGGGGCGCAGGGGGTTGGGGAAAATGTGGAGGTTGGACTTCTGGAGGGAGGGCAGCGCCTCGGTGGCGGTGCCGGCATAGGATACAAGGCCGGCCTGCGTGCCGATATACACCTCGCCGGAGGAGGGGTCGATGGCGAGGGAGTAGATATAGTCGGAAGGCAGGGGGGAATTCTGGGTGGTGAAGTGGTGGAGCGTCTCAAGGCCGTCGGCGCTGACGAGATAGAGGCCGTTGTCGGCGGTGCCTATCCACTTGCGGTTGGCACCGTCCACGGCGATGGCGGTTATGGCTACACCGGAGAGCAGATAGTCGGCATAGTTCGTGCCATCGTTGCGCGGCACCTTGATTTGCAGCATGAGGAAATCGTCGGTGAGGAAGTCGGCAGGAGAGTCCACGACGAAGAGGCCCTCATCGGTGCCTGCCCACACCTGCCCCGTGAGATCTACGGCGAGGGTGAAGCATGAGCCTATGGTGTAGGAGGTGCCGTCCTCGTTGGTGAAGGAGGAACGGAAGCAGCTCTTCTTCTGCTGGGGGTCGTAGCAGAAGATACCGCCGCGGTGAGCACCGGCGTAGCGCTTGTCGGCGAACCAGAGGCGCCCGTCATGGTCGAAGACGATGTGCTCGGCCTCGCTGCATCCCTTGAGGGCGGAGAAGTAGTATTTCTGCCAGGTGCCGTTGGCCTTGCGACATACGAGCACGGAGTCGGTGCCTACGTTGGCCATCCATAGGTTCCGGTCGGCGTCGAAGGCGAGAGCGCTGACGCGGATGAAGTCGCTGCGCGAGGGCACGAGACAGGTGAGCGGCGAGTTCTTCACGCCGTGGCGCGTGACGAGGCGGCCGCCCCGATATTCGGCGACGCCCACGCTGCCGTAGCTCACGAAGACATGGCTCGTGTCGGCAGGGTCGGCAATGGCGTCGGAGGGATTATAGTAGCTGGCGAGGGGCAGCGGCTCGGGGTCTTTGGAGAAGTCGGTGGAGAACTGCTGCCATTCGTGACCGTCATAGGTCATTATGGTGGGGGGAGTGTGCACACGGTCGGTGGCATCCACTCTTCCGGCCACGCTGAGCAGGCGCCCGCCGTCCCAGCGCATGGCATAGTGATAGCTGGAGGCAGGGCCGTAGGGCAGGAGGCTGGCCTTGAGGGTGGCGAGTGCTGCAGTATTGTCACGGCCCGTACCGGGAAGCGTGCTGCCGGCGGCCTGCCAGGCACCTACGTCGAGGGGATTGCCGGCGACGGCGCACTTCACCACGCCGCCGGCGGCCTTGAGGGCGTAGATATAACCGTCATGGATGCGGGCTTCCTTCACGGCACCTATGCGATAGTAACCTTTTATGGAGGCGTCGGCCACGTTGAGATGTATGACGCCCTCAGCGGTGGCGAGCAGAGCCTCGCGGTCGCCGGCCCAGAGGGCATTGAGGACGGGAGCACCGTCGGGCGACTGCTGGAGCTGCGGCAGGTTGGTCAGCTGCTCGGTGGGAAGGCGGAGGAGGTCGATGTTGCCGTCGGCATACACGACGACGAGGGTCTTCAGGGCCTTGCACCAATCCACGAACTGCACCACGGTGCCGCTGAGGCCGGTGGAACGGTTGAGGAAGCGCACTTCCTCGCTCTCCTTGTCGTAGAGGAGCACGGAGCCACCCTCATACAGGCCCGCCACCTGCGCGCCGCATTCCACGGCGTCGGTGAGCTGCTGATAACTGCTGTGGTATGTCCACTGAGCCCGCAGCCCGAGGGGGCAGAGGGCGAGCGCTATATATATAATAAGGTGTAGTCGCTTCATAATGGATGAGAAAGGAGAAAGTATGACGAAAAGGTTAAAGGCGTCCTTCCGGGCTTAAGATTTTTCCAGAAGATACTCGGCCAACTTCTGTACGGCACGGGCACGGTGGCTGATTTTGTTTTTCACCTCGGTGCCCAGCTCGGCGAAGGTCTTGCCGTCGGCATCGTCGGGCACGAAGACGGGGTCGTAGCCGAAGCCCTCGGTGCCGCGCTCCTCGGTGGCGATGGTGCCGGTCACGATACCCTCGAAGAGCGTCTCCTTGCCGCCCTCGATAAGGGCGATGGCGGTGCGGAAGCGGGCCGTACGGTCGGCTTTGTCGGCGAGTTCGCCGAGGAGCTTCAGGGTGTTGGCCTTCGGGTCGTGGCGGTCGGGGAAAGCGTAGCGGGCCGTATGCACACCGGGACGCATACCGAGCGCCGTTACTTCCAGACCCGTGTCGTCGGCAAAGACGTCCAAGCCGTAGCGGTCGAAGACAAAGTGGGCCTTCTGCAAGGCGTTGCCCTCGAGAGTGGGGGCCGTCTCGGGTATGTCCTCGTGGCAACCGATGTCGGAGAGGGAGAGCACCTCCACATTGCCGTTGAGCATGGCGCGCACCTCTTCAAGCTTGTGCGCATTGTTGGTGGCGAAGATGATTTTACGCATTGTCTTGTTCGTTATTGGGATGGGGGCTGACGGCGGCGGGCTTGTCGGCCTTTATTTTCAGTTTGTCGAAACCGTAGCCATAGACGCCGATGACCTTCGACTGGCTCACGAAGGCGGCAGGGTCGATTGTCTGGATGATACGGAAGATGCGGTTGCTTTCTCTCTTGCGTGCCATTACGACAAGCACCATCCTGTCTGACTTGGTGTACCATCCCTCGCCCTTGAGCATCGTCACGCCGCGTCCTGTGGCGTTGATGGCGGAGGCTATCTCCTCATACTTCTCGCTGAAGATGAAGAACTGCACGGACTGGCGCCGACGGTCCACCACATAGTCGATGGTGATGGAGGAGATTATCAGTGTGCAGAAGCCGTAGAGGAGGTTGCTGATGGTGAAGCCCGGCACGAGGATGGAGGAGGAGATGATGAGCAGGTCACAAAGCATCATGACGCGGCCCAGACTGACGTCGCGGTACTTGTTGGTGATAGCCGCGATGATGTCGGTGCCGCCCGTGCTGCCGTTGTGGAGGAACACGTAGCCGACACTGAAACCTTGCAGTAGCGCGCCGAAGATACACGACATGAAGGCGTCGTCCAGCAATATCGGGAGGCCCTGCGGCGACACGGGGAGCTCAGGATGCAGGGCGCCGTAGTACTGACTGCCGGACTTTACCACACCCAGCAGCACCGTAAGCACCACTACGGCGTAGATGGTCTTCACGCAGAACTTCCATCCCAGGGTCTTTACTGCCGCGATGAGCAGTAGCGCGTTCACGGCGAAATATGTGAACTGCACAGGGAAGCCCGTGGCGTAGAAGATGATGGCGCCGGCACCGGCTACCCCTCCCGACGGAATCTGATGGGGCAACTGAAAAAAGGTAAACGCCAAGGCGTAAATCACCAAGCCAAGGGCGATGATGATATAGTCCTTTGCCTCACGGAAAACAGTGCTGCGGGTCATTGACGACGGTTTTTCGTTCGTTTATATCGGGTTCTCTTTATGCGGGGCGCACGACGAAGTTGACGATTCTGCCGGGCACGGCCACTATCTTCACAATTTGCATGCCGTCCAGGTACTTCTGCGCCTCGGGAGCGGCCTTTGCCATCTCCTGCATCTGGGGCGAGGTGGCATCCACGGGGAAGTCCATTGAGAAGCGCACCTTGCCGTTGAACTGTACGCCGAGGGTGACGGCACTCTCCTTCATGTATTCTTCGTTCCACTCAGGCCACTGGGCGTCGCACACCGAAGTGTCGTGGCCCAGCCGATGCCACACTTCCTCGGCGAAGTGCGGGCAGAAGGGAGCCAGCAGTATGGCAAACGTCGCGAGTACCTCGCGACTCTGGCACTTCTGCTGCTGAAGTTCGCCCACGGCCACCATGAAGGCGGGCACGGAGGTGTTGTAGGAGAAGGCCTCGATGTCCTCGCTCACCTTCTTGATGAGCTTGTGGAGCGTCTTGAGATTGTCCTTCGTGGGCTCTGCGGCGGGGGCTTCCAGAGCCTTGTCGAAGAGGCTCCAGGCTTTTTTCAGGAAACGGAAGCAACCGTCGATGCCGGCCACGTCCCACGGTTTCGACTGCTCCACGGGACCGAGGAACATCTCGTACAGGCGCAACGTGTCGGCACCGTATTTCTCGCAGATGTCGTCGGGGTTCACCACGTTGTACTTCGACTTCGACATCTTCTCCACAGCCTGACTGACAATGTACTGCCCCTCGACGTTGAGCACGAACTCGGCATCGCTGAACTCAGGGCGCCACTGACGCATGCCTTCCACGTTGAGCACGTTGCCGCTCACCAGACTGATGTCGGCATGTATGGGGTCGGTCTCGGTGCCTTCGTAGAAGTACTGCTTGGTCTTCTTGTCGTCGCTGAGACGCTCTTCGAGGAGGTCGAAGCTGACATATTTGTTAGTGTTCTTCACGCGATGCACGAAGCTGCTCCAGCCTTGTATCATGCCCTGATTCACGAGGCGCTGGAAGGGCTCCTCGCTCTTGCTCACGCCAAGATCGAAGAGGAACTTGTTCCAGAAGCGCGAATAGATGAGGTGGCCTGTGGCATGCTCGCTGCCGCCCACGTAGAGGTCCACGCTCTTCCAATAGCCGGCGGCCTCCTCGCTGATGAGGGCGGCATCGTTGTGCGGATCCATGTAGCGGAGATAGTAAGCACTGCTTCCGGCAAAGCCGGGCATGGTAAAGAGTTCCAGGGGGAAGACGGTCTTTTCGTCGATGAGGGCCTTGTCAACGATGCAGCGGTTGGCCTCATCCCAGGCCCACACCTGCGCATTGCCCAAGGGGGGCTCACCGGTCTTGGTGGGCTTGAAGTCGGCCACCTCGGGGAGCATCACGGGCAGGCACTCCTCAGGCACCATCGTGGGCACGCCGTTCTTGTAGTACACGGGGAAGGGTTCGCCCCAGTAACGCTGGCGCGAGAAGATGGCGTCGCGCAGGCGGTAGTTCACCTTCACGCGGCCGAGCTTCTGTTCCGTCACGAATTTCTTCGTAGCGGCGATGGCTTCCTTCACCGTGAGGCCGTTGAGGCTGAAGCCGGCGAGCGTCTCCACGCCCTCGGCGGGCGAATTCATCACGATGCCTTCCTTGGCGTCGAAACTCTCCTCGCTCACGTCGGCACCCTCGATGAGGGGAATGACGGGCAGGTTGAAGTGGCGGGCAAAGGCGTAGTCGCGGCTGTCATGGGCAGGCACGGCCATGATGGCTCCCGTTCCGTAGCCGGAAAGTACGTATTCGCTTATCCATACGGGTATTTCTTCTCCTGTGAAGGGGTTAATAGCGTATGAGCCGGAGAACACGCCCGTCACCTTATGGTCTATCATGCGCTCGCGCTCGGTGCGGCCTTTCACGTACTTCACGTAGGCCTCCACTTCTTCGCGCTGCTCTTCAGTGGTAAGCTGCCCCACGAGTTCGCTCTCGGGCGCAAGCACCATGAAGGTCACGCCGAAGATTGTGTCGGCGCGAGTGGTAAATATCGTGAAGTGCTCGTCGCGGCCCTTCACCTGGAAACGCATCTCCGTGCCTTCGCTGCGGCCTATCCAGTTGCGCTGCGTTTCCTTGATGCTCTCGCTCCACTGGATGGTATCCAGTCCGTCGAGCAAGCGCTGGGAATAAGCGCTCACGCGGAGGCACCACTGGCGCATCTTCTTCTGCTCCACGGGGTAGCCGCCGCGTTCGCTCACGCCGTTCACCACCTCGTCGTTGGCCAGCACCGTGCCCAGTTCGGGACACCAGTTCACCATCGTCTCGCCCATGAAGGCCAGACGGTAGTTCATCAGCACGTCGCTCTGTTCCTTCGGCGTCATTGCCTTCCACTCCTCGGCGGAGAACGAGAGTTCCTCGCTGCAGGCTGCCTGTATGCCCTTGGTGCCGTGTTTCTCGAAATGCTCCGTGAGTTCCTCTATGGGTCGTGCGCTCTGGCAGGCATTGCAGAAGAATGAGTTGAACATCTTTTGGAAAGCCCACTGCGTCCATTTGTAATAGTCCGGGGCGCAAGTGCGCACCTCGCGGTCCCAGTCGAAGGAGAAGCCTATCTTGTCCAGCTGTTCGCGGTAGCGCGCAATGTTAGCGTTGGTCGTCACCTCAGGATGCTGGCCCGTCTGTATGGCATACTGCTCTGCGGGCAGGCCGTAGGCGTCGTAGCCCATGGGGTTGAGCACGTTGTAGCCCTTAAGGCGCTTGTAGCGCGCATAGATATCGCTGGCAATGTAGCCGAGCGGGTGTCCCACGTGGAGGCCTGCTCCACTGGGATAGGGGAACATGTTCAGCACGTAGTACTTCGGCTTGCTTGCGTCAGCCTCCACGTGATAGGTTTTCATCTCTGCCCACTCCTTGCGCCAGCGGGCCTCAATCTCTTGAAAGTTATAGTCCATATCTGATGTTTTTATTGTATTCCTGTCGTCGTTTTGCGGGCTCCCCGCGCCCCTAGGGCGCAAGGCACACTATTTCGGGCGCAAAGTTACATATTTTTTCCCACATTTCCGCCCTTATCCCCCATTTAGTTGATGAAGAGACCTAAATTTCCAGCGTCAAACCCTTTTCAGCCCCCATTTTGCCCCGCCCGCTGCCGTTTTTGTCCTATTCCCCGCCATTTTTGCGACCGCTGCCGCCGTTTTAACGCCGAAGCGCGCGTTCTTAGTGCCGAAGCGCGCGTTCTTAGTGCCGGAGCGCTCGTTCTTAGTCGGCATTTAGTCATCATGGCCACAGTAGTGACCGATATGCGTCACAGCTGTGGCCAAGTATGCGTCACAACTGTGGCCAAGTATGCGTCACAGCTGTGGCCAAGACGAGACAGTCGGCACAAGTGCCGGCACGGTCTGCGATAAACTCGTGGTAATCAGGATTATTCCTGCACAAAAGTCCTCTTGCGCGAACCCTGTCTGACGGGAGGGGTTTTTTCCCTGCAAAAACGGGCTCCCCGGGCGAACGGGCCGTGCGGCCTTTATATCAGTCTCTCTATCTTTTCCCTCCGGGCCTCTGGGAAGAGGGCTGCGAGATGTACCAATATCCTTTCACGCGACTGCCGCGGCGTGCGGCCCTCCACGGCATCGCGCAGGGGGAAGAGTTCGGGGTACATGGCTTCCGGCGTGCAGTAGCGCGCCACGCCCCAGCCATACACCTCGCCGCTCTTCGACACCTTGTATTCAAAGTCGGCCACGCACACGCGGGTGGCCATCTGCAACTGGGCGATGTGGGCGTCGCAGGCAGTGCCGTTCTTCGCGTTCACGATGGGCTCGGCGGGATTTTCGGGATTGAACTTCGTCTTTTTGCGGCTCAGGGTGAAGCCGCTGGCCACCTTGAGCTCTTTGGAGAGCAGCGACTCGTGCTCCACCAGCACCTGAAGGATATGGCGGGCGTCGGCGGGCTCCTTCTTCAGGGGATACTGGGCGCGGCGCCAGTTCATGAGGTCGGGCAGCCACTCCAGACTCACGTAGCCCGCCATCTTCCGGCCGAAGAACTTCCCGTAGGCGCTCTCCCAGTGACTGATGATGGGGCCTTTCCACTTCCAGGGGCCTCGCTCGAAGTCATCGCCGAAGAGCAGTTCCGGGGGAGTGAGTTCCTCTATCGAAAAGCCCTCCACGCCGTTTTTGAAAAAGGGCATGAATCCCCACGTCTTGATGAGGCGCTCAAGTTGTTCCTGTGTCTCTATCATAATGATGCGGCAAGATGCTGTGCCGTGCAGCTTGTATTCGCGGCAAAAGTACACATTTCGCACGACTCTGGCAAGTGTTTCGCACAGAGATTGCGCTTTTTGCGCCAAAAGCGGCTCTTCTCCCCCACCCTTCGCCCGCACGGAGCCGCTCTGGGGAGAAAATGGCCGCCGCGCTTTGTCTTCTCGCCAGAAAATAGTACTTTTGCACACACATTCCTAAAACTCCTTCACCCAAAATGCAAATTCAGCGCTACTCTCCCTCCTTCAAGGCACAGTGGGACGCCTTCATCTCCACCTCGCGCAACGGCACTTTCCTCTTCCGCCGCGACTTCATGGACTACCATGCCGACCGCTTCCGCGACCACTCCCTCATTTTCTCTGACGAGAAGGGCTGGGTGGCCGTACTGCCGGCCAACGAAGTGCGCACGGAGGATACCGACGGCGGCGAGGCCGTGTTCCATTCGCATCAGGGGCTGACGTACGGCGGCTTCGTGCTCGCCCCGCGCGTCGGTACGGGTTGCCTCATGGCTCTCTTCGACATGACGCGCTCCTACCTCCATGACGCCGGTTTCAAGCTGTGGCGCTACAAGCAGGTGCCCTACATCTACCACCGCCAGCCGGCAGAGGACGACGAGTACGCCCTGTGGCGCATCGGCGCACAGCTCAGCGTGTGCAACATTGCCACCGCCATCGACCTGCGCTCCCCTTTGCAGGCCCCGATGGAGGAACGCCGCGGCCGCGGCAAGCGACGCGCCGCACGACTGGGATACGGCGTAAGGCGCCTCACAAATCCCGACGAACTCGGCCGCTACTGGCCCGTCATCGAGGAGAACCTGCGCTCCTGCCACGACACGCGGCCCGTACACTCCTGCCAGGAGATGCAACTCCTCATGCGCCGCTTCCCCGAAAATATCAAGGTGTGGGTGGCCGATGCCCGACCGGCCGCACCCGAGCGGCACGACGGCGAGGACCGGCACGACATGCAGCCCCTACAAGGCTGCGGAGCGACGGAGAGCGGCATCATCGTCGTCTTCGAGGCCGATGCCGTGGCCCACTCGCAGTATCCCCACGCCACGGAGCAGGGAAAGAAGGACGGCGTGATGGATCTCCTCTTCCTCCACGTTCTGGAGGAATACAAGAAGGAGCGCCCGTCCCTCCGCTACTTTGACTTTGGCATAAGCAACGAGCAGGGCGGACGCTTCCTCAACGAAGGTCTGCAGGCGCAGAAGGAGGGCTTCGGCGCCCACGGGGTGGCCTACCGGCAATGGAGCATTCCGGTGTGACGGGCCGCGGTGTCTAATCTTTCAGGCTATCGGCCAGGGAGATTATACCCACCAGTAGCACCAGCACCACGTCAAGAGAATAATGACGATGGGGATGAGGGCCAGCAGGCACCACAGACGGAAGTTGGGATGATTTGACTTTGCCATAGTTTTAGGGGGATTTTTGTTAATATTACTGTTGTTGCGTTTCGTTTTTCGTTTCGGCGGCGTCGGCCCAGCTGACGTGGCCCCGTTTGTCGGCCATGTGCCAGTGGGGGGACTTGGGATAGCCGTGCCAGAACTCCGGCGGGCATATTTTCTCGCCGCGGCTGAGGAGGGCGGGCTTATATGAGAAACTGCTCTTGCTGAAAATGAGCGCGTCGGCCCTGACCATGTGAAGGAAGGACTGCTGCGCGGGCATGTCGAGGCACCAGTGGATATTCTCCACGGCGGCAAACTCGGGGAACTGCTCGGGCGTGCCCTGTGAGAAGAGCCACACGTGGACGGGCTTGCCCTGAAGCGCGGAGAAATGGGCTATCGTTTCGCGGAGGGCGGTGAGGAAATAGCCGTTGTCCTGCCTGCGGCGTTCCAGGGCGGCATCGGCGCCCTGCTGCATGATGTCGCCGCGACGCACATGGAGGGCTATGTTGAAGCAGTCGGCACTGTAGCGCACGTTGTCCTGACGGCGGGCCTTGGCAGCCTCGAACTTGCGGCGGTAGTCCTCGCGCAGCTTTTCCAGATGGCGCAGGAACTGGTCCTGCTCGGCCATGAGAATGACGCGCTTGCCGCGATAGGAAGCGATTATCTTGCGCTGGAGAGCCCAAGCCTTGGAATCGTGGTTATGGAACGAGGGGAGTCGGCGCACTTTGTAGCCCTGCGCTTTGAGGGACTCCACGCTCACTTCGTCCTCGCCGAAGCCGAGGAAGTCCTCCCAGCTCATCGTGTCGGCGTCCTCGGCATGGCCGGCGCTGAAAGGCCAGTGGGCAAAACGCAGACCGAATTCGCGGGCGTACCAGTAGCCCGCCATCCAGTTGGCCAGCTGATGGCCGATGCCGGCGCCGGGATGGGGACGCGCGGTGTAGTAGCGGTGGCCGTGAGATGAGGAGTGATGGTGGGCAGTGTGGGATGTGGCGCCGTCGGCATCGGAATGATGATGGCGGTGATGGTGTGGGACGTGATACTGGTTCTCGTCCTCTTCGCGGGAGGGCGTGAGGAGGTAGTGCCAGTAGGATTTGTAGATGAAGGGATAGAGCCGCGTGTGGCGCGTCAGCCGCACCAGGCGCCGCCAGGAGTAATCCTTCACCTTGGCCCAGGATAGTTTTTTGAGTCGGGAGAGTTTCATGGTGGATAAAGGTTATTGCTGCGTGTGGAGAGGACGCCGGCGGAGCAGGTCCCAGTAACTTCCTCTGAGGCCGGTCTTCCATATCATCCACTTCACCTTAAGGCGGAAGCGCCATGTCTTATACACTTCGTGCTCCTCGTATAGGCCGCGGCGGGAGTAGTCCACGGCTATGCCCTGCTCGTCGAGCCATTTGCGGGCGTTCTCAAGCCAGTAGCCTTGATGGAGGCAGCCGCGGCCGTCGTAGGGTATGGGTTTCACGGCCTCGCGGCGCAGCGACTCGATATTCAGACCCATCTTCACGGCACGCAGGTCGCCATACCACTCTCCCATCCAGGGATTTTCGTGGTCGAGGGTGAGGGCCAGAAGGATGTCCTTCTTCCAGAATCCGGCCTGAAATGAGAAGAGGCGGTGCACGGCGGGGGGAAGGAAGGTCACGAAGTCGGGATGGGCGGACTGCCCCTCGTTCACCCAGAACTGGCAGGCGAGGATGAGACCGTCGAGGCCTTGCTTCCGGAAGTGCTCATAGTGCGACGCCAGCCGTTCCTCATCCACGGGGCCCATGAGGAAATAGTCCACCATGAGGAAGAGGACGTTTTCCTCCTCCACCTGACGCAAACCGGCCTTGAGCGTGGCGCCGAAGGCCCCGAGCTGGCCCACCTGGGTGCAGACGATGTCGAGCCCGGGGTGGGAGAAGGTCTTTTCCTGCGTGTTGAGGTAGATTTTTCCGCCGTAGCCCGGCCACATTCTCTCCAACAGCGTGAAGAATGCCGGCCACAGGTCGCTGTAGCTGTCGGCTGAGCTCACGAAGATGGCATAGTCGTTTCTCATTTCCTACGGAATTTTTGCAGCAAGCCGAGCAGGGTGGCCCGCTCACTGCCTGCCAGGGTAATATACCAGAAGGCCAGGGCATAGGTGCCCATGGAAAGTAACGTCGTGAGGCACAGGCGGAGGAACGATGCTTCCATAAGGGCCACCGGCACGGCTCCCACGCCGAAGGCTATGCCGAGGCTCAGCACGGCGGGCAGGAGGAGCACCTTCACGAAGTAGTGGTAGTTCATGCCGCAGTTGCGATGCATGAAATAGACGCAGGCCGCGCCACCGATGATGCCGCTGAAGGCGATGCCCGTCAGGTAGAGCCACACGGGGGAGGCGCCGCCCATGAAGAGCAAGGTGACGGCCACGAGCGGCAAGAGGTTGTTGATGCTGCGCACCTTGTTGTAGGCTGCCACGTGTCCCTCGGCGTTGATGGCGGAGCCGTAGGAGATGGTCAGCTGTTCTATGAGGGCGCGCGTCAGGGCCAGTGCCGTGAAGACTACTACCCAATCGGGCAGCGTCACGAGCCACACTTCCAGCAGGTAGCGGGCTTCCAGTATCACGGGGATGGCGAGGATGGCGAGCATGCCGAACGAGAATTTATTCGCTGTCGTAGCCCGCACTATCATCTGCCGCCTCTCGCCGGCGCCCTCGCTCTTTGAGATGACGGGGTTCACGGCCTTTATCATATTGTTGGAGCATACCATGAGCTGGCCGTTCACCTGTCCGGCCACGCTCTGGGCGGCGTTGAGCGCGGCGCCGAAGAAGTGGTTCAGCACGAGGCCCATGCCGTAGTTGCCCAGCAGGGAGGTGATGCTTCCCAGGAAGTTCCATCCGGCGAAGCGGCCCATTTCCTCCGCGGTCTGCCTGCTCCAATGGCGGCGCGGAGCCAAGCGGCACTCGGCGTAGTGGCGCGTGCAGTAAGTCTGCATGATGGTGCGCGAAGTTATGGGTATGAGCATCATCAGGAGGCTATAGACTATCAGCTTGTCGGACGTGGCGAATACGCAGGCGTAGGCCACCGCCAGCTTGAGCAATGACTCGAGCACGCCGACGAAGGCGTAGTAGCGCATGTTCTCATGAGCGTTGAGCACGGCGTCGTAAGGCACGCTGATTATGGTAGCCACGGTGCTTACTATTAGGCAGGCGTAAGCCACGTAGGCTGCCGAGAGGCGGTCGTCGGGGATGTTGAGCACGCCGTTGAAGAATATGAACGCGGCGAGGGTCAGTACGAGTGCCACCGTCAGGGCTACGCCCCAGTGGATGACCACGCTGACGTTGAATATCTCTGTCTTTCGGTGCGCGTCCCCTGCCCCTTCGGCGTAGTTCATGAAGCGTTGCGTGGCTCCCGCCATGGCGTTGTTGAGGAAGCCGAGCATGGCGATGGCGCCCCCCACTATGCCGTAGATACCGAAGTCCGTGGCGCCCAGGGCACCGAGTATGAGGCGCGTCACCCAGAGTGAGATAAACATGGTGACGGCCATTTTGGCGTAGAGCCAGCCGGTGTTCTTTATGATGCGGCCTGCGGTGGACGTTTTCGGCTTCCCGTCGCCGTTGTCGCCGTCGGAGTTGCCGTTGCTGCCGGAGAAGCTGCCGGAGCCGCCGACTGTATTGCCGTTACTGCCGACTGTATTGACGGAGGTCTGACGGACGGCGGACGGCGCCTGGCCTAAGCTGGCGGGGGCCTGGCTGGCGGCAAAGAGTCCGCCGAGCGCGGCGTCGTTCTCATCCGTTGCGCCGGCGCTGTTCGCTTCTGCCGTCACGCCCTCCATGCTCCCGGGCTCTTCTTCCTTATATTTCAGGAATTTCTCGGGCATTTCCTCGGTGAGTTCGTCGATGGCGGCGTGCAGACTGTAGCAAATACGTCGCTCGAAGTCTGGCAGCGTGTAATATTCCTCATAGCGGCGGAGCGACTCCTCGCCCATAGCCTTGCGCTGCTGGGGATTGTCGAGCAGGAGCGTGAGGCGCTGCGTCAGCGCTTCCACATCGTCGAAGTCGCAAACGTAGCCGTTCACGCCGTCCTCCACCATGTCGGGAATGCCGCCCTCAGGGCTGGTGACGATGGGCAGCTTGTATTGCATGGCCTCCAGCACCACGAGCGGGAAGGCCTCGTTGCGCGTGGGGAAGAAGAAGATGTCGGCGCGCCCGAAGGTAGTCCATTTGAACTGATGGTAAAGCGGGCCGTAGTAGGTCACTTCCGCCGTGAGCCCGCGGGCATCTATCTCGCGCTGGTACGACTCTCGCGTGAAGTCGGCCGTCTCGCCGCCGCCGATGTCGCAGTGGAACGCCAGGCCTCTCTCCTTCAGCCTCTGCATGACGTCGAGCACGGTGATGCAGCCCTTGTCGCGCAACAGGTTGGAGAGGAAGAGTATGCGCGGCGTGTGATACGGCGTGCGCCGGGCATCGATGCGGGGAATGCCGTTGGCACACACGAAGACGTTGCTGCGCTTCACGTATTTCTTTATGTCGGGATAGAGCCTCTCGGAGAGGAGCACCACCTTCAACTTGCGGAAAAATATCCTGTAGAGCTTATCGTCCAGCCAGCGGTCCTGACGTGTGGCCACGCCCTTGTTATGGAAGTGCGCCACGACACGGGTCCCTATTATCCTGGCCCACAGCATCACGATGAAGTCCTTATAGAAGGGCACGTCATGGCTGTTGGGGGTGATATAGATGACGTCGGGCCTGAAGCGGAAACGCTCCACGAGCATATGCCACAGCAGGAGCACCATGGGACGCAGCTTCCGCAGCGGGTTCTTCTGGATGTCCTGCAGGCTGCGGGCCAGTGTGAGATTGATGTAGCGGCACTCGAAATCGCCGTTCACCAACTCTGATTCGTTGATGAACTTTCCCATCTGCGCTGCACCGTGCACGGGCGGCGGGAGGTGGAGTACGAAGAGTATGCGCGGCTTGCTCATGCCTGTTTCCTTATCTTATTAAACGCGCGCAGGTATATCGACCAGTTCTTTACGCCGAACACCTCAAAGTAGCGCCCTATGCAGTGTGCGCTGTCGTTGATGACGCGCGCCATGCTCCGTCCGTCGGGGAAGAACTCGTGGCAGGAGTATATGAACTTGAAGAGGTCGTAGCCCAGGGGCCTCATGGCGGCCATCTCCCAGTCTATGAGTCTCAGCTCGCCGTCCTTCTCCAGCATGTTCCAGGGACAGAAGTCGCCGTGAGAGAGTCCCACTTGCAGGCCGTCCTGCTCGCCGTGCTCATGCTGGCTGATACTGAGGGCTATATCGACCAGTTGCTCCGTGAGGGCGTAGATGCGGGGCGCCGTGCCCTCCACGTAGTCGGTCTTCATGAAGACGTAGTCGTCGGTGGTGCGGGAGTCGAGGAGTTCCGGCATGAGTCCCGTGCCGGCCAGCTGCTTGCTCACGATGATTTCGTTGAGGGTGAGGGCCTTTGCGCCGGTTTTCTGGCTGAACTTGGCGAAGAAGGGCTTGCCGCTGCCCTTGTCGATGCCGAGGATGGAGATTTTCTGCTCCGGCCCCGGCGTGCCCATGTTGAAGGCGAGGACGGCATCGCCGCCGACGGCTTTTTTCACCTCCTGATAGGGGAAGGGCAGCCGGCTTTCGTCCCTCTGCATGAGTCTTCTCACGAAACTCTTGCTGCGGAAGAGGTCCCACAGTTTTCTCACCGTCTTTCCGCCGAACGGCGTGTAGAGGCCGTAGAGGAAAGTGTGCTCCTCCGCCTCGGGAGGGAAGAAGTATGACGTGCGGCGCGTGCGAAACTCGTAGTATTTCATGCTTGGGACAAGATTATTTTAGATTTGGATTCGGTTTCTATAGGTGTTTTTTGTTTTAGTTGCCTTCGGCAAGAAATAATTCGGCCTGCGGCCGGAAATAGTTCGGCGCTGACGCTTGGAAATATCTATTCCGCTTGTCATTTCGCGCCTTATATTT
>JAKSLT010000044.1 GCA_024401055.1 Bacteroidaceae bacterium | reverse complement strand
CTCATCACTGTTGATTTTGTTGTAATAAATACCATCCACCTCAAAATCATAGGCGAAAGCGTGCCCGACACATAGAAGCATCAGAGCCTGAAGAAAAAGGATTCTTTTCATTTTGTGCTTATATATAGTTAATCTTGACAAACGTTATCTTTCGTCTGCGTCTGCAAAGATACGAATAAGTGAGCGAAAAGCCAAATTTATTTGAGCTTTTCCGAGCGGGAGTATCTTGGGACGAAGTCCAGAGTACGAATAAGTGAGCGAAAAGCCAAATTTATTTGAGCTTTTCCGAGCGGGAGTATCTAAAACGAAGTTAAAGGTACAAAGTAATAGCTAAACGGCCAAAAATTTCCGCGTGAAACTGTAAAAAATTTTGACAAAAGGAAAAAAGCGAGCAAACGAAGCCTTGCTAAAACCGCCTCCCGATTCACTCGTCACTTCTTCCCATTTAATTTGTCCTAGTCCTCTTCCTGTAGAAATTAAATGGGAGGTAGTTTGAATTAAGTCGGCATTAGTTCAAATTAAATGGGAAGTAGTTTCAATTAAGTCTGGATTAGTTTTGAGCGGTCCGTGGGTAGTTTTGCGTGCTAAATGGGAAGAAATTGCGGATTTTGGAGGAATGTAGATTTTTGCGCGTTGTAACAGTAAGAAAATCTGCGATTTGCGCAACTCTCGAATGGCTGCGATATTCGCGTCTGGAATTTTTTTGGCGCAGAATATCGTCAGGAAATGGCAGTTTAGAGGGTCGAAACTGTAAAAAATTTTGACAAAATTAAAAAGGAATAAATGCCTGCGGCGCTACATGAATTAGGAATAAATTAGGAATAAATTTTTTTTGCTTGAAGAAGCCGACGGAGGTTCTTCTTGTTGGCTGCGCCAAGAAATGAAGGCGGCTACGCCGGAAATAGTTGTTTTTGGAATTAACAACAAAGCTATTTCCCCCGAAGGGGCTTGTTATTTCCCGCCGGTAGGCGGTGCTATTTCTCGGCGAAGCCGACGGAGAACTCGCCAAGATAAGAGAGTCCTTCTTACCACTGCGGCGGCCCTTTGTGTTGGCTTTCGGGCTGATAATCGACAACGGAAAAGGCGCGGCGATAGTGCGTCACGTCATAGCGGGAGGGCGTGGTGGCGGAAGCTACGACGGTAATGATGTCAAAGCGGTAGGGACGCGGCTCGTCGTGATAGAAAAAATTCATGTAGTGGCGGGCTGCGAGGATGAGATTGTTGCGTTTCTTACGATCGACGGCTGAAAGGGCGGTCATGAATGTTTCGCTGCGCCGCGTCTTAACTTCTACAAAGACTATTTCACCGTGCCACTCGGCCACAATGTCCACTTCGTGATGGAGCGAGCGCCAGTTGCGGTGATGAATAATAAAACCGCTGTCCGCCAGGTAGCGGGCAGCGATTTCTTCGCCTTTGTTGCCAAAGTCTTTCTTTTCAGTCATTAAAAAGTAGAAGTGAAAAATAGGCAATAATATATTGTTACTCTTCGGCGGGCTTCATGTTGGTATAGACGGTCTGGACGTCGTCGAACTCCTCGAGCTTGTCCACCATCTTGTCGATGCTCTCGCGCTGGGCAGGGGTGACGTCCTTGAGGTCGTTGGGGATGTAGGTGAACTCGCCGCCTACGTCTTCAAAGCCGTTATCCTCGAGGTACTTCTGGATTTCAGCGTAGCTCTTGGGGTCGCCGTAGATAGTGAGGGTGCCTTCTTCGGGGTCTTCATCGTATTCGTCCTCGGCGCCGAGGTCAATGATGGAAAGGATGAAGTCGTCCATGTCCATGTCGTCCTTCTTCTTGAAGGTGAACACGCACTTGTGGTCGAAGAGGAAGGCGAGGGAGCCCGAGGTGCCCATATTGCCGGAGAACTTGTTGAAGACGCTGCGGACGTCGCCTACGGTGCGGGTGGGGTTGTCGGTGAGGGTATCTACGAAGATGGCGATGCCGTGGGGGCCGTAACCTTCATAGGTGCGGGTCTCGTAGTTGCTCTGGTCCTTACCTTGAGCGTTCTTGATGGCGCGGTCGATGTTGTCCTTCGGCATGTTCTCACGCTTGCAGACGGCGATGACGGAGCGCAGGGCAGGGTTCATGTCGGGGTCGGGGCCGCCAGCCTTTACGGCAATGGCAATCTGCTTGCCGAGGCGAGTGAAAGTCTTGGCCATGTGGCCCCATCTCTTGAGTTTGGTAGCTTTGCGGTATTCAAATGCTCTTCCCATAATTGATTAAATAAAAAATAAAAAATAAAAAGTAAAAAATTGTTTCTGGAGAGTGGGAAAGTAATAAATAAAAAGTAATAAGTAAAAAGTAAGAAATATGGGGGTGATTAGGAATTGGTCTTGTCTGACTCTAAGTTGTTCTTGGTGGTCTTGATTATGGCGTTCAGCATTTTGCTGAGTTCTTCGGCGTCGGAATAGATTGAGTCGTATTGTGAGTCGTCAATGTATTTTGTGCGATGAATGACTCGCAGCCAATAGCATGTTTCGTTGCATTCCTTGAAGGCTATGTAGGTCTTGGCGAGGAAGTCCTTTTTGCTTGAGCCTGAGTGAGCTTCTATCACATTTGCGCCAATGCTTGTGCCGGAGCGTTTAACCTGATTACTTAGTTCGTGTTCGTGGAATTTCTGTTGGAGATGTCTGGCGAGGTTGACGATTCGCACTGCAAAGTCTTCGGCCTTATCCAGTATCGGGTTACATCTCGCAGCATCGCCGTTCTCCATCATTTCCTATTTTTTACTTTTTACTTTTTATTTATTATTTAATTTTATCTCAGTTCTGCTCCCAACTGTTTCTGCAGAGCGGTGATGATTTTCTGCATGATGGCGTCGATGGCCTTGTCGGACATAGTCTTGGTCTCATCCTGAAGCATAAACTTCACGGCGTATGACTTCTTGCCTTCGGGGAGGTTCTTGCCTTCATAGACGTCGAAGAGTTCTACGCTGCGGAGGAGTTTCTTGTCGGCCTGGCGGGCAATCTGTTCCACTTGAACGAACTCAACGCTCTTGTCAAGCAGAAGGGCGAGGTCGCGGCGCACGGCGGGGAACTTGGGGAGTTCCTGGAAGGAGACGGTCTTCTTGGGGAGTTTCTTGCAGATGAGCGTCCAGTTGAGGTCGGCGAAGCATACCTCCTGTTCGAGGCCCATCTTGCCGCTGACGGCTTTGCTGACGATGCCGAACTCTGCGTAAGTCTTGCCGCCCCTGTCGCGCAGTGCGAGGCCGGTGGCGAAGATGTCGCTGTCGGTCTTCTCCCAGACGTATGCGGCGAGAGGCAGTCCCAGACGGGTGAGGATGTTCATCACGTGGCCCTTGAGTTCATATACGGTGGCGTCCTCATCGGCGTGGGCCCAGCTGTTCTCTACGCGCTTGCCGGTGAGCCAGAGGCCGAGGTGGTTCTCCTCACCGTAGCCTGCCAGCACCTTACCGGGCGTGGCCTTGATTTCTTCGGGCGTGAGACCCGCCTGTGCGCTCTGCTTGGTGGCGGCGCAGAAGTGGTAGCAATGGCCGAACTCAAAGAAGTGCAGGTTCTGGCTCTTGCGGTTCACGTTGTGCAGGATGCTCTCCAGACCACCGAAGAGGAGCGTCTGGCGCAGTACGCTGAGGTCGCTGCTGAGCGGGTTGATGAGGCGCACGCAGCTCTCGGCGGGGTAGGCCTTGAGGTCGGCGTAGTAGGCTTCGCGGGTGAGTGAGTTGTTGAGTATCTCGTTGAAGCCGGCACCGGCGAGCTGCTCGCTGACGAGGCGCTGGAGCTTGGCGGCCTCGTCCACGTCGTTCTTTACGGTGAGGCTGCTCTTCAGTTGCGTGGGAATCTCTACATTATTATAGCCATACACGCGCAGGATGTCTTCCACGACGTCGCAGGGACGCTGCACGTCCACGCGGTAGGCGGGCACTTGGAGTTTCTGGCCTTCGGCGTCCTCGCCCACAATCTTCATTTCCAGTGCGGTGACGATGGTGCGGATGAGGTCGGTGGGGATGTCCTTGCCCACGAGGTTGTGGACATACTTGTAGGCGAGGTCCACGGGGAAGAACTTCGGCAGGGCGGGCTGTGCCTCCACGTCCACGATGTCCATGCTTACGGTGCCGCCGGCAAGTTCCTTGATGAGGAGGGCGGCCTGCTTGATGGCGTAAATCTGTCCGTCGGGGTCGATGCCGCGCTCAAAGCGGAAGGAGGCGTCGGTGCTCAAGCCGTGGCGGCGGGCTGACTTGCGAATCCACGTGGGATGGAAGTAAGCGGACTCCAGCACGATGTTGGTCGTCGTCTCATAGGTGCCGCTGCCTTTGCCGCCGAATACGCCGGCGATGCACATGGGCTCCTTGGCATTGCAGATGGCGAGGTCGCGCTCGGAGAGCTTGTGCTCCACGCCGTCCAGCGTCACGAAGGGCGTGCCTTCGGGCAACGTCTTCACGACGATTTCTCCACCTTCCACCATATCGGCGTCGAAGCAGTGGAGCGGCTGGCCGTAGGCCATCATTATGTAGTTGGTCACATCTACAACGTTGTTGATGGGGCGCAGACCGATGGTGACGAGTCTGTCTTGCAGCCACTTCGGGGATTCCTTCACCTCGCAGCCCTTCAGGCTTACGGCGCAGTAGCGGGGGCAGGCCTCGCTGTTCTCCACGCGCACCTTGATGGGCAGGTCGCGGTTATCCACTTTGAAGTCCTCGGTGCCGGGGCGCTTGAGCTCTACCTGCTTGCCGTTTCGCACGAGGTAGGCATACAGGTCGCGGGCCACGCCGTAGTGCGAGCAGGCATCTGCCCTGTTGGGCGTGATGTCCACCTCAATGACGTAGTCGCTCTCCAGGCCGAAGTATTCGGCGGCGGGCATTCCCACGCGGGTGTCGGCGGGCAGCACGATGATGCCGTCGTGGCTCTTGCCTACGCCTATTTCGTCTTCGGCGCATATCATTCCGAGGCTCTCCACGCCGCGCAGTTTGGAGCGCTTGATGGTGAAACTCTGGTCGCCGTCGTAGAGCACCGTGCCCAGCGTGGCCACGATGACCTTCTGGCCCTGTGCCACGTTGGGCGCGCCGCACACGATTTGCTGCAGTTCCTCGCTGCCTTCTTCCAGGCGCACCTGGCAGATGTGCATGTGGTCGGAGTTGGGGTGCACCTCGCAGGTCACCACCTCGCCCACTACAAGTCCTTTCAAACCGCCGCGGATGGTTTCCACCTCTTCCACGGCATCTACTTCAAGGCCGATGGACGTAAGCGCGTCGGCCACTTCTTGCGCGGTCATATCACCGTAGTCGATGTAGTCGCGCAGCCATTTATAGGATATGTTCATTGCTGATTTTATATTTTTCCGAGCAAAATTACTAAAAAATCTGCATTCAGCCCTCCTCTTTGCCGTTTTTTTTGTACTTTTGCGCAGAATTTATGAACAAACGCAGACTATATATATTAATAATGAGTATCGGCGTGGCATTTTCCACTGCCTATGCCCAGCTCGGTGAGCCCCGCAACGACTGGGCTTTCGGTGTGAACGGCGGCGTTACCGTGAACCGAGTCTCCTTCAAGCCCAGTGTGAGCCAGTCGTGGAACGTAGCCCCAACGGCCGGACTCACCGTGCGCTACACCAGCGAACTCTATTATAAAGTGCTCTGCAGCCTCCAGCTTGAGGTGAACTATGCCAATATGGGCTGGAAGGAGGACATCATCCTCGCCGACGGCACTTACAGCAAGGACGCCCCCACGCCCCAGACCTACTGCCGCAATATGCATTACCTGCAGGTGCCCGTCCTCGCCCGCCTCGCCTTGGGCAAGGAGCAGCGCGGCGCAATGGGATACCTCATCCTCGGCCCGCAAGTGGGGTGGCTGATGAGCGAAAAGGCAGAGCAGAGCAACTTCTGGGAGCCGTCCGACCGCATCAACGGCCGCCACGAACAGTACGACCTCAAGGCCAAGAACAGCTTCGACTACGGCATCACCGGCGGTCTGGGCTGCGAACTCAACACGAAGGCCGGCCATTTCCTCATCGAGGGCCGCTACTATTTCGGCCTCGCCAACATCTTCGGCGCCAGCAAGGCCGATGCCTTCTCGCGCTCCGCCAACGGCGCAATCATCGGCAAAGTGACGTATCTCATTTCGCCCGACCTATTCAAGAAAAAGAAAAATGCCCGCTAATCCCCGCAACATACAGATAGCCGACTACAACTATCCGCTCCCCGACGAGCGCATAGCCCGATACCCACTTCCCGAGCGCGACCACTCCAAACTGCTCATCTACCGTCCCGGCGAAGCAGTGACCCATCGCCACTTCTACGACCTCCCCACACTCCTCCCCGAAGGCACCCTGATGGTGATGAACAACACCCGCGTCATACAGGCTCGCCTGCATTTCACCAAAACTACAGGTGCGCTCATTGAAGTCTTTCTCCTTGAGCCCCATACGCCGCGCGACTATCAGCAAAACTTCTCCTCCTCCGACGGCGTAAGTTGGATATGCATGGTGGGTAATCTCAAGAAGTGGAAAGGCGAAATCCTACAGCGCGAAATCACCCTCACTGACGGCCGCACGCTCACCCTCCGCGCCGAGCGCCACGCCCCCTGCGCCACAGGCCACGTCGTCACATTCCAGTGGGACCTCCCCGTCAGCTTCGCCCACATCCTCGAAGCCATAGGCGAACTCCCCATACCCCCATACCTCAACCGCGCCACCGAAGAAAGCGACCTCACCACCTATCAGACCGTCTATTCCAAAATAAAAGGCAGCGTAGCTGCCCCCACCGCCGGCCTCCATTTCACCGAGCGCGTCCTCGCCGACTGCCGCCAGCGCGGCATACAGCTTGCAGAAGTCACCCTCCACGTCGGCGCCGGCACCTTCCGCCCCGTCAAGGCCGAGAACATCGGCGGCCACGACATGCACGCCGAGTGGATAAGCGTCAGCCGCACCCTCATAGAGCAACTCCTCGCCCACGGCGGCCACTGCATAGCCGTAGGCACCACCTCCGTCCGCACCCTCGAGAGCCTCTACTACATCGGCTGCCTCCTCCACGCCAACCCCGACGCCGAAGACCTCCACATACCCCAGTGGATGCCCTACGACAACCCCCAGACGCTCACCGCCACCGAGGCTCTCACCGCCATCCTCGCCTGGATGGACCGCACGGGAAACCAAACCGTACAGACCGCCACGCAAATCATCATCGCTCCCGGCTATCACTACCACATCGCAGACACCATCATCACCAATTTCCACCAGCCCCAGAGCACACTCCTCCTCCTCGTCAGCGCCTTCGTCCGTGGCGACTGGCACCGCATCTACGACTACGCCCTCGCCAACGACTTCCGTTTCCTCTCCTACGGCGACAGCAGCATACTTTTCAGTGAACAATATAATTAAAGACAACATCTAAAACATTATCAACACTCACAACAAAGCGTAGGCCGGTTGTGGCCGGAGCGTAAAGACTTTGTTTTTGTTGTATCTGTTGTCTTAAAAACAAATCAACTACCAACTTTTAATTTATATCATTATGATTATCAACGAAAACAACTACAACGAAGCCCTTGCTTCCGCTCTCCCCCTCGTAATTGACTTCAGCGCCACCTGGTGCGGCCCCTGCAAGAAGATTGCCCCCATCATCGACGAACTCGCCGAAGAATACGCAGGCCGCGTGCTCGTATGCAAGGCCGACGTAGATGAGAACGACACCCTCACCGCCAAGTACGGTATCCGTAACGTCCCCACCGTCCTCTTCATCAAGGGAGGCGAAGTCGTCGACAAGACCGTAGGCGCCTGCCCCAAGGCCACCTTCGTAGAAAAGATTGAGGCCCTTCTCTAATCCCCATGACTCATGAACCATGACTCATGACTCAGGTCCCACAATTATGCCTAACTTTGAAGACCAACTTCTCCTTGACGCCGAGCTCGACGCCCAGGAGGTAGCATTCATCCGCGCGCGCCTCGGCGACACTCCCGGCGTGGAGGACGACGACATCTATTACTTCATAGATCTCCTCGCCACCTACTACGCCGAGAGCGGCATCCTCGACGCCGAGCCCGACGCCGAAGGGTTCATTGACCTTCCCATGGACGCCATCGTGGAGTACCTCCAGAAGACCGCCAAACGCGAACTCGCCAAAGATTTCGACGCCGAAGTCCTCGCCCTCATCACCGAGGCCGACATGGACTTTGCCGAGCAAAACTGAGTAATGGTAAAATACACCATTACTAAACTTTCATTCCCATCACCAAGCAGGGGCGAACCGCGTGGCTCGCCCCTGTTTGTCTTTTTCTTTATGTTCTTGTGCCGTCACAAGAAACGGCATTCTATTCCCAGTAAGTAATTTTTCTGGCCTCAGTCACCTTACCTACCACCTTGCTGTTCTTTATGGTCGTCTTGGTGCGAGCCGTCCAGTTGCCGTGGTCGTCATACTGCGTGTAGGAATACTCGTTGCGCTCGTCCACGGCGGTCGCACCGGCCAGATGGGTCTCTTCGCAATTGAGCAGTCCGTAGGGATTGTATTTCAGCACCACTTCAACAGACGTCTGCGTGTCGCCATATTTAATGATGCGGCCGTTGGCGTCGCTGTCGAAGTAAGCGCGAGAGCTGCCTTCTGCTTCCAAGCTGTTGATGTAGCCGCGGTTGTCACGGGTGTAATTGCCTGCCACCTTGCTGTTCTTGTCAAACTGATATTCGGCGGTCTCTTTGGCACCCCACACCTTGGCCGTGAGGGTCTTTACTTTGCCATGGAAGTCGAAGAAGCCGCCATCGCCGTGCATGTCTTCCTTATACTTTCTGCTGATGGCCTTCATCTTCTCTTCGGGCGTCAGGCTCTTAAACTCAGGCGCGTAGTCCTTTTGCACCGGCTCAGTGTTCAGATTCTTATAAATAGCCGAGCCTTTGGAGGTGGCGACAGGCTTCGTGGCAGCCGGACGAGCAGCTTCTCCCCAGTAAGAAATGACGCGCGTCTCAACATCCTTACCTACGACCCTTGCATTCTTCACCACGGTTTTCTCACGGGCTATCCAGTTACCGTGATTGTCAAAGTCAATGTAGGTGTACTCTATGCGTCCTGCTACAATGTCTTCGCGGGAATTGTAGATTACCTCTTTGGTAAGTAGGCCGTGTTCGTTGTATGACAGCTTTGACTTTACAGCAGAGTTGGCGTAGCCGAATTCTACTATGCGTCCGTACTCGGATTCGCGAATAAAATAGGGGCGCAGAGATCCGGCGTGTCCTTCATAGTCAATAATGAGTCCTTTGCTGTCGCGCTTGAAACCGCCTTCTGCTATTTCGTTTCTGTCGAAATGATATTCCACGATGTCGTCAGAATAGAACATTCTCTCTGTGATGCTCCTTACGGGGCCATGGAAATCAAAGAAGTTGCCGTCTCCCTTGGAGTTTTCCTTGTAGAGCGTCTCGATTACTTGCAGTCGCTTCATCAGCGCATTGTTCTTGTAGAGCGAGGTGGGGTAGGCCTGAAGGAATTGATTCCAGCCCTCTGCGGTGTTCTTCTTCAATGCCTCATTATAGGCTTTGATGTCGGGAGCCTGTTCGGGGGCTGCTACATAGTAGTCCCTGACTTGGGAAGGCGTGCTTCCTGCAACGGCGAATGTCACGGCGGGGCAAGACAGGCCTGCGGCCGTCATTGCTAAAAGAATTGTTTTCTTCATAATATTTATTAAATTTGTGTTTCGTAGGCAAAGTTACGAATAAGCAGCCAAAAAGCAAAGAAAAAGTTCTATTTATTTGTGTTTCATGCCAAATTCTTCGTTGAAGTGCCCCAAAAACACAATCCGCCGAGAGCTCTACGGCTTTCGGCGGATTATGATTGCAGAAAAACGGATTTCGCGAATTTGCTTTTGCTCTGATTGCCGGCCCTTGCCCGGGCGGTCGGTCAGAGACTTATCCGTTTATTTCTTGTAGAATGCGCTGATGATGTCGTCAACTTCCTTGGCTTCCTTCCTCATCTCGAGGTTGGAGTAGATGATGCTGAGAGCGGGGCCCCAGAGCCTTACGTTGTCGGGCTTGAGTTCGCGCACGTGCTCGGCATAGGTCTTGGCCTTCTGGTAGTATTCCTGCACCTCGGCCTTTTCCTTCTGGTAGGCAGCGATTTCCTTGTTGTACGCGGCAGTGCCGTTCTTGTTGGTTATCGTGCGGGAGGTTCCGGTGTAGTATTTATAGTGTCCGCCCAGCACCTTTTCCCTTATGTCCTGCACATAGCTTACGGCCATGTTGACGTTGGAGTTCACGTCGTCGGCATCCTGGGCAAGGACCTTGCCGAAGTATTCGCGGGACTCTTCATACTTCTCCTCGATGTTCATCTTGATGCAGCCCTTCATGTAGAGAGCGGTCTTGTTGTTGGGGTTGGCGGCGAGGAGTTTGTCAACGTAGGCGTTGGCGGAGACGGCGTCCTTCTTCGTGGTGTAGTAGCCCACGAGCTGCTCGATGAAGTTCGTGTTGTCTTCCACACGGGTGACGGCTTCTTCCAGGCAATTAACCCAGGAGGCGGTGTCCTTCTTCTCAAGGTAGGCATTCATCTTCATGATATAGGCGTCGCGCATGTTCTTGGGATCGCCCATGGCCTCGTCAACGTTGGCAAGGAGGTTGTCCCAATCCTTGTTCTGATAGTAAATCAGAGCCACGTTGAGAGCAGCCTGGTCGTAGTCGGCCTTCTTGGCCTTGTAGATGGAATCCTGTTCCGCAGCAGTGAAGGCGGGGTTCTTGCGGTAGTTTATGAACTTCTTAAACTCGCGGCAGGCGGCGGGCATGTCGTGGTTGTTGTGCATGAAGATGCCGCCGTAGTAGTAATAGTCCACCATGCCGAACAGCTGCTTCTTGTTGTTGGCCACAAACTTGGCCTTCACCTTGCCCTTCTCGTCGGGAGCCACGTCGTTCACGTATGAATTCGTGTAGCATTCCACGGTCTTGTCGAGCATTTGGATGTATTTCATCGTGTCGAGGGGCAGGCTCTGGGCGGCGTTGAGGAGTTCCTTGTTGAACTGCATGCCATAGACGTCGCCGAGTTTGTTATACACTTCGGCCAGTTTCTTGGTGTCCGGCAGTGCGGCGGGATCCTTGATTTTCTTCTTTTCCCACTTTTCGTTGGCTTTGGCGAGTTCCGTGTTGAGAATCTCCTCAGCCTTGGCATAGTCATGCTTGTCGAGGAGGGGGCCAATCTTAAGGTCGAGGGCGCTCTGTGCGCCGGCAGTCAGGCAGAATGCTGCGAGAGCTGCAAAGAGAAAATACTTTTTCATCGTTTTATTCGTTAGGGGTGTTAGTGTTTTCGTTGGGTGTGTTGGTCTCGTTGGTGTTTTCGTTTTCGTTAACGTTATCGTTATCTTCATCCTCTTCTGCGGGCACGGCGCAGACGGAGGCGATGACGTCCTTGCGCTTCTGCAGTTCGATGAGTTTCACGCCCTGCGTCACGCGGCCCTGCTGGCTGATGTTGCTCACGTGCAGACGGATGGTGATGCCGCTCTTGTTGATAATCATGAGGTCCTGGTCGTCGGTGACGCGGAGGAAGGCGATGAGGTCGCCGGTTTTCTCGGTGAGGTTCATGGTCTTCACGCCCTTCGTGCCGCGGTTGGTCTCGCGGTAGTCGCTCACGAGGCTGCGCTTGCCGTAGCCCTTGCTGCTGACCACGAGGGCCGTCTCCTCTTCAGGCTTGCTTACGCAGAGCATGCCTACTACGTAGTCGTCGTCGCCGTCGAGGGTGATGCCGCGCACGCCGGTGGCCACGCGGCCCATCTGGCGGATAACGTCGCCCTTGAAGCGGTTGGCGCGGCCCTTGCTCGTGGCAATGAGCAGTTCCTGACCGTCCTTCACGAGGCATACGCTCACCACGGCGTCATCCTCGCGGATGTTGATGGCGCGTTTGCCCTTGGCGTTCACGTTCTGGTATTCCACCATGGAGGTCTTCTTCA
Source organism: Bacteroidaceae bacterium (assembly GCA_024401055.1). Classification (GTDB taxonomy): domain Bacteria; phylum Bacteroidota; class Bacteroidia; order Bacteroidales; family Bacteroidaceae; genus Alloprevotella. The sequence goes on along the minus strand of JAKSLT010000044.1, from coordinate 8,353 downwards.
CTACGCCCTGGCGCGTGCAGAAGACGATGCTGTAAGAGTTGATGAACTCCGTGTCGCGGATGTCCCAAATGTTGATGCACACGTTCAGGCTGTCGCCCGGCTCGAGGTTGAGCATATTCTGTATGGCGCGTCCCTTCGACTGGCGGTTGCCTTCGGGCAGTTCGAAGCAGCGCATCTTATACACCTTGCCCTGCGTGGTGAAGAACAGTATGGTGTCGTGCATCTTGGCCTGGAACATATATTCCGTGAAGTCGCCGTCGCGGCTCGTGCAGCCCTTTGCACCCATACCGCCGCGGCTCTGGGCGCGGAACTCGCTGAGCTGCGTGCGCTTGATGTAGCCCAGGTGGCTCACGGTGACGATTACCTCGTCGTTGGCATAGAAGTCCTCGGGATTGAACTCCTCGCCGGTGAGCTGGATTTCCGTGCGGCGCTCGTCGCCGTACTTCTCCTTCACCTCGATGAGCTCGTCCTTCATCACCTTCTTGCAGAGTTCGGGATCGCTCAGTATCTGGTTGAGGTACTTGATGAGTTCCTGCAGTTCGTTGAACTCCTGATGCAGTTGGTCCTGCTGCAGACCGGTGAGCTGGCGGAGGCGCATCTCAACCACGTACTTCGCCTGGGGCTCGTCGAAGCCGAAACGCTTCATCAGGTTCTCTATGGCCTCGGCGGGCGTCTTGGCGGCCTTGATAATCTGCACCACCTCGTCGATGTTGTCGCTGGCAATGATGAGGGCCTCCAACAGGTGGGCGCGCTCCTCGGCCTTCTTCAGGTCGAACTGCGTGCGGCGGATTACCACGTCGTGGCGATGCTCCACGAAGTAGCGGATGCAGTCGCGCAGCGTCAGCGTCTTCGGGCGCAGCTTGGTGGGGTTACTGGTGCCGGGTATGGGCACGAGGGCGATGTTGTTCACGGCGAAGCTGCTCTGCAGGGCCGTCAGCTTATAAAGCTTGTTGAGCACAACGCCGGCGTTGGCGTCGCGCTTCACGTCAATGACGATACGCAGGCCGTCGCGGTCACTCTCGTCGTTCACGTTGCTGATGCCCTCAATGCGATGGTCGTTCACCAGTTCGGCGATGTTCTTGCAGAGTTCGGCCTTGTTGATGCCGTAGGGCACCTCGTTCACCACAATCTTGTCGTGCAGCGGGCCGTTCTCAATTTCCGCCTTCGCGCGGATTATCACGCGGCCGCGGCCCGTCTCGTAGGCCGAGCGTATGCCCTGCGTGCCGAGGATGGTAGCGCCGGTGGGGAAGTCGGGGCCTTTGATGTACTGCATCAGGCCCTCCACGTCGATGTCGGGGTTGTCGATGTAAGCTACGCAACCGTCAATTACCTCGCTCAAGTTGTGGGTGGGCACGTTGGTGGCCATACCCACGGCGATGCCGGTGGCACCGTTCACGAGGTAGGAGGGGATGCGCGTGGGCAGCACGGAGGGTTCCTTCAGCGAGTCGTCAAAGTTGTTCACCATCTCCACGGTGTCCTTCTCGATGTCCTGCATCATCATCTCGCCGAGAATGGCGAGGCGTGCCTCCGTATAACGCATGGCAGCGGCACCGTCGCCGTCCATCGAGCCGAAGTTGCCCTGACCCTCCACGAGGGGGTAGCGCATGTTCCAGTCCTGTGCCATACGCACGAGGGCGCCATATACGGAACTGTCGCCGTGGGGGTGGTACTTACCGAGCACCTCACCCACGATACGGGCGCTCTTCTTTGTGGGTTTGTCGTGCGTGATGCCCAGCTGGTCCATGCCGTAGAGGATACGGCGATGCACGGGCTTGAAGCCGTCGCGCACGTCGGGAAGGGCGCGGGCCACGATGACCGACATGGAATAGTCGATATACGACGAGCGCATTTCTTCCTCAATGTTTACTTGTAGGATTCTGTCTTGTTCTTCTAACATGCTATAAGAGTTAAAAGGTAAAAATTATTAATTAAAAGTTTATTGTATGCAGTAGAATAAACGTGGCGTATGCCGCCATACATTATTAATAATAAACGTGCGCGCGAGCGCGTGCGCAATTATTCAAGCGCAAAATTAAGCATTTCTCGCCATCTGGCCAAATTTCTGTGAAACTTTCTGCAAGAAGAAATCGATTTTAAGACCATTTTAAGCCTCTCTCGCTGCAAACTTGCATTTTTGAAGCGTGAAACATGAGCCGGCACACTGCGTAAAGGAAGTTCGCATCTGTCGGTTTTCCGAGAAAAGGTGCCGCCTTATGATGGGCCGGAAAACAACGGAGTCCTTAGGGGAAATATTTTAAGCCCCTTGGGGGAGGTGGAGAAGGCTTTTTTCAGCGTTTTGCCGCCACCTTTTGTCTTGCCCACAGCTGTGACAAATATGCGTCACAACTGTGGGCAAGTATCGGTCACAGCTGTGGCCAAGTATGCGTCACTACTGTGGCCATGATGACTAAATGCCGATTAAGAACAATGCCTTCGGCTCTATTAAAAAGAAACAGGGACGGCACTTGTATGCCGTCCCTGTTGTGTATTATGCGAAAGAAGGGTTACTCGTAGCCGCCGCCCATCATGTCGCTGTCGTCGTCGTCGCCGCCGTTCTCCTCGCGCTCGGGACGTTTCTTGGGCTTGGTGTTGCCAAAGTTCCAGGTGAGGGTGAAGTTTACTTTGCGGCCATGGCGCCAACGCTTGCTGTATTGCTCAAAGGTGTCGCTGTGGGTGGTGGAGATGAACTTGTGGGAATCAAGGACGTCACGGCAGTTGATGGCGAGGGTGAGCTGCCTGTTGAGGAAGTGCTTACGCAGGCCGAGATCGATGCCGTATGAGGGATTGCGGTAGCCCTGGGTGATGACTTGGCGCGAACGGTAGTAGCCGGTGCACTGGAGGGATATGTCCCAGGGAAGTGTGACGGCGGCTTTGATGCGGGCGTTCCACACGAAGCGGCTGTCTTTCTTTCCGCTGACGGTGATGGTCTGGCCGAAGAGCGGGTCGAGGACTTCCTCGTCAAAGGCGGCGAGACCGAAATAGTAGCCCGACAAGGTGGTGGTGAGGTCAAGGCGCTCCCAGAACTTATCCTTGGCGGTGAGTTCTATGCCGGCGTTGGTATTGCGGCTGAGGTTCATGCTGGTGGAGAAGAGGCGAGGGTCGCCGTCGATATGGTAGCTGATGCGCTGGAGTACGCTGGTGGTGGGGCGATAGTAGAGGGAGACGAGGAAGGAGTGGCCTTCAAGCGTTTTCAGGTAGTTAAGGGCGAAGGAGTTGGAGTATTCCGGCGTGAGCTTGGGGTTGCCGAATCGTACGCTGGTGGCCTCGCGGGTGTCCATGAAGGAGTTGAGTTCTCCACCGTGGGGACGGCGCAGGCGGCGGGTGTAGTTGAGCTGCAGCTGGTCGCCCTCGGTGATTTGGTAGGAGAGGAAGAGGGTGGGGAAGAGCTGGAAGAAGTCCTTGTTGTAGGGTTTGTCTTGCGGCGCGTTTTCGTATTGCTGATAGAAGTCCAGCGAGCGGGTATTGACGTGCCAGTATTCTCCGCGCAGGCCGGCCTGTATGCCGAACTTGCCGAACTTCATCGTGGCGGAGGCATAGAGGGCGTGCACCTGCGACTTGTAATAGAAATCGTTGTAGTACGCCGTGTCGGGGAGGGCGGCGTTTCCGTACCAGTCGTTGGGGTCAACCATGGCCTCTTGCGGCGTGTGTTCGTTGTGGAAGTCGAAGTTGTAGCCCGTCTGGAGGGTGACGCGCTCGTTGAGCATGTTTTCATAGTCGAGCTTGAGGGATGTCCAGCGGTTGTTGATGTGTCCGGGGCGGCTCTGGTAGCTCTTCTTTGTGGGGAGGAAGGGGTCGGTGTAGGTGGTGCTGTCGCGATAGAAGTTGTCGGTGTCGCTCTTCCAGCGGCCGTTGCTGACGTGGAAGTCGATGAAGTGGCGCTCGCTGAAGGAGTGGCGGTAGTCCAGCTCCACATTATACATGTTGCTGGCGAAGCGGCTCTTGGTGTCGCGCGTCAGGACGGAGGTATCAAAGGGGGTGAGCACGCCGTCCACGAGGCTGTAAGTGCCGTAGTGATAGGGCGAAAGGCTGTAGCTGTTGTTGCCTCCCTTCATATAGGAACCGCCCAGGGTGATGTCGTCCTTCTTTGAGGCGTGGAGGGTGATGCCGGCGCGGGTGAAGAGGTTGTTGCCGTGTGAGCGCCCCTGGACATCGCCGTTCTGATAGCCCGTTTTGACGCCGTCGGTGAGGAGGTCCTGGCGGCTGTAGGAGCCGTTCTCGTCCTTGCGGTGGCGGTAGCCAATGTTGACGTAGGCATCCACCCACTTGCTGTTGTAGTTGATGTTGCCCGAGGCGTTTGCACCCCCTTCGGTGTTGGCGCCCACCTGAAGGGAACCATAGTAGCCGGCCTTGCGGTCGTTCTTGAGCACGATGTTGATGATGCCGGCGCTGCCTTCTGCAGAGTATTTTGAGCCGGGGTTGTCGATTACCTCGATGCGTTCAATGCTCTCGGCAGGCATCTGCTCGAGGATGGCGCTGCGGTTCTCGGAGGTGAGGCCCGAGGGCTTGCCGTTGAGCCACACCTCTACGGAAGTGCTGCCGCGCAGGGAAATGTTGCCGTCCTGGTCCACCTCCACGGAGGGGATGTTCTCCAGCGCCTCACTGGCCGTGGCGCCTACGTTGCTGAGGTCTTGTGCCACGTTGTAGCTCTTGCGGTCCACTTCCAGGCGCATGGCACTCTTCTCTGCCGACACGGTGGCCTCGCCCAGTTTCTGGCTGGCGGAGGTCATGGCGAGCGCGCCGAGGTCGATGGGTTTCCTGTCCTTGCCTACGTGGACGTCCTGCCGGAGCGTGTTGTAGCCCACGTAGGAAAGCGTGAGGGTATAGTCGCCGGCTGCCACGCTGCCGAGGGTGAACGTGCCGCCGTTCCCCGTGGTGGTGCCCTGAATTACTTTAGTCTGGCCGGGGCGTGTCAGGCGGACATTGACGAAGGGAAGATCCTCTCCCGTAGTGGCGTCGGTGGCACGGCCGCTGATGACGCTCTGTGCCCACGAAACGGGCGCAAGGAGTATGAAGAGGAAAGCGAGGAGAATGTGCTTTTGCATGAAAAAAGTGTTGTGTTCAAATTGGAATTTGCACAAAAATACGCACTTCCGGCGAAACGGCAAAAAATAAAAGTATAAAGAAATATAAAATAGGAAAATACGTCCCGCCCTCATCCGCCGTTGCAAAGTGCTTATTATAAAAGACGCGCCGTAAATATATAAATATGGTGCATTTCTTTGCTTCCCGTTTGGCGTTTCGCACATATTTTAGTAATTTTGCAGCCAAACGAACCAACAATGACTTATACCACAAGAAAATGGGATGCCCACGGCGTCGTGGCCGAGCTCTCCGCCTTCTGCACGGAGGGCAAGAGCGAGTACCACGCCATGCTCCACGTCGAGCCCCGCGGCGAGCTCTTCGCCGGTCAGTTTGCCCGCTTGTGTGCCGCTGCCGCAGAACTGACGGCCACGCTCGACGGAGCACGTCCCGTGCTGAAGCGCTATTTTCTCAGCGATGCCGCCAACCAGGCACCCCTCATCCCCTCCGACCCCTCCTGCGCCGTGAGCATCATCCAGCAGTCCCCGCTCGACGGGTCAAAGGTAGCGATGTGGGTGTATTTAACAGCCCCCCTAAATCCCCCCCTTGGGGGGACTTCCAAAGACCGTCCGACCCCCGCTGAGGCACTCCCCCAAAGGGGGAGCGGGGAGGGGGCTTTATGGCACATGGGCCTCACCTCCCCCTCCGGCGATTCCGCCCAGCAGACCGCTGGCATCCTCCGCTCCTACGAATCAGAGCTCCGCAGGCAGGGCGGCACCCTCGCCGACAACTGCATCCGCACATGGTTCTACGTGCGCGACGTCGACACCCAGTATGCCGGCATGGTAAGCGCACGCCGCGAGAACTTCCAGGAGCAAGGCCTCACTCCCGCCACCCACTACCTCGCCTCCACCGGCATACAGGGCATCCCCGCAGACCCGCACGCCATCATCCAGATGGACGCCTACGCCGTCCTCGGCCTCAAGCCCGGCCAGCAGCACCATCTCAAGGCGCTCACCCACCTCAACCCCACCATAGAGTACGGCGTCACCTTCGAGCGCGCCACCGTGGTGGACTACGGCGACCGCTCCCACTGCTTCATCTCCGGCACCGCCTCCATCGACAACCGCGGCCGCGTGCTCCACCCCGGCGACATCGTCAGCCAGACCCGCCGCATGTGGGAGAACGTAGAAGCCCTCCTTGCCGAGGGGCAGTTCACCGCGCAGGACATCGCCCAGGCCATCGTCTATCTCCGCGACGCCGCCGACTACGCCACCGTGCGCCGGCTCTTCGCCGAGCATTACCCCACGCTGCCCCTTGTCATCACCCACGCCCCCGTCTGCCGCCCCGGCTGGCTCATCGAGATGGAGTGCATCGCCATCGCCCAACGGGATAATCCGGATTATGAAGTTTTCTAAGTCACCATACTATCTCCTCGCCCTAATGGCGGCCGTCCTTGTGGCCGCCACCTCCTACGAACACCTGCACGGCACCACCTCTGTCCTGCAGGTGTTTTATCATGCCCCGTGGTTTATAGCCCTCTGGGGGCTGATAGCCGCCACCGGCCTCGTGAGGGCAGTGCGCTCAAAAAGCTGCCGCCGCCCCGCCGTGATGGCCATCCACGCAGCGCTCCTCGTCATCCTCGCCGGCGCCCTCGCCACCCACCTCTTCGGGCGTGAGGGCACACTCACCCTGCGCGCCGGCCAGCCCCCCACGGCGCTCTATCTTCAGCCCGACAACCGCGTGGGGCACCTACCCTTCGCCCTCAGCGCCGATTCCCTGCACATCACCCCCGGCCATCCCCTCTATCGCGACGGCCACATCCTCTACCTTATGAGCCCCCATGCCGACGGCCACGGCTGCACCCTGAAAGTTGTGAAAGACACCTACGGCTTTCCCCTATCATACGCGGGCTATTTCCTATTATTGTTGTCATTTATGGCATACCTCACTCAAAGCCCCACTCAAAGCCCCACTCCAAGCCCCTCTCCGTCAGGGCTGGCTGCGCCACCCTGCCACCCCTCCCCCTTTAGGGAGGGGGAAGATGCCCCTGCGGATGGAGACACGCTTGCGGCCTTTAGAGGTATATCCCCCTCCCTAAAGGGGGAGGGGTGGCAGAGCACCGAAGGTGGCTCTGACGGGAAGGGGCTTTGGAAGAGGCTTCGGCTTTGGCAGCGGTTGTCCATATTATCCCTTCTATTGTTTTTTACCGCCCTCTACGTCTGTCGCGGCCTGTTGGCCGGTCACATCCCCCTGACGTGCGGCGGCGAAGTGTGGCATTTCTGCGCCCTCTGTGCCTTCGCCCTCGCCCTGAAGCTGCGCCCCGTGCCGTGCCTCGCCATAGGCGCCGTAGCCCTCGGCATAAGTTATTTCAGCACCGGTTCGCTCACGGCTCCCGCGCCCCCCGTCCTGCGTTCCTTCTGGCTCAGTCTCCACGTGAGCATCATCATCCTCGCCTACGCCCTGCTGGCCTATCTCGCCGCCGTGCCTTCACGCCGCGTGCTGCGCTGGGGCGTCGGCACCCTAGCCGTCGGCATCTTCCTCGGCGCCGCGTGGGCGGGACAGGCCTGGGGGCGCTGCTGGGGATGGGATCCCAAGGAAGTGTGGGCCCTCATCACGCTGCTCGTCTATGCCCTTCCGCTCCATGCCGAGAGCCTCCCCGGGCTGCGCACCCCGCGCCACCTGCGCATCTATCTGCGCCTCGCCTTCCTCACCGTGCTCTTCACCTATTTCGGAGTGAACTACCTCCTTGGCGGTCTCCACGGATATGTGGGATAGCAAAAAAGCAGATTCGTAAATAAGCAAAATCCCAGTGTGCACACAGCCCCAATATCTAAAATTACCCAATCATAATAAGCCAATAAACGCGAATATCGAAAAAAAGAGAGAAAAAAGCACGGCAGTTCAGGAAAAAAGTATTAACTTTGCCGCCGGAAAATAATCTTTATATATTATGAGACAAAGACTTATCCTTCTGCTTGCGGTCCTTTGGGCGGGCTGTGGCGCGACCTGGGCCGATGAAATCAGTACTGACAAGGCCTTGCAGATAGCCCGTCAGTTTACGGAGAATACAGCCTCCTTATCTTCGCGTGCCCGTCTTGCGGCGCATCGTGCTGAACTTAGTCTGGCGCATGTCGTCAAGTCGAAGTCCACGCAGCAGGACAATGTCTATGTCATCAATCTCGGCTCCGACGGAGGTTTCATCATCGTGGCCGGTGACGACAGGGCTGATGCCGAAGTCCTCGGCTACTGCGACCACGGCTCTTTCGACTATGCCGCAGCTCCCATCCAACTGCGCTATTTGCTGGAGGGATATGCCGCGCAGATAGACTCT
>JAKSLT010000043.1 GCA_024401055.1 Bacteroidaceae bacterium | reverse complement strand
AATTTTCACTTGTTCCCTTTCGCTGGAAATTAAATGGGAACTAGTTCAAATTAAATGAGGACTAATTCGAATTAAATGGGAAGAAGTTTGAATTAAAGGAGGACTAGTGGCCAGAGGATGCGGGTTTTTGGCGGGGCGGGGTGGAAAACGGGGGCGGGAGGGTTGGAAATGATAGGCGGAGGTGGCAGAATTTTCGCCAATCATGGCGAAAAGTGGCCAAAATTTAGTCAAAAATTTTGTCAAAATATTTTACAGTTTCGCGGTGTGGAATTTTGGCGAAAAACGAGGACCGCCCGGCAGCGGTTGTCGGGCGGTCCTTATTGATTTATTGCGATTGCGGGAGGGGATGCCGGCTGCGGCGTATGTCACTTCTCCTGAAACATCTTCTCGGCGTCGGCCAGGATGGCGGCATAGAGGGGCGAGGACGTGTAGCCGTTGTATTTGCGGAGCATCTCGTCCACGGGCGAACAGGCGCGGCGGTAGGCGGAGAGTTCGTTCTGCTTCTGGCGCTCGTGGCAGGCCAGGCTGTGGATGTCGTGCTCGCGCTGGCGCCGCAACTGCTGGCAGATGGTCTCGAGGAGGGGGAGGATGAGGCCGTCGTAGAGGTCGTGGCCGCGCATGTAGAGGTATGTGGTCTGCGGCGTGAGGCCGAGGTCGAGGAGGTGCTGGCGGAAGGGGGCGTAGGTCTTGCGGCCTTCGGGGAACGTGCGCTGGAGGCGGCTGACGGTCTTGTTGACGCGCTGGCGGAGGGCGTCGAGGTATTTCTCCGGCGCCTGGATGTTCACCTTGCCGGTGGCTACGACGCGGGCGAAGTCGGTGAGGGCGAAGCGGTCGTAGCGGTCGTAGCGGTAAGCCCACACGTTCCAGACGAAGAGGGGCCATACAATCTCGCTGTACTTGGCCAGGAATGCGGTGAAGGGGAATACGTGCGCGTCGTTGAGGGTGGCCTTGACGCAGGCTTCGTGGAGGCCGCGGTCGTAGCACTGGAGGTTTTCTATGGCGTAGGCGTGTGTGTGGAGGACGTGGGGAGAGGAGCACACGAGCTCGGAATGGGGCGTGGCACCCTGCAGGAGCCAGTCGTAGTCGGCATCGACGCAGGCGATGAGGTCGGGGCCCAGGCGGTGGGAGAGGGCAATCTTCTTGCCCTTGGCCAGCGAGTTGCGCGAGGGGAGCATCACCTCGAAGTAGCGCTCGGGCGTCTCCCACTGGCGCAGTATCTGGCTCCAGAAGGCTATGTCATCGTAGCTTTCCACGTAGGCCACGATGCGCCGGCGGCCGCCCTTGAGCGTATTGGCGGCCTGAACGTATTCGGAAGAGAGGTATTTGAGTAAGCCCATATTAGGACAACAGACAACAGACAACGGACAACGGAAGGCCTCACCCCGTCAGAGCCACCTTCGGTGCTCTGCCGCCCCTCCCCGAAAAGGGAGGGGAATATTCTTGAGGTGAAGGGCAACTTTTAATTGTTCACTCTAAACTGTTAACTGTTAACTTTTAACTGTTAACTTTCTTTTACAATATCCTCCACCTCCGTCACGCAGTCGTGCCAGCCGTCCATGATGACGGCGGGGGAGTGGGTGGTGAGGATAATCTGGGCGTAGGGATTGAGGTTGCTGACCATCTGGAGGAGGGACTTCTGCCATTCGAAGTGGAGGCTGGCCTCGGGCTCGTCCATGAAGAATACGCAGGGCTGGAGGTCCTGGGTGAGAGCCGTGAGGAGGATGATGAGGAGCTGCTTCTCGCCGCTGGAGAGGAGGTAGGGGAGGAGCGTGTCGCCGTATTGCAGGAAGCGGAGCTCGTTGCTGGAGCGGTCGATGGTCTTGCCGGTGTCGGCGAAGAGCTTATCGACCATGTCCTGGAAGAGCGTCTTCTGGCGCGCGGCCTCGGCGGCCTGCTGCTGCGCGGAGGCGTCGCCGGAGGTGAGGAGGGCAATCATGCGGTTGCCGATGTTCACCTGATAGTCGAGGTAGCGGCGCTGGAGCTGGTAGAGCTGCCAGTCGAGTTCGGTGCGTATCTTTATCTCCGTGTTGTTGAGGATGTTGTCAATCTTGATGAGCTGGCGGTCGAAGGAGCGCACGATGTCGTAGCGTATGGCCGTGGCTTCGCGGGGCTCGAACTCAACGTGCACGCCGCCGGGCTGTTCGCCGGTGATGATAGTGCCGCTCTGGGGCAGCGCCTGGAGGTGATTGATGATGCGGTTGAGGATGGTGCTCTTGCCTGCGCCGTTGCGGCCGCTGAGCACGTTGACGCCCGGGCGCAGCTGCCACTCGATGTGCTTGTGACCCTGCCAGAGGCTGTCGATTTCGATGCGGGAAATGTAGAGAGCTTGCATAAGGCTTTGCGTTTTGCCTTGCAAATATACGAAGAAGTGGGAGAAAAGCAAAGGAAAGACGCGCTTTTCTTCGCTTTTCCGGGCGCAAGCGTCAAAAAACGGTGCCAAAGGGGCGGATAAGAGGAGGAAGAAAAAACAAAAAATCACTTTTTAATTTTATTTTTGCATCTTTCATGGGTCATATAGGTATAAGCAACGCTTTCGGGCCGGGAGACTTTGTCTTGTGGCCGACAAAAATGCCGCGCAGCAGGCGAAGTGCAAAGAGAACGTGAGCAAAAAGGCAAAAAAAAAGTTAAATGTGCGGCAAACGGAGGAAAAAATGAAAGGCAGTGCCCTGTATATAAATAATAATGTGTAATTTCGCAAAGAAAATATACTAAGAACAAAGTAATATGAAGTTTTTTACAAAACGACTGACTTTATTTCTCGGCTTTATGATGTTCTGCCTCATGGCCGACGCTCAAGGCTACGTCTTGACGGGCCGCGTAATCGACCGCGAGGACAGCGTGGGCCTGGACTACGCCACCGTGCGCCTCGTGAGGCCCTCCGACGACACGATGTTGAAGGGTGTCAACACGAGTGAGGACGGCAGCTTCAAGCTGAACTACGACAAGGCCGGCAAGTACCGCCTGCGCCTGTCGTACATCGGCTACCGCAGCATCTATCAGGACCTTGAACTGCCCGAACAGACGCCCGACTCATTGAAGACGGCCCCCGATACGCTGAAGTTGGGCGACCTCGTGATGTACTCCGACTCCTACGTGCTGCAGGCCGCCATCGTGCGAGCCGCCGTGGCCAAGGTGCAGCAGGTGGAGGACACCACGATGTATAATGCCGATGCCTACCGCACGGCCGAGGGCGCCACGCTGGAAGCCCTCGTCAAGCAGCTTCCCGGTGCCGAGGTGGGCGATGACGGCAGCATCACCATCAACGGCAAGAAGGTGAACGAGGTACTCGTCAACGGTAAGGACTTCTTCAAGGGCGACACCGAGACCGCCATGAAGAACCTGCCCGTCAACCTCGTCAAGAAAATAAAGACCTACGACAAGAAAAGCGACTATGCCGAACAGACCGGCATAGACGACGGCGAGGACTCCTTCGTCCTCGACATCATGACGAAGAACGAGCTCAACCAGTCGTGGATAAGCAATATGGACGTTGCCGGCGGCTGGGACTATCACGACCGCTTCCTCTACAGCGGCAAGATCTTCGTCAGCCGCTTCACGGAGAAGGGTCGCGTCACCCTCATCGCCTCCCACAACAATATCGGCGACAACGGCTTCGGCGGCCCCCGCGGCATGGGTGGCGGCGGTGGCGGAAACGGCATCAACAAGAACACCATGGTGGGCTTCGACTTCTCTTGGGAGAACGGCAAGAAGCGCTTTGAAGGCGGCCGCGTAGAACTCGGCGGCAACGTACGCTACAACCGCCGTGACAACGAGACGGAGAGCACCACCTCCTCCGAAACCTTCCTCACCACGGGCCGCGACCACTCCTTCGGCAACAGCCACTCTTGGGGCAAGAGCCTCTCGCAGAACGTCAACAGCAGCTTCCGCCTGCAATGGAGCCCCGACTCGCTGACGAGCATCAGCTTCCGTCCCAGCTACTCGTGGAGCAAGAGCCGCAGCCGCAACAACTCGCTCTCGTCAACGCTGGACGAGGATCCCTTTGAAAAGGGCCGCTTCGGCGACGGCAAGGAAATAGAAGAGTCCGACTCCGTCCTCGCGCAGTATTTCAATATGACCAGTCGCAAGCTGAAGGCTGACAAGACCTACGAGGACTTCCTCGTCAACCTCCGCGAGAACCTCTCCCGCTCCGAGAGCCATAGCCACAACGTGAGTGCCAACCTCTCCATGACGCGCCGCCTCATCGGCAAGCAGGGCCGCAACCTCTCCCTCCAGGCCAGCGGCGGTTGGAGCCGCAGCCACAACAGCAGCTACAGCAAGGCCGACGTCGTGACGCGCCAGCGCATCGGCGGCACCGCCGACGCTCCTGTCTATGACTGGACCAAGGCTAACTCCACCCATCAGTTCACCACCACGCCCTCCGTCAACTGGAACGTCCGCGTAGGCGGCGGCTATGTGGAGCCCATCGTCGGCAACCTCTTCGGCGAACTGCGCTACAACTTCACCCATCGCTTCAACGACCAGCGCCGCACCCTCTGGCAACTTCATGAGCCCAAGTCGCTGACCGACATCATGGGACAGTGGACGGGCTACTACCATTACGACGAAGACCGCACCGGCTATGTTGACAACGAGCAGCCCGGCACCACCGAACTCCTCAACGAGTTCCTCCAGATGAGCGAAGAAGACGTCTATGCCGCCATCCGCGACGAGCAGAATTCGCAGTATGCCACCTACAAGTACGACAACCACGCCGTCAACCTCGGCCTGCGCTACAACGACAAGGACCGCGGCATCAACCTCAACGCCGGCCTCGCCTTCAACCCCGAGCACACCCGTATGGACTATCAGAAGGGCGCCGTGGATACCCTTGTCACCCGCACCATCTTCAACATCTCCCCGCAGGTGCGCTTCCGCTGGAATATCACCCGCAACCGCCGCTTTGAGTTCAACTTCAACAGCAGCAGTTCCCAGCCCTCCATGACCAACCTTCTCGAAGTCATCGACACCAGTAACCCCCTCCGCATCTCAACGGGTAACGCCGGCCTGAAGCCCTCGTGGAACAACAACCTCCGCGCCTCTTTCAACGACTATAACGTTGACCGCCAGCAGTCGTGGGCCGCCAACTACTCCTTCAGCCACACGCGCAACACCATCTCCACCCTCAGCGTGTACGACCGCGAGACGGGCCGCACCTTCTCCGCGCCCCAGAACATCAAGGGACAGTGGAACACCTCCGCCGGCCTCACGTTCAACTCCGGCCTCGGCTATGAGAAACTCTGGAACATCAGCACCAGCACCAACTTCCGCTTCAACCGCAACACGGCCTATGTCCGCACCGACGCCGACCCCGGCATCTCCCTCCCCACCGTCTTCACCAACGAGAGCATCAACGACTTCTTCCGCCAGACGATGGACTTCATCAACAGCGATCCTGACAAGTATATCAACGTCAACCGCAACACCAACCTCTCCGAGAACCTCACCCTCACCTATCGCCAGCCCATCTGGGATATCAGCGCCAATGGCCGCGTGAACTACCAGCACGCCCGCTCCAAGCTCCAGTCCAACGGCAACCTCGATACGTGGGGCTTCGACTACGGCATCTCCGCCAACGTCGCCCTCGACTGCGGCTTTGCCGTCAGCACCGACATACGCATGAACTCCCGCCGCGGCTACTCCGCAGCCAACATGAACACCAACGAGCTCCTCTGGAATGCCCAGATATCCCAGTCCTTCCTCAAGGGCAAGGCGCTCACCATCATGCTGCAGTTCTACGACATCCTCGGCCAGCAGAGCAACATCTCCCGCACCATCAACGCCACGATGCGCAGCGACTCCTGGCACATGGCCCTCAACTCCTACTGCATGCTCCACGTCATCTACAAACTCAACGTCTTCGGCGGCTCCCATGCCACCGATGCCGACACGCAGAGCAAGCACGCCAGCAAGGCCGAGAAGAAAGCCAACCAGCTCCACCAAGGTCCCGACGAGCCCCGTCAGATAATGGAGCAGACCCAGGGCGGTCGTCCCGGTATGGGCGGCCCCGGCGGTATGGGCGGCGGCCGTCCCTCCGGCATGGGCGGTGGCCCCGGCGGCAGAATGTAAGCCTTACCTCAAACAATAACAATAACGAAGCAGCCCCTACGGATGTCCGTGGGGGCTGTCTCTTTATTATTATCCCAAAGAGCAAGATAGATGTTGTAATTATTGCTGTCCGGGGAAAAAGAATGTAATCTTTCGTATCGTTTGAGAAAGCAGGTAATTTGAGAGATTACCAATAGTAGGGGCTTACCCTTTATGAAAGGGCTGAAAGCCCGAAACATCCTAGCCTAGGGCAGAGTGACCGAAGGGAACGCCGCCCTAGGTTTTTGATTGCAGACGCTGTGTAAGTATCCCTCCCCCTGGGGGGAGGTGACGCGAAGCGGCGGAGGGGGGGATTTGTCCTATAGACCAGTGCAATGGGGCGCTGCCCCGAAACAATTATGCCGCGATGCGGCGACTGTAAGTGCGATAACCATACAACCTAGGGCGGCGTTCCCTTCGGTCACTCTGCCCTAGGCTCTACAATTAAGGGCCTTCAGCCCAATGCTAAGAGATTTCAACTTTCCCCGGACAGCAATAAATGTAAATATAATGCCGTAGGCATGAGATAGGGTAGCCAGCCATAAAGACGACCGCAGGGAGGACGCAATGGCTGGTCGTTAGCGAAAGGGGGAAGCCTGCCTTTAGGTAGGCGACAATCCCTTACCTGACGGCAAGGGCATCGTGCGTCGCAATCCCGACCAGTCCTAACGCTGCACTCATGGCTGGCTACCCTTTCTCATGCCTACGGCATTTCGCGTTTTGACGCCGCCGCATGCGTTTTTGTCATATTTATTTGGCTATCTCACGATTAGTTTGTATTTTTGCAGCGCAGACGCGAGAAAGTGTCTGTCAAGAAGGCGTTCCACGCTTTATCCTTAATTCAGAAATCGGCAATTTCAAATCGGAAGGATAGAGGGTATGTAACGCCCACCTGTATGTATCGTTGCATACGGCACTCCGCGCCGCATAGCGATTACATATCGGCGTGGGGTTGCTATATTCTTATTCATTTCCGAGATGGTGTTTGCCGATACCATGAATTAGGTGAGTAAGGACGAGTCCCTACGCTTTTCTTGTATCCGTTCACCATTTAGAAAAGGGCCGAGTCGGGGGGATTCGTAGGCCGCCATAAGACATTATGAAAACAATCAAGTTGCTCCTTGTGTCGTTGTTGGCGATGCTCGGATTGGCTGCGGAAGCGCAGCAAGTCGTTGTCTATAAGAAGGACAAGACAGTAGAAACCTTTAAGCCTGAAGAAGCAGACAGCGTGGTGTACGCTGTTACTACTGCTCAGGCAAAGAAGGTGCAGGTAATGAAAAATGGAAAAGTCGTCAAGGAATCTGCTGCCAGCGATGTGGATAGCGTGGTGGTAAAACAGGAATACTATTGGTACATTGGTGATGGCGATTTAATTGGTACATGGGATGATGACAACATACAATTTACTAATATAGATACTAACGCTATTTTAGCAAATGGCGGTGTTAAATCCGCAATATGTCCATGGAAAACTGGTGATAGCTGGCGAGCTAATGGCAGTTTAAATTGTACTTTATTATTCCCATATGAATATAAAAGCAAAATAAAGACATTTGCAAATGAAAGCAGAACTGCACCAGTAGGGATAAATGCTTTCAGTAATTATATAATTGATGGTGTAACATATATTGCATCATATGCTAATATTTCACCATCTACAGTAATATATTTAGAAGTAAACATCCAATAAAGCGAAAAAGGAATAAATTTTCTTAACCATAATATATTAGTAATACAACAACCTTAAAACAAGAATAACGGATGAAACATATTATACCCTTATTGCTTCTTTCCCTGTTTTCCTTACAGGCTTATAGTCAGGAAAAGGTGGAAGCAAAATCCAGCACCAAAACGGCCGAGCTGTTACTGAGCAATAATCCCAAACTTGTTATTAGCGAGACTAAGCTCACCTTTACCGACCGTAAGACAAGCACAACCTTCTCCGCCAACGAGCGTGTGGTGATTCGTGTAAAGAAACAAGTGGCCAACTATACCGTAACCGTGTCTTCCAATAACACTACGATGGGCACCGTCTCCGGCGGCGGCACTTACGAGGAAGGCAAGACGGTGACGGTGACGGCTACGCCGAAGTCGGGCTACCGCTTCGTGAAGTGGAGCGACGGCACGACGGCCAATCCTTACACTTTCAAGGCAACGAAGGACGTGACGCTGACGGCTACCTTTGAGAAGATACCGCCCACGACCTATACCATCACCGTCAAATCTTCCAACACGACGATGGGCACCGTCTCCGGCGGCGGAACTTACGAGGAAGGCAAGACCGTGACACTGACGGCTACACCCAAGTCGGGCTACCGCTTTGTGAAGTGGAGCGACGGCAGCACGGCCAATCCTTACACTTTCAAGGCTACGAAGAACGTGACGCTGACGGCCAGCTTTGAGGCCATCACTTATGATTATACGGTTAAGTTTGTGAATGCTCCCAAGGATGCCAAGGTGACTATCGACGGCAAGAGTTATGCCGACGGTGCCAAGTTTACCACTAAGAAACAACTTCAAGCGAGCGATG
Organism: Bacteroidaceae bacterium; assembly: GCA_024401055.1. GTDB lineage: Bacteria > Bacteroidota > Bacteroidia > Bacteroidales > Bacteroidaceae > Alloprevotella. The sequence goes on along the minus strand of JAKSLT010000043.1, from coordinate 12,609 downwards.
TCAAAGCTACGTATGCGGGCTACACGACGAATGTGAAGATTCAGAACTACGTTATCACCGTGACCTACACCAAGACGACGGACGGCGTGGAGAGTGTGGCTGCCGACGATGAAGCAGAGACGGCAGTGAACTACGACCTCACGGGCCGCAAGGTAAGCCAGAAAACAAAGGTTCGCGGCATTAACTTGCAGAAGATGAATGACGGCACGACGAAGAAAGTGCTGATGCGCTAAGAGATACTACATTATACATAATGCGCCGCCGAGGAAGTCCTTGGCGGCGCGTTTTGTATAGAGGCAGGGATGTAGCAATGTAGCAATGTAGCGAAAAATGTACTTTGCGCGTGTGTACGCGTATATTATAAATAAGGAGTGAGGCCGGCGGGTGTTAGAGTTTGTTTGTCCTGGCCAGCAACAGGGCATCGAGGAGGACGATGGCGGTCATAGCCTCTACGATGGGGACGGCGCGGGGAAGGACGCAGGGGTCGTGGCGACCACGGGCGGTGAAGGTAGTGGTGCGGCCTTCTTCGTCGGTGATGGTCTGCTCGCGCAGAAGGGTGGCGACGGGCTTGAAGAGGGCGCGGAAGTAGATGTCCTTGCCCGTGGATATGCCGCCGAGAATGCCGCCGCTGCGGTTGTCGGTGTAGTGCGTGTCGTTCTGCTGGGAACCGCGCTGGGCGATGCCTTCAAAGCCGGCACCGTAGTCGAAGCCGTGGCAGGCGTTGATGGAGAGCATGGCGGCGGCGAGGTTGGCGTGGAGCTTGCCGAAGACGGGCTCGCCGAGACCTGCGGGGCAACCCGTCACGACGCATGTGATTGTGCCGCCGATGGTGTCGCCCTCGGCCTGTACCTTGCGGATAAGTGTCTCCATCTCGGCTGCGCGGGTGGGGTGGGGGCAGCGCACGGGGTAGGCGTCGGTGAGGGTGAGGTCCAGTTCGGTGTAGGGCACGTCAACGGCGATGTTGCCCACCTGCGAGGTGTAGGCCTGGATATTTATGCCGTGCTGACGGAGCACGAGCATGGCGAAGGCGCCGGCCACGATGCGGGTGATGGTCTCGCGGGCCGAGGCACGGCCGCCGCCGCGGAAGTCGCGGATACCGTATTTCTCCTGATAGGTGAAGTCGGCGTGGGAGGGGCGGAAGATGTGGCGCAGTTCCTCGTAGTCGGCGGAACGCTGGTCGGTGTTGCGCACGATGAAGCCGATGGGCGTGCCAGTGGTCTTGCCCTCGAATACGCCGCTGAGGATTTCCAGCGCGTCGTCCTCCTTGCGGCTGGTGGTGAGGGCGCTCTGTCCCGGGCGGCGGCGGTTGAGTTGCTGCTGAATGAAGCGCAAGTCCACCTCTACGCCGGCGGGCATGCCGTCTATCACGCCCCCGATGGCGGGGCCGTGGCTCTCACCAAAGGAGGTGAGGCGGAAGATTTGGCCGAAGGTGTTCATCTTGGGGAGTTATCGGATTATCGAGGTTTCGAGGTTTCGAGGTTTCGAGGTTTCGAGATTTCGAGGTTTCGAGATTTCGGATTTTTCTTACTTGCAGCCGCCGCAGCCTCCGCAACCGCCGTTGCAGCCGCTGCAGTCACCGCCGCAACCTTCGCCTGCGAAGCCTTGGATGGCCTCGGTGATTTCCTTGTCGGTGGCGGGGCGGGAGGTGACGACCTTGCCGGTGTAGTGGAGCGTCTTGCCGGCATAGAGGTTGTTGCAGTCCAGGCGTACGCTGTCGGCGCCTACCTCTACGACGACGGCATAGAAATGATAGCCGTCCTCATTGATGAGAGGGATGATGTTGCCCTCAAAAATCTTATCCTCCATAAACTTGCCGTCCACTGTGAAGACGCTCTTCGGCACGTCGATGACGCGCTCTTCCACGTAGGGGCCATAGGCCTCTTCGGGCTGGAGAGTGAAGTCGAAGGTGTCGCCCTCGGCGAGCGGGGCGATGTGCTTTTCAAAAGCGTCGAGGGCCATGCCCATATCGCTGATGAACTGGAAAGGGTGTTCGGCGGGGGCCTGTTCGAGGAGTTCCTCCTGTCCTTCCGCATTGGTGGCGAGGAGGTCGTAGGCTACAGTGATGTATTTGTTCATAAAGGGGAGGGAAGCCCCCCTCTAACTCCCCCGAGGGGGGAGGATGGGGGGATTAGGGATTATACGATTAGGGATTATACGATAATTGCTTAGCAGATTTCGAGTTTGAGTTTCTCTACGAGAGTCTCCAGTTCTTTGCTGTCTTTTTCCAAAGCCTTCAGAATCTCTTGGGGCGTGTGGAGAACCGTTTCTGACTCCGACTCGTTGATGGTGAACTTCACTTGCACGAAACTGTTGTTCAGTTGTCGGCGCAAGTGTTCGTGGAGGCGGGGCAGCAAGCTGTCCATATAGGATTTCACGCGCTGGTTGTTTACCACTATCTCCACGTCGTTGCAGCCTTCTTTGATGATAGGCGTCATGCTTTTCATCCTTTCGGCATTGGCCCTTTCCTCAATAGGCATGGTGGCAATGAATTCTTTCCATTGGTAGTTGAAATGCTCACTGTTGAAGGGCGTGTTGTGCTGTTCTTCGGCGTGGCTGGCAGGCGTGACGGCCGTAGCGGTCTCCTTTGTCTGCTGCGGGGCGTGGCTTTGGACGTTTGGGCGGCGCGTGATGCTCACTTTTCGGCGGCCTTCATGGCTGCTGTATAGTTCGGCGGCCTTTTGCGGTTCCGGAGTGGGGTGGCTCTGCGCGGGCGTCGTTGCCGTAGCGGTTGTGACCGTGTCGTTGGGAGCTTGGGCTGCGGGCTGTTGGGGCGTGATGGCCGCAGGGGCACTGGCGGCAGCGGCCATCAGTGCCTGGAATATGGGTTTAAGAATCTTCGTAGGGCCAAGCCCAGAGCCTGGCGCGTCTTCGGCAGAGGTGTCGGAGAGCTGCGCCACTTGTATGAGAGTGAGTTCTACGAGGAGACGTTTGTTGTTGCTCTGGCGGTAGTTGATATCGCACTGGTTGCAGAGGCGCAAGGCGCCGAAGAGCATTTTAGGCGGGCACTTTCTGGCCTGCTCGGCATAGCGCTGGCGGAGGTTGTCGCTGCCTTCGAGGAGATGGAGCGTCTGCGCGTCGCGGGCCACGAGGAGGCTGCGGAAGTGGTTGGCCAGACCGCTCATGAAGTGGTTGGCCTGAAATCCGCGGGTGAGGATGTCGTTGAGCGTGAGCATGCAACCCTTTACATCGGCGGCCAAGAGTTGCTCAGTCAGACGGAAGTAGTAATCATAGTCCAGCACGCCGAGGTCCTCGATAACCTTTTGGTACGTGATGTTGCCCTCGGTAAACGAGGCCACCTGGTCGAAGATAGACAGGGCGTCGCGCATGCCGCCGTCGGCCTTCTGGGCGATGAGGTTGAGGGCGTCCTCCTCATAGGCGATGCCTTCCTTCCCTGCCACGAATTTGAGGTGGGCCACCGTCTGCGGCACGTCCATGCGGTTGAAGTCGTAGGTCTGGCAACGGGAGAGGATGGTGGGCAGAATCTTGTGCTTCTCGGTTGTGGCGAGGATGAAGATGGCGTGCGAGGGCGGCTCTTCCAACGTCTTGAGGAAAGCGTTGAAGGCGGCGGTGGAGAGCATGTGTACCTCGTCGATGATGAACACCTTGTAGCGTCCAATCTGTGGCGGCACCTGCACCTGCTCAATGAGTTGGCGCATGTCATCTACGGAGTTGTTGGAGGCAGCGTCGAGCTCGTGGATGTTGAGGGAGCGCTGCTCGTTGAAGGCCTGACAGCTCTCGCACTGGTCGCAGGCCTCGCCAGCCTCGTTGCGGTTTTCGCAGTTTATGGTCTTGGCGAAGATGCGCGCGCATGTCGTCTTGCCTACGCCACGGGGGCCGCAGAAGAGATAGGCATGTGCCAGCTTGCCCGTGCTGATGGCATTCTTCAGCGTGGTGGTCAGCGCCTGCTGTCCCACCACGGAGTCGAAGGTCATCGGGCGGTACTTGCGGGCTGATACGATATAGTTGCTCATGATGGTATTTTGAAAAATTTCAAATTATTTATCCTCCCATTTCACCAGTGCCGAAGGCAGCATGATGCGTTTGGGCTGGCTGCGCACACCGTCAATGCAGTACAGTGGGGCAGCGTCGGGGGAGAGAATCTCGAAGAATTTCTCGCGGATGCGGGAGCACTTTTCGTTGAGAGAGTTCTTCATCGGGTCGCACAGGGCCGTGAGCGACGCCCGTGCCCTTAGCTCGTTGAAGCGGGAGCCCATGATGACCTTGTAGATAGAGAGAAGCTCCACGAAATAATCTCCAATCTCCTTGAATACAATTCCTTCCGGGTGGTGGAGGAAGAGAATGAACACGGCGCGTGGCAGGGGCGAGAGGTCCACCTCCTGATTGTTGAACTCGGGGAGGAAGATGCGGTAGTCGTGTGTGATGTAGAGGCGCGACAGGGTGCGTTGAGGCCTGATGAGATCGGCCAGCACGCTTTCGTCCACGCCCATCTCGAAGAGCTCGGTGATGAGCTGCCTCACTTGCAGCATCTTCTCGCGGATGGCCTCGGGGTAAAAGCCGCCGTCGGTTATTTCCTTGCCGCGTATCTTGCGGTCGATATAGACGTAGTAGTCGTTGCGCTCCTCCTGCGACACGAATTTGCCGTAGTAGCGCTCGTACATGTCCAGTCGGCGCTGGATTTCTGCTTCGATGATGCGGTATTTCTCCTCGCGTATCTCGCGCTCCGTCTGCACGACGAGGCCGTCTTTGCGCAGTTGCATCAAATCGGAAAAATTAGGAGATGGGCTGTCCATAGTATGAGAGAATTTATAGCGGTCAGGGCTGTGGAAAATAGCTCGCCAGTGATACGGTGATGGCCGGACAGGAGTGCAAGGTGCAGCGAGGCCCGGACGGTAATGTTACAATGCGTTGCAAAGTTACAAATAATAGCTGATACGGCAAAGCAGATTTTGCTGATTTTTTAGTCTTTCGGTAATTTTGTGGAATATTTGCTATAAATAGCGCCGGAAGGGCATGTCCTTTGCAGGGTACACGTCCCCTGCGCGTCCCAAAAAGAGAAGCCGTCAATGAACTCGTCTTTTCGCACGTCCCGTTTCCCTGCAACAGATGCTCTGCCAACTGTTCCGAATGGGCTGACTCTGTTTTCTTTCGCCGGCAGCAATATCGCACAACCTAGGTCGCGTGATTAAACAACCTAGGTCGCGTGATTAAACAACCTAGGTCGCGTAATCAAACAACCTAGGTCGCGTAATCAAACAACCTAGGTCGTGTAATCAAACAACCTAGGTTGTGTAATGAAAGGATGAGGCGCAGAAACGGGAGAATGTGGGTGCGGGGTAGTCCGTGCAGGACAGGCGGGCGCTCTTGGGGAACTCTGGGCAGCTTTTTCTGGCCTTGGGCATTATTCCGGGCGACTTGTCGCGAACGGAGACGGCAGGGGCTTGGCGCGCGCTTGTGAAGCATCCGGTGAGGCTGTAAAACGACGTGACAAGGCTGGAAGCGATTGTAAAATGTGGGAAAACATTCAGGCTGGCTCGCAGATGCGTTGCACTTTGTCTTAAACTGCGGAAAATATTTGGCCGTTTAGGCGTTTTTTTGTAACTTTGCCGCACATTACTATATAATATATGTCCCTAAACATATTAGTCCTCGTCAAGCAAGTGCCCGACACGCGGTGTGTGGGGCCCGATGCGATGACGCCCGAAGGCACAGTGAACCGCGCCGCTCTGCCTGCCATTTTCAATCCTGATGACCTCGCAGCCCTTGAACTGGCGCTGCGCCTGAAAGAGGAGCACGAGGGAGCGCGCATCACTGTTCTTACGATGGGCCTGCCGAAGGCAGCCGAGGTGTTGAGGGAGAGCCTTTATCGCGGCGCCGACGATGCCGTGCTCCTTACCGACCGCGCACTGGGCGGTGCCGACACGTTGGCCACGAGTTATGCCCTGGCCTGCGCCATACGGAAAATAGGAACGCCCGACCTTATCCTGTGCGGCCGCCAAGCCATTGACGGCGACACGGCACAGGTGGGACCGCAGGTGGCAGAGAAACTCGCCTTGCCGCAAGTGACGTGCGTGGAGCGCATAGAGCAGTTGGCCGACGGCCGCGTGAGCCTCGTGCGCCGCATCGACGGCGGCGTGGAAAGGGTAGAGGCCCCCGTGCCGTGCCTGTTGACGATAGTGGGCGATGCAGCCAAGTGCCGGCCGTGTAATGCCAAACTTGTGCTGACGCATAAGCACACAGAGCCTGCGCCCGACGGCGTGATGCGCCAGTGGAGCGCCGCGGATGTGGAGGCCGATCTGGAGCAGTGTGGCCTGAAAGGGTCGCCCACGAAGGTGAAGGCTGTGCAGAACATCGTGTTCAAGGCCAAGGAAAGCCGCCGGCTGACAGCCGATGAGGCAGAACTGGACGGCTTGATGAAAGAACTTATTGCTAACCACATAATAGGATAACGGCAGGATGAACAGCGTATTCGTGTATTGTGAAACCGACAAGGGGCAGCTTGCAGACGTGAGCTTTGAACTCCTTACCAAAGGTCGTATTTTGGCCGACCGTCTTGCTGTGAATCTTGAAGCCGTCGTGGCTGACAGCGGTGTGCGCGGGAAGGTGGAGAAGCAGATTCTCCCTTACGGCGTGGACCGCCTCTTCGTTTTTGATGACCCTGTGCTCTCTCCATATACCACGCAGCCTCACGCAGCCCTTCTCTCGCGCCTCTTCAGCGAAGAGCAGCCCCAGATTTGCCTGATGGGAGCCACCACGATAGGGCGCGACCTCGGACCGCGCGTCAGCAGTGCCTGCACCAGCGGCTTGACGGCCGACTGCACCGCGCTTGAGATCGGCGACTATACCGACCCGCGCACGGGAAATGAGTATAAGGATCTCCTCTATCAGATTCGCCCCGCCTTCGGGGGCAACATCGTGGCCACGATAGTGAACCCCGAGCACCGGCCGCAGATGGCCACCGTCCGAAGCGGGGTGATGCGGGCAGAGGTGCGCGATGCCGACTACAAGGGTGAGGTGGCGTATCCCGATGTGGCCCGGTATGTCACGGCCGAGGACTGTGTCGTACGCGTCCTGGAACGCCATGTGGAGCAGTTGCCTACAAATCTTAAAGGAGCCGGCGTTGTCGTGGCCGGTGGCTACGGCGTAGGTTCCAAGGAGGGCTTTGACCTCCTCCGCGCTCTGGCCAAGGAACTCCACGGCGAGGTAGGCGCGAGTCGCGCTGCCGTGGACGCCGGCTTCTGTGAGCCCGCACTGCAAATAGGCCAGACCGGCGTCACCGTAAGACCGAAACTCTATATCGCCTGCGGCATAAGCGGTGCCATACAGCACGTGGCCGGAATGAAGGAAAGCGGCATTGTCGTGAGCATCAATACCGACCCCGACGCCCCCATCAACGCGCTGGCCGACTACGTCATAACAGGGCGCGTGGAAGATGTCGTGCCGAAGTTGCTAAAAAAGACCCCCCAAGCCCCCCGGAGGGGGGATGTCTGAACCATTGGAAAAAGATGGATGAGAAAGAGAGGACCCTCCAAGCCCCCCGAAAGGAGGATGTGAATGAAAAAGAGGCATTGGGATTTGGGGTTCCGAAGAAAGTAGAGCCCGGATATGTGTGGGCTCATCCTGTGAGTTATAGGCAACATAAGGAATTTCAAAAAGAACTTAGGGACAATCCTACCGAGGCTGAAGCCCTTCTCTGGCAACATCTTCGTGGCGACAGACTCGGATACAGATTCCGCTTTCAATATATAATAGGAGATTACATCGTTGACTTTGCATGCCTCCCCTGCCGTCTTATCGTAGAAGTGGATGGAGAATATCATGCCACAGAAGAGCAGCAGGCGTGGGATAAGGCCAGAACCGAATACTTGAATCGCTGTGGCTTTCAGGTGCTCCGCTTTAGCAACGAAGAAGTCATCTGTCATCTTGAACAAACATTAATCCAGATAAAGTCAAACCTAAAAACTGTGCCCCTCCAACAGTGATACTCAAAAAGATATGTCTCGCGCACATCGGTATCTTTTTGAGCCCCCCTTCGGGGGGACTGGGGGGTCTATTATGAATTGCTATACAGACCATCCTGAACTTTACTTTGAACTCCATCATCCGTTGATGGAGCGCATTGTGGCGCTAAAGGAAGGAAATTTCCAAGAGCGGGAAGAATTTCCCTTTGCCCCCAAGGACTATGCCGATGCGATGGACTCCTACGACCGCGTACTCTCCATCGTGGGCGAGATAGCCGCCACCACGCTGGCCGATAACGCCGAGAGCGTGGATGAAGAGGGCGCGCATCTTGCCGGCGGCCGCGTGACCTACGCCCGTGGCACCGCCGAGAACCTCCGCGTACTCCATCAGGCCGGCACAAGCGGGATGACGATGCCGCGAAGGTATGGCGGACTGAATTTCCCCATCACGCCTTATACGATGTGCGACGAATTGATAGCGCAGCGTGACGCCGGTTTCAGCAACATCTGGAGCCTGCAGAACTGCATCCACACACTCTATGAATTCGGCAGCGAAGAGCAACGGCAGAAATACATCCCCCGCGTGTGCAACGGCGCCACGATGTCGATGGACCTCACGGAGCCCGATGCCGGAAGCGACCTGCAGAGTGTGATGCTTCGCGCTACCTATGACGAGGCCGCCGGCGAGTGGCGCCTGAATGGTGTGAAACGCTTCATCACCAACGGCGACGCCGACCTCCACCTCGTCCTGGCACGCTCCGAGGCTGGCACCACCGATGGCCGCGGCCTCTCGATGTTCATCTACGACAAGGAGCGGGGTGGGGTGGACGTGCGCCGCATTGAGAACAAGATGGGCATACACGGCAGCCCCACCTGCGAACTCACCTTCCGCGACGCCCCCGCCGAACTCGTGGGCAGCACGCGCATGGGTCTGATCAAATATGTGATGGCGCTGATGAACGGTGCCCGTCTCGGCATTGCCGCGCAGAGCGTGGCCCTCTCGCAGGCCGCCTACGACGAGGCCCTGGCCTATGCCGGTGAGCGCCGCCAGTTCGGCAAGGCCATCATTGAGTTCCCCGCCGTGAAGGATATGCTGGACTTGATGAAGGCCCGCCTCGATGCTGGCCGCGCCCTCCTGTACCAATGCGCGCGCTACGTAGATATTTATAAGGCCCTGGAGGACGTGGAGCGCACCCGCAAGGCCGCCGGCGAAGTCCTCACGCCCGAGGAACGCCAGGAGATGAAGAAGTACGCCCGCCTGGCCGACGCCCTCACGCCGCTGGCCAAGGGTATGAACTCGGAGATGTGTAACCAAAACTGTTACGACGGCCTGCAGATTCACGGCGGCAGCGGCTATATGAAGGAGTACCCCATACAGCGCTACTACCGCGATGCCCGCATCACCTCCATCTACGAGGGCACTACGCAACTGCAGGTGGTGGCCGCCACGCGCTATGTCACTTCCGGCGTATATCTCGCCCTCTGCCGCGAAATGGAGGAGCAGCCCGTCACACCAGAGGTACAGCCTTATCAGGAGCGTAGCCGCCGCATGGCCGACCTCCTTGAGCAAGCTACGCAGAAAGTGAAGGACGCCACCGCCCCTGATGCCCTCGACCATATGGCCCGCCGCCTCTACGAGATGGCCGCTCTCTGCGTGATGAGCCACCTCCTCCAGTACAACGCCGCGCAGCGCCCCGACCTCTTCGCCCGGTCGCTCGAAACATTTATGGACTACGCCGAGGCCGAACTTGCCAAGCACTTTACAATCATTGGTAAGGTATGACAGCCTCTCCCCGTCACGGCAAGCCCCCTCTACCTCCCCCCTTAGAGGAGAATCCGTGCCACCCCTCCCAGCCTCTCTCCGGCTTCGCCACCTCTCCCCTGTTGGGGAAAGGGTTCGCTCTGCGAGCGAGGGAGGGGGGAAATACTTCTGAAGATATTAACTCCTAACTTCACGACTCAATAACCTCCTATCCTCGCAATGTACTCGCTCTTTCAAACCTTTAGTGGAATCTTCCCCTCCCTATTCGGGGAGGGGTGGCGCGGTGCCATAGGCAGCCGCGACGGGGTGAGGCTGTGAGTCTCTTTTTAATATGCACATCGTCGTAGCAGGAAACATAGGCAGCGGCAAGACCACCCTCACGCAGATGCTCGCCGACCACTACAAGTGGACGCCGCAGTTCGAGGCTGTGTCTTACAACCCTTATCTCGAGGACTATTACAAGGACATCGCCCGATGGTCCTTCCCTATGGAAGTGTATTTCCTCAAAGAGCGCTTCCGCGATATGCTCGACCTTGAGAAGGCTGGTGGCACCGTCATTCAGGACCGCTCCATCTTTGAGGGCGTGTATATCTTCGCCGCCAACAACCACGCCCAGGGCAATATGTCCGACCGCGACTTCCAAACCTATATGGAACTCTTCCAACTGATGATAACGCTCACCCACAAGCCCGACCTGATGATATATCTCCGCGCCTCCGTGCCGCATCTCGTCAGCAACATCCAGAAGCGCGGCCGCGACTATGAGCAGGTCATACAGTTGGAGTACCTCAAGGGTCTCAACGAGGCCTACGAGCGTTTCATCTTCAAGGACTACCCCGGCCGCTTCATCGTTATCGACAAGGACAACTCCGACTTCCTCCACCGTCCCGAGGACTTCGCCGCAATCACCGACCGCATCGATGGCGAGTTGTTTGGATTGTTCAGTTAAGTTTAACCCCATAAACCAGACCTTTCCCTCTCAGGTCTTCCCCCTTTGGGGGATAAGAGGGGGTCTCCTTATGCACATCGCAATTGCTGGAAACATCGGCAGCGGCAAGACCACGCTCACCCGCCTGCTGGCCAAACATTACGGATGGACTCCCAAGTACGAGTCCGTGGACTACAACCCCTACCTCGCCGACTTCTACGCCGATATGGCGCGCTGGTCGTTCAACCTCCAGGTGTACTTCCTCAACAAGCGCTTCCAGGACGTCGTGGCCATCTCCCAGGGCAGCGAGATCGTCGTGCAGGACCGCACCATCTTTGAGGACGCACGCATCTTCGCCCCCAATCTCCACGATATGGGAATGATGTCCGACCGCGACTTCGACAACTATTCCGAACTTTTCGACCTGATGATGAAGCTCGTCGCCAAGCCCGACCTGATGATTTACCTCCGCTCCACCATCCCCGGCCTCATCGCCCAGATTGAGAAGCGTGGCCGCGACTACGAGCAGGGCATCCGCATCGACTATCTTTCTGGCCTCAACAAACGCTACGAGGATTGGATTTCCACCTACGACGGCCGCCTCATCATCGTCGATAAGGACAACTGCGACTTCCTCAACCGCCCCGAGGACTTTGCCGACATCACCAGCCGCATCGACGGCGAGTTGTTCGGTCTCTTCGGGCCTAATGCCGAATAAAAAGAAGACCTCTCCCTCTCAGGTCTTGCCCCTTCGGGGGATAAGAGGGTTTTTGTATGAATAAATTTTCCGACCTTAAAATCGCTGTAGCCGGCACGGGATATGTCGGCCTCAGCATTGCCACGCTCCTTGCGCAGCATCATCAAGTAACCGCCGTGGATGTCATCCCCGAGAAGGTGGACAAAATCAACCGCCGCCTCTCACCCATCCAGGACGAGTATATCGAAAAGTACCTCGCCTCCCCCGAATATATACCGGTAGTAGGAAGCCCCCTCCCCGCTCCCCCTTTGGGGGAGAGCACCGCTAGGGATGCCAACGCGCTTTGTAAGTCCCCCCAAAGGGGGGATAAGAGGGGGGCTTTATTCGCCACCCTCGACGGCCGTTCCGCCTATGCCGACGCCGACTTCGTCGTCATCGCCGCTCCCACCAACTACGACCCCGTGCTCAACTACTTCGACACCTCCCACGTGGAGGAAGTCATCGACCTCGTCCTCGAAGTCAATCCCCAGGCCGTGATGGTCATCAAGAGCACCATCCCCGTGGGCTACTGCCGCAGCCTCTATGTCAAGTACGCAGCACGCGGAGTGGAGCGCCTCAACCTCCTCTTCTCCCCCGAGTTCCTCCGCGAGAGCAAGGCCCTCTACGATAACCTCTATCCCTCACGCATCATCGTGGGCTGCCCCAAGTCCATCGGCAATCCGCGCTTTGCTGATGAGAACGCCGCCATCTCCCGCATCGCCGACATACCCTTCCTCCAGGAAGCCGCACGCACCTTCGCTGCGCTCCTCCAGGAAGGCGCTCTCAAGCCCGACATCGACACTCTCTTTATGGGAATGAAAGAAGCCGAGGCCGTGAAACTCTTTGCCAACACCTACCTCGCCCTCCGCGTCAGCTACTTCAACGAACTCGACACCTACGCCGAGGTCAAGGGCCTCGATGCCGCCGCCATCATCCAGGGCATCGGTCTCGACCCCCGCATCGGCACCCACTACAACAACCCCTCCTTCGGCTACGGCGGCTACTGCCTCCCCAAGGACACCAAGCAACTCCTTGCCAACTATCAGGATGTGCCCCAGCAGATGATGAGCGCCATCGTGGAGAGCAACCGCACCCGCAAGGACTTCATTGCCGACCGTGTCCTCCAACTCGCCGGAGCCTACGAAGCCAACAGCCATTACGATGCCCACCGCGAGCGTGAAGTCATCATCGGCGTCTATCGCCTCACGATGAAGAGCAACAGCGACAACTTCCGCCAGTCCTCCATCCAGGGCGTGATGAAGCG
>JAKSLT010000042.1 GCA_024401055.1 Bacteroidaceae bacterium | reverse complement strand
ACATGCACAGCGACTGTTATCCACCAAAGATTACGAGTTTTTTTCTGTCGCCTACGATAGAAAATCAAGCCGAAAATCAATACAAACACGGCTACGGCTACGACAGTAGGCGACAACCACGATGTTTCCGCCACGGCAGCCTTCATCGGCGCTTCCTGACCGCCCACGAGGGCTTTCCGCGTACCGTCGGGACGCACCACCTTGGCCTGCGCGGCATAGTGGCTGGCCCATATCGGCGAGAACAGTTGGCTGCGCATCGGTGCGGGCTTATCCACCTCAACGCCTATCAGAAGGTCCTGCCCCTCGCTCAACCACGGGCGCACGGGCTTCACAAACTGGTGCAGCATCTCGCGCAACGTCTGTTCCTCAGCCTGCGGCCACTCTATGCGGGAGCCGGGCGCGAGACAACTCTCAATGAGGTCAATCACGCGGGTGGTGCAGTTGTCGTAGAAGAAGTTGTAGCGGTATGTCCAGCCGCTCTCGCGCGCCGCCTTCACGTCGGTCATGGCGGCAGCGGCAAGCCTTTGCAGTTCATCCTGGCGCAAGTTGAGCGGCTGTTCGTTCACGGCGCGGCCACGCTCCCCGTACCAGCGGCGAAAGACGTCGTAGGGCAGCAGTTCCACGCTGTAGTCGGTCTCGCCCAGCGTCCAGCGCCAGATGAAATTGTCCTCGGAGAAGGAGAACACGCCGTAGTTGAACACCATGTCCTGCCTTGCGTCGTCAGTCCTGCGCAGGCGCAGCGCCGTATGGCCGTACACCTCGTAAGCCTCCGTGCCGGGAGCGCACGTCACGAGCGTAGCCTCCAGGCGCACGCCGGTGCTGTCCGGCGCATCCTGCGCCGAAGCCTTCACGAGTCCCAACAGCGAGAGCAGAAGGGCCACACATATATATATTTCGCGCTTACGCATACGTGCGTGTACTCATTTGAGCGACAAAATTAGCGATTCCCAACCACATAGCCAAACTTTACCCCCAAAAACCTTGCTCACATCAAATATAATCACTAATTTTGCAAGCGCAAGTCAGCAATCGGCTGCGCACGCCTCCCCCTTTCCGCCCGCACAACGGTGCTGCGGCAAGGCATGGCGCAGAAGGAATCCCATCGCGCGCAGAAGTAGCGCTCCTCCGTGCCGATGCAGCCGTGCGCAACGCCCCTTAAATAAAGACTTGCGCCCTTTCCATCTATTATGCACATATGTGCACATAAAAATGCACAAATGTGCACATGAGATTAAAAGACCTCTCGCACAAACTCTCCCATGACCCTCTCCATCCTAATCCCCACCTACGACTTCGTGTGCTACCCTCTCGTCCTCGCTCTCCACGGGCAGGCCGAGGCGCTCGGCATCGACTATGAAATTCTGGTGGCGGAGGACGGCAGCAAGCAGCAGGACCGTGTGGTGGCCAACCTGAAAATCAACGAACTGCCCCACTGCCGCCATCTGCGCCGCACGGAGAACGCAGGGCGCGCCGCCATCCGCAACCTACTCGCCGACGAGGCCCGGGGCGAATGGCTCCTCTTCCTCGACAGCGACGCCAAGGTGGAAAAGCCCGACTTCCTCGCCGCCTACCTCGCCGCCGCGAATGCAGAAAACCCGAAGCCGCGCGACGCGCACGAAGAGCCGGACAGCCAGCAAGAGAAGCCGCGCGACGAACAGGAGAAGCCGCACGACACACAAGCCGAGCGAGCCGTCCCGCGGCGTTCTAACGCCCCCGTCATCGTGGGCGGCCTCTACCACGCCCCCGCATGCGCCGACCCCACCCGCGCCCTCCGTTTCCGCTACGAACGCGAGGCCGACAGGAGCCGCAGCGCGGCGCAACGGAGCCTTAAACCCTACATGGAGTTCAGCACGTTCAACTTTATGATACGCAGCGACATATTCCGCTCCCTGCGCTTCGACGAGCAATGCCGCGAATACGGCTACGAGGACGTCCTCTTCGGCCTCGCCCTGCAACGCCGCGACATCCCCATCCTCCACATCGACAACGCACTCCTCCACACGGGCCTCGACACCAACGCCCAGTTCCTCGGCAAGACGGAAGCCGCCCTCCGCACCCTCGCCGCCCTCGCCCCGGAACTGCGCGAATGCAGCCGCGTGCACCGCCTCTTCGCACGCCTCAAGCGCTACGCCCTCGCGCCCCTCCTGCGCGCCACCTTCCGCCTCTGCGGCAAGTGCTTCCGCCGCCATCTGGAAAAGGGCACACGGCCCTCGCTGCGCCTCTTCGCCCTCTACAAACTGCTTTATTACGCCAGCCTCCGCCCTGCAACGTGAGGCGCTCCTCCTATATGAATATCCTCCTTATCTACACAGGCGGCACCATCGGCATGGTGCAGAACGCCGAGACGGGAGCGCTGGAAAGTTTTGACTTCCAGCAGCTCCAGCAGCACGTGCCCGAGCTCTACACCCTCGGCCACCACATCGACGTGCACACGTTCCAGCCCCCCATCGACTCGTCGGACATGACGCCCGACCACTGGCTGCAACTGCGTGACATCATCCTTGAGGCCTACGACCGCTACGACGGCTTCGTGGTGCTCCACGGTACCGACACGATGGCCTTCACGGCTTCGGCGTTGAGTTTCCTGTTGCCCGGCCTCACGAAGCCCGTCATCTTCACAGGCTCCCAGCTCCCCGTGAGCCAGGTGCGCACCGACGGCCGCGAGAACCTCATCACCGCCGTCGAGATGGCCGCCGACACCGATGCCGAGGGCCATCCCCGCGTGCCGGAGGTGTGTATCTATTTCGAGCGTAAGCTCCTGCGCGGCAACCGCGCCACGAAAATCAACGCCGAGGGCTTCAACGCCTTCCGCACGCATAACTTCCCGCCACTCGCCACCGCGGGCACACATATTATATATAAGGCTCCCCTCCCCGCTACTCCTTTAGGAGAGAGTCCCCAGCAAGTTGACGAACGCGTTTTGCAGCACTCCCCCAAAGGGGGAGCTGGGAGGGGGCATCTATGCACCGACATCGTCGTCGTGACGCTCTTCCCCGGCATGTCCGAGGAGATGTTTGCCGCGCAGGTCAGCGCCCCCGCCCTGCGCGCCGTCATCCTCCGCACCTTCGGCAGCGGCAACGCCCCTCAACGCCCCTGGCTCCTCAACCAGCTCAACCTCCTGCGCCAGCGCGGCGTCATCGTGGTGAACATCACCCAGTGCGACGAGGGCAGCGTGGAGATGGGCCGCTACCAGACCAGCCGCCTGCTCCTGGAGGCCGGCGTCGTGCCCGGCTATGACAGCACATGGGAGGCCATGCTCACCAAACTGATGGTCCTATTGGCCTGCGACCTCTCGCGGGAAGAGGTTATTTCCCTTCTCTTGCAGTCTCTTGCTGGCGAAATCACCCCCTCATAAGCCACAAATCATCTTTTTCCCCTTTTCTCCTTGCTAATCTAAAGATAAATGCGTAACTTTGCGCAACTTTTGAACTTCAACAGGAATTATCCGAACATTCTAACAACCCAATAAGCACCCCCTATATGATCCCTCCCCTCGGGAGGGCCGGGGAGGGTCTCTTATCCTATGCTTTTCCCACAATCCACCTACATCCAGCGCCGCCAGCAACTTCGTGAACTGGTGGGCGAGGGCCTCATCCTTATCTTCGGCAACAACGAGGCCCCGATGAACTATCCCGCCAACGCCTACAAGTTCCGTCAGGACAGCACCTTCCTCTACTTCACCGGCCAGCACCGCGACGGCCTCGTCCTCGCCATCGACTGCGCCACAGGTCAGGAAACCCTCTACGGCGATGAAATCGACATTGACGACATCGTATGGTACGGCTCCGTCACCTCCGTCGCCGAAATGGCTGCCGAGAGCGGCATAGCCCACACGGCGCCCCTCTCCCAACTTTTCACTCTTAACTTTTCACTTTTAACTTTACACTACCTCCCCCCCTACCGTCACGACAACCTCCTCCAGCTCATGGAGCTTCTCGGCAAGAACCGCCAGGAGGTGATGGCAGGTCGCAGCCAGCGCCTCATCGACGCCGTGGTGAAGCTCCGCTCCATCAAGAGCGCCGAGGAAATTGCCGAACTGGAGCGCGCCTCCCACATCGGCTACCTCATGCACACCGCCGCCATGCGCATGGCCACACAACCCGGTATGACGGAGGCCTATATCGGCGGACAGCTCGACGGCATAGCCGCCTCCCACGGCAGCATCGTCTCCTTCCAGAGCATCGTCTCGATGCACGGCGAGATACTCCACGGCTATCCCTCCGCCGCTCCCCTTGAGCCCGGACGCCTCCTCCTCGTCGATGCCGGCGCGGAGACTCGTGAGCACTACTGTTCCGACCACACCCGCACCACGCCCATCTCCGGCCGCTTCACCCAGCAGCAGCGCGACATCTACGACATCGTGGTGGACTGCCACGACCTCGCCCTCACCCATGCCAAGCCCGGCGTGAAATACTTCGACGTCCACCTCGACGTCTGCCGCCTCATGACGGAGCGCCTCAAGGCCTTAGGACTGATGAAGGGCGACACCGAAGAGGCCGTGCAGGCCGGTGCCCACGCCCTCTTCCTCCCCCACGGCCTCGGCCACATGATGGGCATGGACGTCCACGACATGGAGGGCCTCGGACAGATATACGTAGGCTTCGACGCCGAGACGCGCCCCCGCCTCGACCAGTTCGGCACCAACGCCCTGCGCTTCGGCCGCCGCCTGGAGGTGGGCCATGTCGTCACCGACGAGCCCGGCATCTACTTCATCCCCGACCTCATCGACCTCTGGCAGAAAGAGGGCACGAACAAGGACTTCCTTTGCTTCGACCGCATCAACGAGTTCCGCCATTTCGGCGGCGTGCGCATCGAGGACGATGTCCTCATCACCCCCGACGGCTGCCGCTTCCTCGGCTCCGAGAGAATACCGTACAAGGCTGAAGAGGTGGAAGCCTTTATCAATAAATAAAGATACAGACCCCAAGCCCCCTTCCGTCAGCGGCACCCGCCGCTGACACCTTCCCCCCATAGGGGAAGGGAGATACCCTAAAGACAACCATCCTACGAATACTCATTTCTTTATTAATTAATAACAACTAAACAGCCCAACATCCCCCGACCCAAAGACACGACCTTTAGAGCATTCTTCCCCTCCCTATGGGGGAGGGGTGGCAAAGCACCGAAGGTGGCTTTGACGGGGTGAGGCTTTAATTCTTATGAAAAAACTCTTTATCATCGCCCTTGCAGCCCTCTGCGCTGCACCCGCAATGGCCGATGAGGCCAAGAACGAGGAGAAGAAGGACACCCTCATCTTCACTCCCGTCATCCAGAACCGCGTCACCAGCATCAAGAACCAGAACAACTCCGGTACTTGCTGGGCTTACTCCTCCCTCGCCTTCCTTGAGAGCGAAGTCCTCAAGAAGCACCCCGAGATGAAGCCCGAGGACCTCGACCTCTGTGAGAGCTACCTCGTCAGCAAGACCTACACCGACCGCGCCGACCGCCACGTCCGCACCCACGGCGACGCCTCCTTCTCGCAGGGCGGCTCCTTCTACGACGCCATCTACTGCCTCAAGCACTACGGCCTCGTGCCCGAAGGCCTGATGCCCTACCCCACCACCCTCTACGGTGACTCCCTCTTCAACTTCACCAACTTCTTCCCCCCTATGGAGGCTTACCTCAAGGCCATCGCCACCAGCGACGCCAAGAAGATAAACACCTCTTGGAAGAAGTCCTTCCAGGGCATGCTCGACGACTACTTCGGCACCTGCCCCGAGGGTAACTTCACCTACCAGGGCAAGACCTACACTCCCCAGTCCTATGCCCAGAGCCTCGGCCTCAACCCCGACGACTACATCTCCCTCACCTCCTACACCCATCACCCCTTCTATGAGCCCTTCATCCTCGAAATCCAGGACAACTGGCGCTGGGCCAGCAGCTACAACCTGCCCCTCGACGAGTTTATGGAGGTTATGGAATACGCCGTGCGCCAGGGCTACACCTTCGCCTGGGGTGCCGACGTCAGCGAGGACGGTTTCAGCCGCCGCACCGGCAAGCACAAGTGCGTAGCCACCGTGCCCGACACCAAGCAGAAGTCCTCCGTAGGCTCCGACCAGAGCCGCTGGACCGGCGAAAAGGCCGGCGTGAAACTCTCTGCCGACGACACCGCCGGTGAGAAGGTCATCACCCAGGAACTCCGTCAGGAAGGCTACGACAACTGGACCACCACCGACGACCACGGCATGCAAATCTACGGCATCGCCAAGGACCAGAACGGCAAGGAATACTTCATGATGAAGAACTCCTGGGGCGACTACGGCCCCTACAAAGGCTTCTGGTACATCTCCAAGCCCTACGTGGCCTACAAGACCATGAACATCATCGTCAACAAGAACGCCGTGCCCAAGGCCATCCTCAAGAAGCTCGGCCTCTAATCATAATTGTCACGACAGCAAAAGAAAGAGCCAAGGCACGGAGCCTTGGCTCTTTTCTTTATGTATAGCCGATTGCAAAAAAAACATAAGCTGCAGCCGCAATCCGCCCTCTTTGGATTGCAGTCCTCCCTCTTTGGATTGCAGTCCTCCCTCTTTGGATTGCAGTCCTCTCCCTTTGGATTGCAATCCGCCCCCTTTGGATTGCAGTCCTCCCCTGTTAGGACTCCAATCCTTATAGGGAGAAACTCCAGTCCTTACAGGAAGAAACTCCAATCCTTACAGGGAGAAACTCCAGTCCTTACAGGGGAGGACTGGAGGCAAATAAGAAAAAACCACCCTCTTATCCCCCCAAAAAACATTCAAAACGACGCGCGGAGATGAAAAAAAAAGGCTTTCTCTCTGAAGAAAAGCGTTTTTTAGCAGATAAGGCTTGGATATGTCGGGGGAATGTTGTAGTTTTGCATGAAAATATACGCAATTGCAAACAAAACAATATATATATAACACCATGACACACTTCCGTTTTCTGCGGCCGCTGATGAGCGCCGCGCTCGTGCTGATGTGCGCCACGGCCTTTGCCGTGCCCGCCAAGCGCGTGAGCAAGACCGTCACCCTCACCGACGGCACACAGGTCACCGTCACCCTCCGGGGCGATGAGAACCTCCACTACTACTCCACGGCCGACGGCCGCATCGTTGAACAGAAGGCCGACGGCACCTACGACTTCGTCAGTGCCGACCGGATGAAGACCCGCCGTGCCAAGGCCGCCCAGCGTCGCGAGAGCATGGAGAAAGCCCGCCGCGTGAAGCACAAGGTGGGAAACTCCGGCAACTACATTGGCCAGAAGAAGGGCCTCGTCATCCTCGTGAACTTCAAGGACAAGAAGTTGCAGAGCGGCACGGCCTCCACCTTCCCCCGCATGGCGAACGAGGTGGGCTACAAGGGCAACGGCCACTACGGCAGCGTGCACGACTACTTCCTGGCGCAGTCCTACGGACAGTTTGACCTCACGTTCGACGTGGTAGGCCCCGTGACGGTGAGCCAGAACATGGCCTACTACGGTGCGCCCTCCGGCGACGACAATGACAGTTACCCCGCCAAGATGGTCATCGAGGCCATCAATCTGGTGGATGACAGCGAGATTAACTTCGCCGACTACGACTGGGACAACGACGGCTACGTGGACCAGGTGTACGTCATCTATGCCGGCTACGGCGAGGCCTCCGGCGCAAGCGAAGACACCATCTGGCCCCACGAGTGGGACCTCGATAGCGCCAATTACTACGGCGACGGCACCGGCAAGCTGAAGAAGGACGGCAAGTGGATTAACACCTACGCCTGCTCCAACGAACTGGACGGCAAGAGCGGCACGAAGCTGGACGGCATCGGCACCATGTGCCACGAGTTCAGCCACTGCCTCGGCCTGCCCGACTTCTACGACACCGAAGGCAACAATTTCGGCATGGACTCCTGGAGCATCATGGACTACGGCTGCTACAACAGCGACGGCTGCATCCCCTGCGGCTACACGGCCTACGAGCGTATGTTCGCCGGCTGGCTCACGCCCACCGAACTGGACGACCCCGCCACCATTACCGGCATGCCCGACATTAACGACCAGAGCACAAGCGGTGCGCCCAAGGCATACATTATATATAATGACGCGAACAGCAACGAGTTCTACACCTTGCAGAATATCCAGCAGACAGGCTGGAACCAGGGCGCCTACGGCCACGGCCTGCTCGTGAGCCACATTGACTTCAACCAGACGGCCTGGACGCAAAATAAGGTGAACACCTCGTCCAGCCACCAGCGCGGCACCATCATCCACGCCGACAACGAGGCCGGCACCAGCGCCTCCTCCCTGGCCGGCGACACCTTCCCCGGCACAAGCAAGAATACTTCGCTGACCAACATCACCACGCCCGCCGCCACGCTCTACAACAACAACAGCGACGGCAAGAAATTCCTCAACGGCCCCCTCACGGAGATTACCGAGACGGGCGGCCTCATCTCCTTCCTCTTCGACGGCGGCGAGCAGGCTCCCTCCCCCGAACTGGCTTGGAGCAAGACCTACCTCTCCGTAGATATCGACGAGAGCGGCACGCCCTCCTTCCCCACGCTGACCAACACGCACGGCGTGAGCGTTACCTACGAGAGCAGCAACACCGCCGTGGCCACCGTTTCCAACACCGGCGTCGTAACCCTCACCGGCACGACAGGCACCACAACCGTCTCCGCCATCTTCGCCGGCAACGACGACTATCAGGCCCAGACCGTCACCTACACCATCGTAGTTTATTCATCCTCCGCCGGGGACCAGCCCGCCGGCACGCTGTGGGAAGAGGACTTCGGGACGAACTTTGAGGCTAACAAGACGACATACCAGTACGATCTTACGAACACCACCTTTCAGACGCAGAACTCTACCAACACCAACATCCTCGCCGGCGGTGAGAGCCCCGAACTGCTTATCAAGGCCAACAAGACCTTCTCGGCCGTCATCCCCATGAATGGCCACTATGGCGACATGACGCTGACCTTCAAGAGCAACCGCGACGTCGTCACCACCACGGCCGACGGCGCCACCTTAGGCGACGCCACCATCACGGGTTCCAAGCCCTACGTCTATACCATCCCCGTCAGCATCAGCGCCGGCACGGAAGACGTTACCCTCTATTTCAAGGCTGGCAGCGACAACGCCCGCTTCGACGACGCCCGCCTCTATCAGGGCGAAGACACCCCCACGCCCCAAGACCCCGAACTCTCCTGGAGCGCAGCCGCCAGCAGCGCACGCATCAACGCTACTGACAACCTCTTCCCCACGCTGACCAATCCCCACAGCGTCACCGTCTCCTACGAGAGCAGCAACACCGCTGCCGCCACCGTCAATGCCACGACCGGCGCCATTTCTCTTGTAGCCCCCGGCGTCACCACCATCTCCGCCATCTTCGCCGGCAACGCCAGCTATACTGCCAAGACTGTCACCTTCCAACTCACCGTACTCGCAGCCGAAGAGGACGATGACGATGATGACGACCCCAACACACTCTGGAGCGAGGACTTCCACACCTATTCCGCCAACGACGTTCCCACGGGTGGCACTTACGGCTATGTTTGTGTCAATGGTGGAAGTGACACCAAGGTTTACACCAGCAACCTTTCTGCCGGCGGCACTTCACCTGAGCTCCTCATCGGCAAGAACACAGGCTCATTTTCCGCGACCATTCCTATGAATGGCCATAGCGGGACGCTGACATTATCTTTCCTCAGCAACAAGAATGTTTCTGTTACTGTAGAAGGAGCTACACTGGGCACGAAAGTCAACGACGGTAAGTCTTACACCTACCCCGTCACCGTGGCTCCCGGCACACAGTCCATCACGCTGACCTTCGCTACGACCACCTCCGACAACGCCCGCGTGGACAACTTCCTCCTTGTTTCTTCCAACGGCGGTTCCAGCGACCCCGTCCCCGCTGGTCTTGAATGGAGCGCCACGGCCTACACCGCTACCATCGGTGCCACCAACACCTTCCCCACGCTGACCAACCCCTACGGCGTCACCGTCTCCTACGAGAGTAGCAACACCGCTGCCGCCACCATCGACGCCACCACCGGCGCCATCACTCTCGTAGCCCCCGGCACCACCACCATCTCCGCCAGCTTCGACGGCAACGCCAGCTATGAGGCCCAGACCGTCACCTACACCCTCACCGTTGAGGAAGCCCAAGGCGGCGACGACGATGATGACGAGCCCGTCACACTCTGGAGCGAGGACTTCAGCAGCTACGCCAAGGACGCCGTGCCTGACGGCGGCACTTACGGCTATGCCTGCGTGGATGGCGGAAGCCCCACCAAGATTTGGGCAGAGAACACTGCCGGCGGCACTTCCCCCGAACTCCTCATCGGCAAGAACACAGGCTCATTCTCCGCAACCATTCCTATGAATGGCCATAGCGGGACGCTGACTCTGTCCTTCGTAAGCAACAAGAATGTTTCTGTTACTGTAGAAGGAGCTACACTGGGCACGAAAGTCAACGACGGTAAGTCTTACACCTACCCCGTCACCGTGGCTCCCGGCACACAGTCCATCACGCTGACCTTCGCTACGACCACCTCCGACAACGCCCGCGTGGACAACTTCCTCCTTGTTTCTTCCAACGGCGGTTCCAGCGACCCCGTCCCCGCTGGTCTTGAATGGAGCGCCACGGCCTACACCGCTACCATCGGTGCCACCAACACCTTCCCCACGCTGACCAACCCCTACGGCGTCACCGTCTCCTACGAGAGTAGCAACACCGCTGCCGCCACCATCGACGCCACCACCGGCGCCATCACTCTCGTAGCCCCCGGCACCACCACCATCTCCGCCAGCTTCGACGGCAACGCCAGCTATGAGGCCCAGACCGTCACCTACACCCTCACCGTTGAGGAAGCCCAAGGCGGCGATGACGACGACGAGCCCGTCACACTCTGGAGCGAGGACTTCGGGACGAACTTTGAGGCTAACACGACGACATACCAGTACGATCTTACGAATACCACCATTCAGACGCAGGACAAGACTGGCACCAACATCCTCGCCGGCGGTGAGAGCCCCGAACTGCTTATCAAGGCCAACAAGACCTTCTCTGCCGTCATCCCCATGAATGGTCACTACGGCAATATGACGCTGACCTTCAAGAGCAACCGCAACAACGTCTCCACCACGGCCGACGGCGCCACCTTAGGCGACGCCACCATCACGGGGGCAGGTCCCTATATCTATACCATACCCGTCAGCGTCAGCGCCGGCACGCAGAACGTTACCCTCTATTTCAAGGCAGGCAGCAGCAACGCCCGTTTTGACGATGCCCGCCTCTATAAGGGTGAAGACACTCCCACGCTCCAAGACCCCGAACTGACATGGAGCACGGCAGCCTACACCGCTACCATCGGCGCCACCAACACCTTCCCCACGCTGACCAACCCCTACGGCGTCACCGTTTCCTACGAGAGCAGCAACACCGATGCAGCCACCATCGACGCCAGCACCGGCGCCATCACTCTCGTAGCCCCCGGCACCACCACCATCTCCGCCAGCTTCGACGGCAACGCCAGCTATGAGGCCCAGACCGTCACCTACACCCTCACCGTTGAGGAAGCCCAAGGCGGCGATGACGACGACGACGAGCCCGTTACACTCTGGAGCGAGGACTTCAGCAGCTACGCCGCCAATGACGTTCCCACCGGCGGCACTTACGGCTATTCTTGCACTGGCTCCGGCACAAAGATTTATAATGAGACCACTGCCGGCGGCACTTCCCCCGAGCTTCTTATCAACGGCAAAAACAACGGCACCTTCTCTGCCACCATTCCTATGAATGGCCACAGCGGAGAACTGACCCTCACTTTCCTGTCAAATAAGAACATACACGTTGATGCCACGGGTGCTACCCTTACTCAGAAGACAACGACGAGCCCTTACACCTACACTGTAAATGTTCCCACCGGCACAGAATCCGTAGAATTCACATTCTCCAATGACGGTGCCAACTGCCGCGTTGACAACTTCCTCCTCACCGCCCCCGGCAACGTAGGTCCTCAGCCGCAGAGCGCAGGTCTCGAGTGGAGCAAGACGTCCTACACCGCCACCATCGGCGGCGAGAACCTCTTCCCCACGCTGACCAACCCCCACGGCGTCACCGTATCCTACTCCAGCAGCACACCCGCTGTCGCCACCATTGACGCCACCACCGGCGCCATCACCCCCGTAGCCCCCGGCCTCACCACCATCTCCGCCATCTTCGCCGGCAACGACGACTATCAGGCACAGACCGTCACCTACGACCTCGCCGTCAGCATTGCCAACGACATCACCAACCCCTACACCATTGCCCAGGCCTATGACCTCATCGACGCAGGCTACGACCTCAACACCTGGGTATATGTGAAGGGCGTCATCAGCAACATTACGGAGGTTGACGTTACCGGTACCTTCGGCAACGCCACCTATGATATCAGAGACAATACTACCACCGCCGAACTCCACATCTTCCGCGGCTACGGCCTCGACAACGTGAAGTTCAACGCCGGCGCCGAGCTCATCCAGATAGGCGACGAAGTCATCGTTTACGGTCAACTCTACTACTATGCTATCGACGACCTCTACGAGATGAAGCAAGGCAACTACATCGTCAGCCACACCCATCCCGCCAAGACCCTCGACTTCGCCGACGGCACCACCTACTCCGAAGCCTCTGCCCAGACCTACGACGAACTCACCTACACCCGCACCTTCGGCAACACCTCCTGGCAGGCCCTCTACCTGCCCTTCTCCCTCTCCTACGACGACTGGAAGGACGAGCTTGATATAGCCGACATCTACAACATCATCCAGTACGACGACGACAACAACGGCTCCTTCGACCGCACCTACCTCGTCATCCTCCACAAGACCTCCGGCCAGACACTCCCCAACCGTCCCTACCTCGTACGCGCCAAGACTGCCGGCACCTTCACCTGCACCCTCAACGACGTAGAGCTCCAGCCCGCAGAGGACAAGACCATAGACTGCAGCAGCACTTTCTATACCTACTCCTTCACCGGCAACTACGCTCCGCGCGAGGGTTCCGTGATGATAGCCAACGGCGACTATGCCCTCGGCGGCGGCGAGCTCCACAAGGCCGCCTCCGACGCCGTCCTCAAGGCCCAGCGCTGGTACATGCACATCACGCCCCGCGAAGGTGCACCCACGCTCCTGCCCCGCGCCATCGGCATCATCGAGCACGGAGAAGAGACAGAAGGCATCGCTCTGACAACAGACAACAGACAACAGACAACAGCCGGTTTCGACATCACCGGTCGCGCCGTCAATGCTGCTAACGGCAAGCAAAGAGGCATAACCATCGTCAACGGCAAAAAAGTAATCCGCTAATGAAGAAGTATTCCCATCCCTCAGTACGCCTAATCTCGCTCGGTGCCGAGGCTTCCTACCTCTACACCGCCAGCGAAGTGCCCATTGACGACGGTCCCGGCTACTTCGACACGAAGCGGCAACGCTCCATCATCTGGCAAGACGACGAAGAGGAAGAAGATTATTAATCCTCCCTCATCACACACTTTCAGGGCGCCCTCTCCTGACCCTCATCGGTCAAGGCAGGGCGCCCTCTTTATATCCTTTGAATACGAATTACCGGAAACAGACTTTTGAGGAATGGGCTTTTACCTCAACTAGGGATAAGTCTTCTCATTCAAAGTTTGCAAATTCCCGCATACATAGGCAAGCTGCAAGCCGATTACGGCCCTTCGGTACACGCTTTCGCCGACATCGTCGTCTTGGCCACAGCTGTGGCCAAGTATGCGTCACAGCTGTGGCCAAGTATCGGTCACAACTGTGGCCAAGTATGCGTCACAGCTGTGGCCATGATGACTAAATGCCGACTAAGAACAACTACTTTACTCCGGCAGGGATAAACTTCTCGTCTTTTTACGAGTTAATACGCAAATAATTGGTTGAGATTTAAGTTATAACGGACTCTCTGATATTTGACGATAATCCTCCCCTCCCCGCGTGGATTCGCGGGAGAAGAATAACGGACAGTCAGCATTGTTTCAGAAGGCTTATCCCGCCAGCCAGGTGTAGGAGGTGTAAGAGGTGTACCACAAAATGGTATACCGGTGAAGGAGAAAAGACTACAAAAGCGCCTGTTACGTCTCCGATTTTCACGCTTTTCTTCAATACATTATGAAAAAACACCACATTTTCCTCCGAAATGCTTTTAGTAACAAAATAAATGCGTAACTTTGCAACCAGAGAACTTTACGCTCGCACAAGAATCCACGAAAAGCCATTAAACACACGATGAATACATTGCAATCACAAACAATACAACTGACCCTCCCCAAGGCAGACATCCAGATGCTGCGTAAACTCGCCTCTGGAATGGGATGGACACTGTCCGTCCTTAATGCGAGGAAGAAAAATGGCATAGAACGCGGGCTTGAAGACATCCGCAAAGGAAATGTCTTCCAAGCCAACGACTCCCAAGACCTTATCAAACAAATATTGGGATGAAATATACCATTGTCTATACCGGGCAATTCAAACGTTCGTTGAAGAAGTGCGCTAAACGAGGGCTCAACATCAAGACCTTCACCGATGCACTTGACCTTCTTCAAGAAACGGGCACTCTGCCTCCACAATACAAAGCCCATCGTCTTGTAGGCAAATATAATGGATGCTGGGAGTGCCACCTTGAGCCCGATTGGCTTATGATTTGGAGACAGAACAACGACATCCTTGAGTTGATACTGGTTGACACAGGAACGCACAGCGATTTGTTCTAATTGCATTTACAACAATCTTTCCCTCACAATATAGAGAGGAGCCACGAGGGCTCCTCTCTATATTTATATATAAGGTGTATGGGGGGAATACCCCTGCTCTCCGGGTGTAGGAGGTGTAAGAGGTGTAGCACAAAATGGAATACCGTTGAAGGGGTAAAGACTACAAAAGCGGCTGTCGCGCCCCTCTTTTTCACACTTTTCTTCAATACATTATAAAAAAACGCCACATTTTCCTCCGAAATGCTTTTAGAAACAAAATAAATGCGTATATTTGCAAGCGAATAGCTGCAAGCCCACGCCGCGCAACGGCCAATACAGCCGCTGAGGGTGGGCGGGAAGCAGCATTCACGACATAGACAAAGGCGTTTACCAGCGCGCGTTACTGACTGCAAGAAACTTCGCAACTTTCGATGCTATACTGAAAAACAGATAGTTACGAGCACTGTTATTAACATTGGTTCTTACGCAATGCTCAAATTTGCAGACAAAGGTAGTCAGGAACGTCCGATATATGAAATAAACATAGTTAAAAAAATATAAAAGTATTAAAATCATCAAATTACCGCCTATGGTATAAAACAGATAAAAGACATATTGACATAAAGCGTTAACTTGTATTCGAGGTTTTCAGAAATCGCCAAATTGAAGAAAACAATCCTTGAAGCATACGTAGTTGATGCCTGCGCTAAAGCGTGGGTGTTTACTTGTATTAGGATTGTAGGTGTTTGGCGATACCTTGAAAACCATACGGGAAGCATTCACGCTTTTTGTATGTCTATAAATCAAGAATCATCAATTTACAAACAATTAAAATCTAACAAGTATGAAAAAAATCCTATTTATGGCATTATGTTTGGCAACACTGATGTCATGCGGACAGAAGAAAAAAACATTAGGACAAGAAATCCCAGCACTTCTTGACACCGCAGTAAATGTTGTAGAGGAGCAAGAGGCTTCAATTGATACCGTTGCGAATCTTTCGGAAAATCAGGCCGTAAAGCGCGCTACAATAAACACCAATTGGGTGTACAAGGTCGCAGAGGATAGACTGAACTCCACGAAGAACTATTATGCTCATATCCTTTCAACTGACGGAAACCTTCAATTCGAAGCCGCAGACATTGACTTAATGGGAAACGGTCATTACACCACAGCCTTTTCCATTGGATGGTTTGATGAGGCTCTCCCTGAATGCTACGACAGAATAGTAATTGGCATTAAATTCCCTTGCGACTCAGAATGGGAAAAAATATACACAATGGAATGTCACGGACGTGCAGCAGGACTGGATATCATGATACCTACAGAGATGATAAACAATCTCACCTCTTACAAACATTTTAGTATTCTGCTTGGCAACAACGAATATGAATTCAACGCCAAGGAGCCCTTATCATGGTCGCATTAAAGCTTTGACTGACATATACAAATTGCCGTCACATGATAAGCGACGGAGCAGACACACGCCCTCATTGTTATTATGATGGAGGCTGCAACTTTCACGTCTCCGGACATCATGACACTCTTTTGGGTTACAGTACCCCTCTATTTCCTTTATGAATTAGTATTAAGGTGATTAAGTGGACGGGAAAGAGCAAGAATTGAAACAACACCCTCTTTTCATCTCGCCCGACCACAAACAAAAGCCGCCACCGAGCATCCTCGGTGGCGGCTGAATTTCTTTCAAATTTCATTACTCGCCGGCGTGGAGAGTAAGGATGTGATTGTAATAACTGTCGCTGCGTGCCTGGGCCTTGGCGGTGTGGCGATAGGACAACTTATGGAACGGCACATGGGTCGTGAGGTCGTCCCACGCGGCTGCGTCGTAGGGCTTCTCCAATGACCCTGCCAGCAGGAGGGCGTGACGGCTGTTGCCGCGGGGCATCGTGCCGACACTTTCGGGATGGCGGCCCGCTGATGCGCCGAGAAAGAGATGGATGAGGTAGTAGTCCACGAGGCAGTCGTAGTCTTTCCAATAGGCATACATCTGTTGGAGGGTCTCTATGACGATGGGGTTGCCTGCCCGGGCGGCAATGAACCACGTGGAGATGCCTACCACACGGCCACCGGAGAAATAGCGATAGAAGAAAAGGGGACTCTGCCTGATGCTCTGCCAGAAGGCGGCGTGCTCCTCGCGATAGGTGGCGAGCACGGTGGCGTCTATCCACACACCGCCGTACCGGGCAAGGAGAGCGAGGCGCAGCATGTCGCTCATCGTGGCATGCGGTATGCGGCCTTTGCGGTATTTCTCAAGGATGTGGGGCGGGAACTCTACGTAGTCCTGATAGTTGTCGCGATTTATCACCACGACCTCGGCATCGGGCAGCGACCGGAGCGAACGCAGGCAAGCATGCACCAGCGGGGGCGCCGATTCAAGACCTTGAAGCCAGGAGAACCAGATAAAGGCCCCCTCCCCGCTCCCCCTTTGGGGGAGTGCCTCTGGAGCGATTTCCTGCGCGCTGAAAGTCCCCCCAAGAGGGGGATTTAGGGGGGCCTTATATTTCTCCAAAAGTATCTCGCCCACCTTACGGGTGATTTTGGGATATACCTGTTTCATGGACTGACGGCGGAAGGCACAGCGGAGGATTTCCCAAATGCCGGTGCCCAGCACGCCCATACGGGCATACTGCACAAGAAGCCGCCAGCCACCGAACTGACGGAAACGCACGAGAAGTCGGTCGAAGTCTTTTATCATATTTTTTTAATTAGCAAATGAGAGAATTAGCAAATTAGCAAATTATTTCCCCGAAGGGGCGAGTTATTTCCCGCCGTAAGGCGGCGTTATTTCTCGGTGAAGCCGACTGAGGTTCTTTGTTGGCTGCGCCAAGAAATAAAGCGGCTACGCCGGAAATAGTTATTTTGGAAATAATTTGCTAATTTCCTAATTCCCTAATTTGCTAATTTGCTAATTCCCCTACGTAATGGCCATGACTTTCTGGCGGCTCTCGGCATCGCCGAAGCTGGAGGGATAGATGAGCATGAGGTTGCGGGAAGAGAAATAGCGCTCCAGCTGTTCGGGGAGGCGCGTGAGGTAGGCGGCTTCGTGGGAAGGCATACCGGGACGCGCGGCGATGATGATGACCATGTGGTCCTGGCGCGTGGCGGTGGCGATGGGCTGGAAGTCCTCGAAGGAGGAATAGTTGATGTAGTCGGCGTAGATTTCCTTGTGGGTGTTCTTCCAATATTCGCGAAGGGCAACGAGGGTGTCGTGGCCGCTGTAGATATCCATGGGCACGGCGAGGTGGAGGGAGAGGGCAGCTATGCGGTCGGCCCACTGATGGAAGCCGGGTTCCAGTTCCGCGCGGCGGGGCACGACGAGATGGATGCGGCGCAGCGTGTTGATGGGGATGAGGGAACGATAGATGATGACCTGCTGGGAGGTGGCGGCGATGAGGTCGGGGGCAAAGCGGCCGTAGAAGTTCTCGGAGATGCGCTGCTTGCGGTGGAGGGAGATGAGGATGTCGGTGGCGTCGAGTTCCTTGACGCTGTAGGTGAGGCCTGTGACGCGGTTGACGGAGAGGCGGCTCTGGGTGTGAACCTCCACGTCGGCCTCGGCGGCGATGCGGGCGGCACGGGTGAGGGCCTTCTGTACTTCCTGGCGGAGTTCGGGGCTGTCGTCGGTCATCACGCTGACGAGGCTCATGGGGCTCTCGTGGGGCGTGGCGAGCATAAGGGCGGCATGGACGAGGGCGGGAGACTGCTCGGAGGTGTCGATACCCACGAGGAGGCGGCGGCTCTGCTCCACGTCGTCGGCCTGCGCGGCGGTGGTGAGCATAATGTGGCGCGCGGCGCGGTCGGTGTGCATGGGGCTGATGATGCAGGAGACGAGGATGAGGAGCATGGTGCCGCCCACTACGGCATCGTCGAAGAGGGGCGTGCCGTCGGGGAGGAGTATGCGGCTGCCCACGAGCATAATGGCAAGGGTGGCGGCGGCGCGGGCTCCGGTGAGGCCGAAGAGCAGGTGGCCGTCGGCTCGGCGGAGATGAAAGACGGCCTGTCCCGTGCGGGCTGCGAGCCACTTGCAGAAGGTGGCGATGACCACCATGCCGAGGGCCACGCCGAAGCCGTGGAGACTGCCGAAGATGACACGGAGATTGATTATCATTCCCACGCCGATGAGGAAATAGGGAATGAAGAGGGCATTGCCCACGAACTCGATGTGGCTCATCAGGGGCGATGAGGCGGGGATGGTGCGGTTGAGAACGATGCCCACGAGGAAGGCACCGAGGATGCCCTCCATGCCCACCGTTTCCATAAGGCCGGCTCCGAGGAAGACGAGGAGGAGCACGAAGATGTACTGCACCACGCCGTCATCCACCTTGCGGAAGAACCAGCGGCAGAGACGGGGGAAGGTGATGACGATGACGATGCCGAGGGCGATGACCTTGAGGACGAGCCAGAGCCAGTAGGGGCCGTGGACGCCCTCCTTGAACATGCCGCCGATGACGGCGAGGACGAGGAGGGTGAGGGTGTCGGCCACGATGGTGCCGCCCACGGCAAGGTTGACGCTGCGGCGCTGGGTGAGGCCGAAGCGCATCACTATGGGGTAAGCGAGGAGGGTGTGGGACGCATACATCGCCGCCATAAGGACGGCAGCCACGAGGCCGTAGCCCAGGAGCGACCAGTTGGCAAGCGTACCGACGAGCATGGGGATGCCGAAGGTGAGGAGGCCGAAGCCGAGGGCGGCGGCGCGGTCCTTGCGCACGCTCTGAAGGTTCATCTCAAGGGAGGCGAGGAACATAATATAGTAGAGGCCTACCTTGCCGAAGAGTTCGAAGGACGTGTCGCGCTCAAGAATATGGAATCCGTAAGGCCCCACGAGAATACCTGCGAGGATAAGCCCCACGATGCTCGGGATGCGCAGGCGTTCGAAGAGCATGGGAGCGAAAAGTATGAGAATAAGCACCACGAGGAAGTTCCAAGTGGGGTTGATTATGGGCAGATATTGCAGTATTTCGGCCATTTATTAACTTTTTCGGTGCAAAATTACGAATAATTTGCGGAAAATGTGTAATTTTGTGCGCGAAAAATATTTAACAACCTTAACTTTAACCCTAACCTTAACCCACACCCCCGTTTCCTTCCTTTAGAAGTATGCTTCCCCTCCCTCGCAGGGGAGGGGTGGCAGAGCACCATAGGAGGCTCTGACGGGGAGAGGCTTGGGATGAGATAGGTGGGAGTCCCATTATCATATTTATGAAAATAGCAATCGTTGGCGCCAGCGGCGCCGTAGGCCAAGAATTTCTGCGCACACTGGCCGAGCGCAACTTTCCCGTAGATGAACTCCGTCTGTTTGGTTCCGCCCGCAGCGCCGGCAGTTTCTACAACTTCAAAGGCAAGGATATCCCCGTGCGGCTCCTGCAGCACGGCACGGACGATTTCAAGGACCTTGACTTCGTCTTCACCTCCGCCGGCGGCAGCGTATCGAAGGAATATGCCGAGGACATCACACGCTACGGCGCCGTGATGATTGACAACAGCAGTGCATTCCGCATGGATCCCGAGGTGCCTCTCGTGGTGCCCGAGTGCAACCCCGAGGATGCCCTCGTTAGGCCGCGCGGCATCATTGCCAACCCCAACTGCACCACCATCATGATGGTTGTGGCCCTGCAGGCCATTGAAAACATATCGCACATCAAGCGCGTACATGTGAGCAGCTATCAGGCTGCCAGCGGTGCCGGTGCCCAGGCCATGCAGGAACTCTTTGACCAATACCGCCAGGTGCTGGCCGGCGAGGAGGTGACGGTGGATAAGTTCGCCTATCAGTTGGCCTTCAACGTCATTCCGCAGATTGACGTCTTCACCGACAACGGCTACACGAAGGAGGAGATGAAGATGTATAACGAGACGAAGAAGATTATGCACACCGACGCCGATGTGTCGGCCATGTGTGTGCGCGTGCCCTCCCTGCGCTGCCACAGCGAGGCCGTGTGGGTGGAGACGGAGCGCCCCGTCAGTGTGGAGGAAGCCCGCGAGGCCATCGCCAAGGGCCAGGGCCTGCAACTGATGGACGAGCCCGCCGAGAAGAAATACCCCATGCCGCTCTTCCTCGAAGGCTGCGACGACGTGTATGTGGGCCGTATCCGCAAGGACCTCGCCAACCCCAACGGCCTCACCTTCTGGCTCGTGAGCGACCAGATCAAGAAGGGTGCCGCCCTCAACGCCGTGCAGATTGCCGAGTGGCTGATTAAGAATCAATAAGAACATCTCCCCACGCTCCCGTGAAAGGAAATTGATAAAAAGCCATACACACATTATATATAATATAGCAACACTCTCAACACAATTTCTTTTATTTTTTACGCTCGATAGCCTGACCGAGTATAACGTGTGACGCCACGAGTTCAAACACCGACACTACTAATAACTAAAAAACACAAAAAGAGTATGTTTTCACAAAGATTCCAACATCTGTGGGTAAGGATTTCCGTCCTTGCCGTCGCAATGCAAGCCGTGTGTCTCTCCGCCTCCGCGCAAGTGGAAGAACTCGTGGGCAAGACCGTAACGAAGGTGAATGCCACGCCCACGGCCTCGTTTAAGGCGGGCCAGTGGTATCTGATGATGAACCGCG
>JAKSLT010000041.1 GCA_024401055.1 Bacteroidaceae bacterium | reverse complement strand
CCAGATACTCATCTCCATGCTCGCCACGCAGACCATGCTTCTGCGCACCGCTTTCCTCCGCCGCATCGGCGGCTGGAATGAGACGTTGCCCGTATGGAACGACTGGGAACTCGGCCTCCGTGTCCTCCTCAATGCTCCCCGCCTTCAGTGGGTCGCAACCTCCGCGCCCTATCATCGCATCCGCCTTCACGCGGCCAGCCTCACCGGTTCGCGTTTCTCCGAGCGGGCCACCGGGCGTTTCCTCGCCCTCTCCGCTGCCGAAAGTCTGATAAACGCCTCCCCTAACGGCGTTCCGTCTTCCCCCGACGCGAAGAAACTCCTACGCGCCCTCGACCTCCGTCGCGGCATTCTCTGCGGCCACCTCCTCCGCGAGCATTATGCCCTCACTGCCGCCAATAAGCCCCGCACCCTCCGCGCCCGCCTTCTTATGCACTACGTCCGCCTCGGCCTGCGCGGTGCCTGGCGCATAGCTCTCCACCTATGCTGAGCACCCGCAGGGAGTAACGCCTCCTTATTTAGTCCTATGAGCGAGAAGAAACCGAGATACTTAGAAGGCATCGGATGGCGATACGAGACAGAGCACAGCATGACACGCCGTATGCAGGATCACGACTATCAGTCACGATGCATCTACATGCTCACCCTTGCACTTGCCGACCGTTCACAACCTCTACTCGGGCACTTAGGCTTGGACGCACAGGGTAAGGCAATGCTCACACCCTCGGCACTGGGATACGCGGTGACAAGAGAATGGTATGCTCTGGAAAAGGACTACCCACAGCTCTGGATCATGCGCGTGCAACTTATGGAGGAG
This sequence comes from Bacteroidaceae bacterium, assembly GCA_024401055.1. Classification (GTDB taxonomy): domain Bacteria; phylum Bacteroidota; class Bacteroidia; order Bacteroidales; family Bacteroidaceae; genus Alloprevotella. The sequence continues at coordinate 20,561 of JAKSLT010000041.1, read as the reverse complement.
CACCTGCATGTGGTGGTGTTCGTGAAGGATAAACTACCCAAACACCTTGGCAAGCTGGTGGGCATCGTAAAGAACCGCAGCAACAAGCACTACTGGCAGGCACTCACCGCACAAGGGCGCCTCGCGCCTAAAGGCCAACAGACACCGCCCCCACTCTTCGCAGAGAACTTTCAGGACACCATCCTCACCCATGAGGGGCAGTTGGAAACGATGCTCCGCTACGTAGATGACAACCCCAAGCGCGCCATGACGAAGCGGCAGAACCCTGAGCTGTTCAAGGTGGTGAGAGAGCTGAAGGTGAAGACAATGCAGCCGAACTGGAAGACAATGCAGCCGAGCTGCAACGAACAGAACCGACCGGCTGGCATGTCAGGTTTGTGCGAGCTCGGCTCGCTCACTTTCGCCGCCATAGGCAACCATTGGCTGTTGGAACGAGGGGTGAGAATGCAGGTGCGCTGCCATAACAACACCACCCCCGAAAACCTCAAACTGATAGAGCGCCAGAAGGAATACTTCCTGGACAGAGGACAAAAGGGAGGTGTGGTAGTGAGCCCCTGCATATCGGCAGGCGAGAAGGAGATTGCCAGAGCAGCTCTCGATGCCAAGCAACCGCTGATAGTGATACTGGAGAATGGTTTCCCGCCGCTCTACAAACCGCCTGGTAAGTATTTTGATGCTTGTGCAGAAGGCCTTCTGCTGATGCTTGCTCCTTGGCCCTACCACATGGAGAGACGCACCATAACACGCCAACAATGCCTTGCCCTCAACGATATGGCAGCAGCTATCAGCAACGAACCATGGACGCAAGAGCAGGAGCAAGCACTGAACACCTGAAGCCTACTGAAATTGCGCAGCCGAAAACTGCACAATATAGACTTCCGAGAGCAACGCCTCCTTATTTACATATACGCACACGCGAGGCACATTTCTTCTTACACCTCTTACACCTCCTACACCCTGCCCCCCCCTTATACCCGAACATAGAAAAAGCAGACGAGTTCTTTGACCCGTCTGCTTTTTTCTATATGGGGAACATAATGTTTTTGTATCTCTTATGCTTCAATACTTGATTAGTAATAATAAATCTTTCGCCTTTCAGTATAGTAATTATCATCCATGCGGTATGTCCAATTACCTCTGGCATCGTAATCCATATAAGTATATTTATGAACTTTTCCCTTTTCATCCTTGTAGCCAGTGCGCTTACCCGACTGGTCATAAAGATAATAGGACGTCGATTCATCGCCCATGTGACCATATCCTTCTTTTATCACGGTTCTGCCTTTCCACGTCCATGTGTAATGTCCGTTACCCGTTCCTATGATACGACCATTCGCATCTCGCATATAGCCAAAAGGATTGTCACTCCACATGTCATCTCCTGTGGCATCCTCTCCCAGCAACACACCGCTTCGGCTGAATGTATGTTCTTCGGTGTACTGGTTGTCTATAGTAATTTTCACGGCCTTCACCTTTCCTTTCAGTTCAAAGAAAGCCCAGTCGTTGGAAAGGTAATTGGCGGGGTTCTGAGCATAAGTCCCAAGTGCGAGGGTACTTATTAATAATGTTAGGAATAATCTTTTCTTCATATTTAATGTGGTTGGTTTGGTGGGAGAGGGGTTATCGGAATGTACATGAGTCTCGCTAAAGAGTAAGTGCCACTCTCTTTGCGAATTTCTAAGATTGATTCATATGGCATATCTGCATGTACTGCGGTAATTTCCAACTCGTATTCTCCACGGTCTCCATGGTCTGGTGTGCATGCAAATCTTCTATCTTCAATATTTATGAACCATGGCCTATCTACATTAAGGAGAAGAGTATGGGCGGTATGGGATTTGTTGAATTTGATGATACCCATAGAAGCAAACTGCCTATTGTTTTTCAAAACCTTTGCGTACAAAATCGGAAACTTTCTCTGCATATCGTTGGGCGGCTTCACTCTCCTTTGCAGCATTCTCTAATGCACGGAGGCGAGCACGCATTGCGGCATCTTCATCAACGATAAAGAAGGTCTGCATGGTCTTTTCACCATTTCCCAATGAGCGATATACACTATAGGACTCACGAAGCTCGCCCTTTATTTCCTTCTCTACCAGCGTTTCGTATGCCGCATAAAATTTATCAAACTCTGCTTCGGGATAATCGGCATCTCCATACATGTCGCTGACAATGCGTCCCTTTAAAGTACTGCCAGCTTGGCGCGCATAAGTATTGCACGCATTGTTGATGGCAGCCTGGTGGCCTACGTTGTCAGACTTGTAGCGGGAGCATATTCCAACCACTTCATATCCATTCTCACCCAAAGAATTAAGTTTGTCATAGTGGGTAAGGAGTGCGACATCAAGGCTACGAGAAGTGCCGAATATTTTCCAGCCTTCTTTGCGGTACTCCTTCATCTTTTGCTTGTATTCTTTCTTCTGGGCTTTTACAAGAGCCTTGTTTTGAGCTTCAATTGTGGGCACAGCGATAAGGAGTGCCATGAGGAAAATAATAATTTTTTTCATCTTTTTAATTTGTTAGAGGGTTTAATAGTTTGATTGTTTTTGAGTGCCGCCAAGGCGGCCTTTTCACTTGAAGAAACAGGTAGAGGGACAACGCCTTCTTTTATCTTTAAGAACAAAGGTAATCCTTCTACTTGCGGACATGTATATTCTGTCGCAGCAAGAGAGAAGTCTTCGTAGCTTATATCCAAGTTGGGGTACTTTCCTTTAAAAGTTTCATAAACTTCTTCTGCTAACTGTGGAGTAGTGGTGAGTAACTCCTTTATTAGTTCGGATAGCTGTGACATAAAAATTGCTTAAAGTATGTTATTTTTATTCCTCGTAGATAGACACGGATGTCGGAGTTACATTATAAACATCGTCCCCGTAGATGATGGTGTCGTCAGCCAAAATAAAATAGGCTCGCACGTAAACGCCTTTAGAAGTTTCCCCTCTTTGCATTTGTACTTCATTGTCTATTGTCAACTGATTCCCTGATAGTGCAGCACATTGATTAACTCCTTTTCGTATTTTCCAGTGCATTTTTTCTATGTTATTTATGTTTAATTCATTTTTCTTGCCATTAATTGGGGACTGCCAATCAAAGAAGCCATATGATTCTGCCCATACAACCCCTACTTCTATTATATCAATTCCTTGTGTGTCTATTATAGCCTTTCCTTTGAGTTGATACGAGTAACTACCATAGTAGCCATCATATTTTTCTAAATCAACCAGAGGTTCAAAAGAAGCTGATTTGACGGAAGGTTTTTGTGGGATAGTAACAGATACAATATCACCATACGAATACCCTTTGCTGTTTTTTGCATAGGCCTTATAATAATAAGTGTTTCCAGAAACCATATTGGGAATGTCCGCCTGAAATTTTCCATCCGAAGGAACACTTAACTTCATTCGTGTGCTTGGATTAGCATCGTTACCATAATAGAACCCGCACTCTGTAACTTCAGAATAGCCTTTGTCAACAATTCGGCCAGCCATCGTTGCGGATTTATACGATACATTTTGTGCGTTTAGAGTTTGTACTACGGGGACGTTTTCACTTGAGGTTGTGAACGTCAACGTTTCCCCGTATGCTTCTCCTTTGCTGTTCTTGGCAAAAGCCTTGAAGTAGTATTTCGTGCCTTCTTTCAAGCCACTAAGGACTAACTTTAATTGTGTTTTACCTTCTTCGACGCTTATATTGTGCTTGTTGGTTGTAGATTCTGTCGTACCATAGTAGAAACCATATTCTGTAATTTTTGAACCTCCGTCACCATCAATATGAGCATTGAGAGCCGCTGAAGTTCCATTAATATCAGTAGCAGGCATGGTGGACACCTTGGGCTTATCTACAATGGGAACGGAAAGTACTAACTGATTGGAATATGAAACACCCAAAGCGTTTACGGCATAGGCTCTAACATAATAAATGCTGCCGCCTTTTAACTGTGTGAGCGATGACGTGAAAGAACCCACTTCTTGTGTATCTCCAAGATTAGTCTTGCTGTCATTTATTGTCGGCGTTCCTTTTGTTGACCAACAATGGCCATAACTCGTTATTTGCGAACCGCCTGTGCCAACTATCAAACCGTTAACCTTGCAGCTGCTTTCTGTCAGTTCATAGAAATCGCCGTTGTTTGAGACTTTCGGCGCGGACAATTCTACTTTCTGCACATATACAGGAATCTCAAGAGTGGCATTTTGGGTGAGGATTGTTAACTTCTTCGAATAGTCCCCAATGCTGAGGTTGGAACGGTCAATTATCACCTTTGTGAGTTGGGATTTGTTGGACAACGTTCCACTGCTGGGACTAACCTTTATCCAATCTGCATCTGCCTTGATGGAATACGAAACAGACTTAGAGGAAGAATAGGATAAGAACAAATCCATCTCCGAAGATAAATCTCCAAAGTTTAATTGCTCTGCACTTGATACAATCCTCTCGGCTTCAGGCTCAAGGAAAACATTAATTTTCTTATCAGTGTTGGCCACCACTTCTACCTCTTTGCTCTGTACATCATAACCTTCTTTTTCAAAAGTCAAAGTATAGGAGCCTTCAACAAGATCTTGGAACGCATAGGTGCCACCTGCCGTGGTAGATACCGAATTATTTGAAGGCGATAAACTAACAATGCAGCCTTCAATAGGCTTTTGCGTAATTTTGTCACTGACCACGCCTGATACAGAACCCGCTAATTCTACGATGTCACTTGCGCATGAACTAAACAAGCCCAAAACGCAAAATAAAAATAAAAGTTTTTCCTTCATAAAATTAAAAATTATAAGTTAAACCTAAACCTGCATGATTTACACTTACAGACGGATAAACACCTAATTCTGAATACCCCTTTCTTACGACTACCCTGCGTGCCCCCTTTGCAGCAAGAGCATCAATAAGGTTCCAGAGATAAACGGCGCCCGCTGCTCCTATACAAATATTTCGGGCCGTCGCCCAGTTGGTTGAACGAGTATGATACTCCTTTGCAAATTTTGGCTGTTCTATTACTTTGTTCGCATAGGCGGCACGATTACTCTCTGAAAGAATTATTCCCGTGATAGCAGCAGCCTCCAAAGTCATAAAAGCAATGCCTTTACCCGTCTGACCTTTGTATATCTGCCCCCATCCGGGAACAAGAGAACGTGCAAAGGCTCTACCCCCATAAGACGTTGTAGTTGAGAAACTGTCATAATGAGGCTTCGTCGTATTTGACGAAACAGCAAAAAGCACATAATAAGAGTAGAAACGACTTGCACCCTCGCTGTGTAGTTCCCAATACTCATCCACTACTTTCGCGTAAAACGTGCTTGTGCCTAATTCATTTGTGAACTGCATCTCATATGTCTCACGACTATCCACGCCATCATTATTCGCGGTTTCCTGAATGGAAGCCCGCGTTGACCCACTTATATGGTTGGAATTTCCTACATACTGTGAGAGGGCAAGAATACGGCCATCCCGTAGCGCATCCAAAGAACTGCCAGTACTCTCAACCACTTTGAAATAATAAGAGTCGTTGCTTTTGGAGGAATTGAGTTTACTTTCGCCTTTCCTTACCCATTCTGGCTGTTTGCTGTCAGATTTGTCTACGATTTTTGCCGGGCAAAATTGAAAAGAGCCCACGATAGCCAAGAGCAGAATAAAATATCTTCCCATGATTTTACGCCACTGCTGGCTCCACGACAGCCTATCTTAAAGTTAGCTTAGTACATACACACAAAAAACGTGGAGCCAATCCTGTCACTCGCTTCACGTATTAAGGCCTTCGCATTGCCCGACAATCGAAACGAGCAACGCTGAAAGCCCCACGCCTGTGTATGTTGAACCAACATCAGCCATGGGACTACCCCAATGCTAACGAGGATGTACAATACACCACGTCAGGACGTTCCCGTTGCTTTGTTTTTGACTGTCGTATAGGCAAGATTGCCAATCCTGATAGAATTTGCGAAGTTCTAATACGTCAAATCCAAAGCGTTTAGGTACGCCTTTTATGTATAAGTGTCTATTCCCACATTCCGCCCCTTGGGGCTTTCAGCAAGCTTTGACGATGCAAATATACGAATAAGTGAGCGAAAAACAAAGGAAAGTCTCGCTTTTCTTAGCTTTTCTTAGCGAAAGTTCCTAAAAACAGAGTTTAGAAATACAAACTAATAGTGAAACGGCAGGGAAAACGGCCAAATAAATACAGCGCGAGGTGGCTCTTCGTTGAGGAGAGCCACCTCGCGCGTATATAAATATATAAGGTGTGTGGGGCGGATACTTTAGCGCGAGCATCCAGCCCTATGTCTCGTATTATTTCATCAGCACCACCTTGCCGTCGCTGATGCGGAGGCTGCGGTTAGCCTTGGAGGCCTTGCGGCCCTGCAGGTCGTAGATGCCACCATGCTTGCCATTGAGGAGGGAAACAGGTGCGTCGATGCCATCGGTGCCGGGCACGACAACCTCGGTGTTGCCTTGCTTGTCCTGATAGACGATGTTGGAGCGGCTCTCCTTGCCATCGACCTTGTAGATGACCTGAACGCCCAGACGGGTGAACATGTCTTCATAGAGGCAGGCCACGTTGCGGCCGTCGTCAGCCAGGTAGATGTCGTAGCCGCCGAACTCCTCAGTGCCGTCCTTGTAGGCGTAGGGGATGTCGGTCATGCTGTCGCCGGCGATGTAGAGATACTGGCGCTTGGTGAAGGTATAGATGTCATCGTCGAGATAGATGTTGTAGTAGAGGTTGTCGGGGTTGAGGTAACTGCCGTCAACGGAGAGGTTGCGCATGATGAAGGAGATGGACACCTCACCGTACTTCGCAAGGGCCTTGAGGTTAATCTTCACGTCCTCAGGGTCGCAGGGCTTCATGAGCTGGTCGCCGTTGTAGGGTTCCAGGCGGTGGCGGAAGTTGTAGTATTCAAACTGACTCTGGTTGCCGTTGATGCTGTAGAAGGCGCAGGGGAAGTAGTTGTTGGGGTTGTTGAGGGTGATGATGCCATTGTCGTCAATGTTGAAGGTGACGGTGGCTATGTCGCCCTTGTAGTAGCCGTAGTTGTCCTTGATGCCCTGCGACTTGAAGCCGTTGTAGTACATGAAGTAGCTGGTGTCGTGGCCGAGGTACTGGTTGTTGGGCAGGGTGATGGTGTTGCCCTTGCGGGTGCCCTTTATCCAGGCGTGGGAACGCTCGGTGGCCTCGGGAAGGAGGTAGTCGAAGTAGTAGTCGTTGCCGTCGATGGCTACGTGTCCCTTCTCGGCATATTCGTCGCCGTTGGCATCCTGGGCGTTGTAGATGTATTCCTTTATCTCGGCAGAGGCTGAGGGCTGGCTGAGGGTGGTGTTGCCCGTGTAGAGCTTCATGTCGTTGTTGTAAGTGTCGGTCATGACTACCATTTCATTTGTAGTCTTGTCAACATAATAGAGAGCCAGGTCGCGCATGCCGTCACCGTAGTCGAGGAATATGCGGTCGCCGTCCTTCTTGAACTCAATGTTATCCATGGCGTAGGGGTTTCCCCAGTCGTCCGTGAGGAGTTCGCCCATGTATATCTTGGTGGGGCCCTCTTCATACAGATCCACATAGAGCACGGGGGTGGTGCAGGAGATGGTGACGGTGTTCCCGTTCACTTTACCTTCCGCCCAGAGTTCGTCGCAGAAGTACACGCCCGGGAAGAGGCTGCCGAAGCAGATGGTCTTGCCGTCGGCGGAGAAATAGAGTTCGTTGGCCACGTCGAGCACGGGGATGAGGCCGTCGCCGAAGTCGCGGACGACGCAGCTCATTGAGTAGTATTTCAGTTCGCCCTTGGGGGTGATGAGCGTTTCCTTGGCCTTGACGTCCTTCTTTTCAATGTTGCGGTACTTTAAGGCCTTGATGGGGCGCTGACCGCATTCTTGGGCTGTAGCGGCACTTACACCCAGCATCGTGCAGGCGGCCACTAATAAAAGTAAAAGTTTCTTCATAATAGAAAAGTTGAAAAGTTATTTAGTTAAAATGTTATCTCTGCGAAGGCTATTCTCCCCCTCCCTCGCAGGGGAGGGGTGGCGCGGTGCGAAGCAGCCGCGACGGGGAGAGGCTGTTTATCGGTTCTTTAATTGCACCTTCCTATCCTTCACATATATCTGGCCGGCGGCGGGAGCGGTGAGGCGGCGGCCCTGAAGGTCGTAGAGACCCCCTTGCTCCCCCTTAAAGGGGGAAACGGGCGCATCGTCTATGCCGTCAGGCCGCTCGGCATTGAGGCCGTAGATGTAGGGAGTCTTGTCGGCTTGGACAATCTCGCCGGTCTTGCCGTCGAGGAGCAGGGCCACCACTTCCAGGTTCTCGGCCTTGGCGTATTTGGGGAGGTCGGTGGTGCAGCGGTAGTAGTAGGTGACGCCGCTCTTCACGTCGGCGGGGAAGCCGCCCGTCTTGCCCTCTATGGCAGGGTAGATGCCGCGGGCCACGTCATCGATTTCTATGTGGCAGTCGCCTTCCAGTTTCTCGAAGCCGCCCATCTCGCCGCGCGCACCGCCGGTGTAGTAGTTCTTCTGCGTGACGGGTATCTTGTTCTCGGTGACGACGAACACCATACGGTAGTCGGTGCCGCTGATGTTGCGGTAGAAGCGCGTCTCCGTCTCGAAGGTGATTTTCGTGCCGGTGACGCTGGCGGTGAGCCACACGCCGGCGTCGGCCACGTTGGGCATGCCGGCATACCAGGCCTGCAGTTCGGCCAGACGGGGCAGCTCTTCCTTGTTGATGCGGTTGTTGACGCAGCCGGGGAAGCCGGAGGGCAGTTTCTTGTTTATCCAGCTGGTGTAGCCGGCCACCTCATAGGCGTCGCCGCTGTGGACGGCAATGCCGATGAAGTCGTCGGGGTGGAGCTTTTTCATCTCCCTGAGGCCCACGATGCCGTAAACGCACCATCCGCACCAGGTTCCGGTGCCTTCCTCCACCACCATCTTGCGATAGTACAGCTCTTTGGCCACGCTGAAGGAGAGGTGCGCAATATTGTCGTCGGGACCCTGGTCGGGGGTGTCGTCGGCCCAGCAAAGGGTGAGCTGGCAGTCCACGGGGCCCTCCTCGGTGACGACGGTAGTGGGCACGGTGATGCTGAAATCGATGGCGTCGAGATAGGCCAGCGTCTTCTTGACGGTGAAGCGGCCGGCCTCCTTACCGTTGAGGGTACAGAGAATATAGGGATTGACGGCCGTCTCGGTGGCGAGGTTCTTGATGGAGCCCGTCACGACGAAGCTGTCGCCCATCTTCATGAGTTCGTTCTTGGTCTGTACGTCGTAGATGCTGAGGTTGTGGGTCGGCACGTTGCCCTCCACGATGGCCTCGAGGGAGAGGCTGCCCCAGTTCTCGCCGGCGAAGGAGCTCCACTTGCCGTTCTTGGCGAGCCATGCACCGTCGGCATTGGTGGGGCCGGCGAAGGAGATGATGCTTATCTTGGCGTCCTGATGATAGGTGACGCCCACCCAGAGCTCGTTCTCCTGGCCGGTGATGGTGTAACTCTTGGCGAGAGTGATGTTGTTCCATCCGGCCTTGAGGCCCTTTTTCGTGCCGCTGGCGAGGTCGGTGCCGTCCTTGGCGCTGCGCACCCAGCCGGTGAAGGAACTGGGATAGCCGTCGGCTGTGGGCAGGCCGAAATGCACGGTCGTAATCTTGCAGCCCACATAGCCGGAGAGGGTCTCCTTGGACAGGCGGATGGCCAGGGATATGTCGGCGTCGGCACCGGACATACCGGTGATGTGACCCGTCTTGTCGGTGGCAATACCGTTGTCGCAGTAGCCCACATAGATGAGGCCCTGCGCCTTAGCGGCGCCCATGCCGGCAAAGAAAAGGAGAAGTAAGAGAGGGAGGTGTAAGAGTTTTGCTTTCATACGCGCAAAAATAAATAATGTGGGGGCAAAATTACGCATTTCTCCCGACATGGCCAAGCCTAAAAGGGACAAAAACGGCTTTTCAGCGTCGTGTGGAGCGATTTCAGGCCGCGCTAAAAGAGAATTAGGGCGTCGCGGAGCCATAATTTTTCAAATTTCTTCCCTTTTAGTTTTTCCTTCTTCCCTTTTAATTTTTCCTTCTTCCCTTTTAAGCTTCATTTCTGGCTTTTCATTTTTCCCTTCTTCCCATTTAGTTTTTCCTTCTTCCCTTTTAGTGCGGAGAAAAAATCATAAAAATCATACTTCATCATATAAATCTTTATCGCGCCGCAGGCTTAAGGCGCTGCGCGGCTATATTGATTCGTATGATGGAGCATGATTTTTATGATTTTTTCCTTGCCGTTGGCACTTATTCCCTTTTAATTTGCCGTAGTTCCCTTTTAATTTTCACTGAAGGAGAAGTAGGAAAAATTAAAAGAGGACTAGTGCAAATTAAATGGGAACTAATTCGAATTAAAAGAGGACTAGTGCGAATTAAATGGGAAGTAGTTTAGACTGAAACTGCACTAATTCAGTCTTTTAGATGCGAAAAAAACAAAGGAGGCTCTCCCGCTTTTTCGGGAGAGTCTCCTCGGGACTGTAAAATCGGAAAAAAAGTTGACGGAAATCAGGGACGCGCGTTGAAGGACGTCTTCTCAAAATGCTGGTAGTCCTTCACCGTTCGCCAGTCGCCGCCCCAGCGGAAGCCGTGGTCGCGGAAGAGGCGGTAGGCCAGGTCGGCATGTGTAATCTGCGGCGTGCGCCGGGCGCCCTTCGGCTTTACGACGGAGCCCTTGACGTAGGGGTTCCACAGGGGGTTGAGGTCAATGGCGAGCCCCCGGGCATGGAGCGAAGGGCGGCCGGTGGAGGAGCCGGTCATGGTGCGGTAGTTGAAGGCGGAGGTGTTGTTGGCGGCCATGGAACGCTCGTCGTCGGCGCCGTATTCGTCGATGAGGGCGATGCGGGCGACGGGGTAGCGGGCGCTGTAGAGTGAATCGAAAATCTCCACTACGTCGCGGGCGATGCGGGCATCGACTACCATCTCGCCCTGCTGCGTACGTCCTTCGGCATCAACGTAATAGAGGCGAAGGAGGCGCAGGGAAGCGCGCAGAGAGGCCGGCGTGCCGGCTTTCCACGAACCTCCGGCCCGCATGCGCTGCATGAGGGAGTCGGAAATCTCGGATATGGTGCCGCGCCTCTCCGGCGGGACGGTCTGCTTCGCGGCGGACGGGAGCGGGAGGGTCGCACCCGTGGAACGCTGGCATGCGCATGCGACGTGTGTGCACACTAAAAGCAGAAAGAGGAGCGTTTTTAGGTTTTTTTGAGACATTTTTTGATGATTTTAGTGCAAAAATACAAAAAAAATTGATAATAGGCGAATGTAAATAAAAAAAAATTGTAATTTTGCGCCTTGATAATACTCACAAAACCATATTCCATGAAAAAAAGTTTATTATTCCTGACAGCCTTCGCTGCCCTGAGTATTCAGAGTGCTCTGGCGCAGGGTGAAGTGGCCGACTCCCTCGACATGGATGCCGCCGACTTTACCTTCACCGAGTCGCAGCTCGACGAGGACGCAGACGTAGCGCAGACTATCAGCAACGTGCAGGGCGAAGACCCCTACCTCAGCGAGGTGGGCTACGCCTTCAGCGCTATGCGCTTCAAGGTGCGCGCGCTCGACAACCAGTACAATCAGACGTATATCAACGGCCTGATGATGATGGACACGGAGCGCGGCATGTTCAACTACAGCAGCGTGGGCGGCCTCAACGAGGCTACGCGCGCCAAGGAAGGCATCGGCTTCGGCCAGTTCGCCGGCTACGGCCTGAGCGACGTGGGCGGCGCGCAGAGCATCAACATGCGCGCCTCGCAGATTTATGCCGGCAACAAACTCACCGTGAGCGCCACGAACCGCAACTACGTGGGCCGCGTGATGTTCACCCACGGCACGGGCTTCAACAAGAACGGCTGGGCCTTCGCCGGAAGCCTGAGCTACAGGGGCGCACCCATGGGCTGGGGCAACGTGCCGGGCACGTTCTACAACTCCTTCGGCTACTTCCTCGCCGCCCAGAAGCGCTTCAACGAGAACCATGACCTCAGCCTCGTGACCTACGGCACGCCCACCGAGCGCGCTCAGCAGGGTGCCAGCACCGAGGAGGCCTACGCCCTGGCCAACAGCCACTACTACAACCCCAACTGGGGCTACCAGGGCGGCAAGAAGCGCAACGCCCGCGTCGTGCAGAGCTTCGACCCCACAGCTATCCTCACATGGGACTGGAAGAGCGACGACGGCAGCAAAAAACTGACCACCAGCGCCGGCTTCCACTACGCCCTCTACAGCAGCAGCGCCCTGGGCTGGAGCGGCGACGCCTATGACCCCCGCCCCGACTACTACAAGAACCTGCCCTCAAGCATCTTCAACGTCTATGACCCCACAAAGAACAACCCCAGCTATCTGGAGGAAAACAGTTTCTTCATGGACCAGTGGCAGGACCTCTACGACTTCTGGAAGGCTGACAAGGCCAACCGCCAGATAAACTGGGACCGCATGTACTTCGTCAACAGGCAGAACGGCGGCGAGAGCCTCTACTATCAGGAGCGCCGCCACAACGACCAGATGAGCACAGGTCTGTCCAGCACGTTCAACCACTCGTGGAGCCCCACGGGCAAGTACGCCGTCGGCGTGCAGCTCAGCACCAGCAAGGGCATGCACTACAAGACGATGGCCGACCTGCTGGGCGGCGAATACTTCACCGACGTGGACAAGTTCGCAGCCAACGACCACGGCATCAAAAGCGACGAGGCTCAGAACGACCTGCGCAACCCCAACCGCAAAATCTACGTGGGCGACAAGTTCGGCTACAACTACAACATCACAGTGAACAAGGCCCGCGCCTGGGGCCAGGTGGAGAAGAACCTCTCCAACTGGTATCTCGCCCTGGGCGGCAACATCGACGGCACGACCATCGAGCGTGAAGGCCTGATGCAGAACGGCTGCTACAAGGACTACTCCTACGGCAAGAGCGGCGCAGCCAAGTTCCTCGGCGGCGCAGCCAAGGCCGCAGTGGCCTGGGCCCCCAACGCCAACCACCGCCTGGCCCTCTCCGCCAGCGTGGCCAGCCGCGCTCCCGAAGCACGCAACGCCTTCGTGGCTCCCCGCGTGCAGAACAACTTCGTGAACAACCTCTCCAACGAAGACCTCTACAACGTGGACTTCGGCTATAAGTTCAACTTCGGAAAGTTCAGCGGCAAGGTGGGCGGCTACTACGCCCGCTTCATGAACGGCGTGGAACAGACGGCCTACTACAACGACCAGCAGAGCTGCTTCACTTATCTCACCATGACCGGCATCGACCGCCAGCACTACGGCGTGGAGATGTTCCTCAACTATCAGGTGACGCAAAACCTCAGCTTCCACCTCCTGGGCAACTGGGGCGAAGCCCAGTACATCAACAATCCTCTGGCACAGGTTAACCCCGAAGGTTCCGACGCCCGCCAGATTCGCGAACTCAACAGCCTCAAGAACCCCATCACCGACGCTGACGACCAGCTCCGCGTGATTGCCGACGGCATGCGCGTGGGCGGCACGCCCCTCACGGCCTTCAGCCTCGGACTGAACTACAACATCAACTACTGGTACTTTGAACTCAGCCTCAACTACTACGACCGCGTGTATATCTCCTACAGCCCCTACCAGCGCCTGAACAAGACGTATCTGAACGCCGGCAAATGGTACATGGGAGAAGGCGAGAATGGCACAAGCTTCACCGAAGACACCCGCAAGGTCGTGGAAGAAGACGGCGGCCTGCTCTACTCCGCCGACGGCGTGCTGCTGGCATCCTACGCCAAGACGCAGGAGAAATTCCGCGGCAACGTGATGCTCGACGGAAGCATCGGCAAGAGCCTCCGCCTGAAGCACGGACGCATGCTGAACATCAACCTCAACCTCACCAACATCTCCAACAACAAGAAGATGAAGACCGGCGGCTACGAGCAGAACCGCGACGACAGCTACTACAAGGAAGAGGGCGACATCTACACCAAGGGCGAGGATCGCGCCTATAAGTTCACCAAGAACTCCAAGTACTACTACGCCTTCCCCTTCAACTTCTTCCTGAACGTAGGACTCAAGTTCTAAACACTCCATATTTATATATTATATAGAACTTGCATACCTTCATAAAGAACACAGAAAAATGAAAAAGATATATCTACTCCTCGGTCTCGCATTAAGCGGCAGCCTCCTCACGAGCTGCCTCGACAACGTGGATGAGCCCGACGTGCAGGACTTCATCATCACAAGCCCCACCAGCATCGGCAAGACCAACACCACCATCTATGAGCTGAAACAGAAGTTCAGCAACGAGATAGGCACCAACAACACCTTCAAGAAGGTGGAAGAAAACATCATCGTGGAAGGTGTCGTCGTGGGCAACGACGACGGCGGCAACCTCTACCAGACACTCATCATCCGCTCCATCGACGGCGAGACGGCCGGCGACGAAAAGGACCAGTGCATCGAGATTGGCATCCGCAACACCTGGATTTCACCGTACTTCCAGCGCGGCCAGCGCATCAAAATCAATCTCAACGGCCTCTGGATAGGAAACTACAGCAAGACGCCCAAAATCGGCACGCCCTACTACACCAGTGCCGGCAACAAGCGCCTCGGCCCGATGCTCCTCCAGAACTGTGCCACGGACATAGAGCTCGTGGGCAAGCCCGACGCCAACGCTCCTGAACTCATGCCCATCGATTGCACCGAGGGCGAAGGCCTCAGCTGGCTGGCAAACTCCGGCAACCAAGGATTCATGAACTCTCCCCGCCTCGTCACCGTGAAAGGCACCATCGACGAGGTGCAGGGCAACGCCGCCAAGCGCGCCGCCATGGGCGAACTCTCCGGAGAGAAGGAGCCCCTCCCCAAAATCTTCTCGCCGAAGGAACTCTACGACGCCGGCTATGCCGTGGACCGCACACTGAGCATCGCGGGAAAGAGCCAGCTCAAGGTGACGCTCCGCACAAGCACCCAGAACGACATCAGCTACCTGCCCATCCCCGCCGACGAGCGCAGCTACACCGGCATACTTACCTACTACAGCGGATGGCAGCTGCAACTGCGCCACAAGAACGACATCGTGCCCGCCATAGAAGAATGACAATATCAACGCGCAGCAACATGCTGCCGACAGATAACGCGCACAGCTGTATTCAAAAGAAAATAAACAACAAAATATAAACTATTATGAAACTTTTAAGTAAGATTTTCTCCCTTTTCTGCCTTCTCGCATGCTTTGCTGCCTGTGAAGACATTCCCATGCCTTACGAGCCCCAGACCGAGGACGACGACAACGACTCCACCATCTACTACAGCAGCGCCTCCCTCTACAACGGCTGGACGCTGGTGAAGATTGGCGACAACCAGCCCTGGAGCCAGGGCAGCAGCTACACGCAAGCCACCGGCTACCAGAAGTGGGACGGCGCCGATACCAAGAGCAACCGCGCCGCTGAGGGCCTCCTCGTATCTCCCGCCTTCCACACCAAAGCCCTCAAGACCGGCAAGGTGAAAATCAGCTTCGACAACTGCGTGGGCTACGCCAACAACGACGCAGCCTATGCCGACCACATCAAACTGCTCATCAGCAAAGGCGCCAGCACAAGCTCCTACAATGCAGAAGAATGGCAGGAACTCGACTGGAAGGCCACTCACGAATCCACAGACTGGACACTCACCAAGGACGAAGTGCAGCTCCCCGACGATTATGTCAATCAGGAAAACGTACGCATCGCTTACTACTTCGTCACAGGTTCCCCCACGAAGAGCGTGACCTTTGAACTTAAGAACTTCGTCATTGAAGAAGGCGTAGCAAACGGAGGACAGCAAGAGGACGGCGACTATATTTATATGAGCGCCAATCTCAACGAGGGCTGGCACTCCTGGACAGACCAGGCTGCTACCCACAAGAGCAACGACCCCTGGAGCCTCGGCAGCAGTTACGCTCAGGCCACCGGCTATCAGAAGTGGGACGGAGCTGACACCAAGAGCAACCGCGAGGCTGAGGGCTACCTCATCTCTCCCGCTATCAAAACAACTGCCGCCAGCGGCAAGGTGAAGATTGGCTTCGACAACTGCGTAGGCTACGCCAACAACGATGCCAATTTCGCCGACCACATCCGCGTTTATGTAAGTAAGACCTCCGACGGCAGTTCCGTAAACGCCAACGAATGGGTAAAACTTGACTGGACCGCCTCCCACGTCTCCACCGATTGGACCCTTACTACAGATGAGATACAGCTCCCCAATGAATATGTCAACCAGGAGAACGTACACTTCGCCTTCTACTTCTACACCGCCGCTTCAAAGTCCGTCACCTTCGAATTGAAGAACTTCTTCGTGGCCGAGGGTGAAGCCGGCAGCGGCACGGACACGCCTCCCACTCCCACCGAAAAGAGTACCAAGGAGAACCCCTACACCGTGGCTCAGGCCCTAACGGGCTCCGGCAGCCAGTATGTAAAAGGCTACATCGTAGGCTACGTAGATGGCAAGGCTCTGAGCACCGGTGCCACGTTTGCCGCCGCCACTACCGCCACCACCAACCTTCTGATGGCAGACAAGGCCGACGAGAAGGATGTCAGCAAGTGTCTGCCCGTACAACTCCCTGCAGGCAAGTTCCGCGACGCCCTCAACCTCTCCGTCAGCGGCATTCTGGGCAAGCAACTTGAGATTTACGGTTCATTGGAGCAGTATTTCGGCGCCCCCGGCCTGAAGAACCCCGAATGGGCAAAGCTTGACGGCAAAGAGGTTGGCGAAACCCCGGACGTCAATCCTACGGGCACCGTATGGGATTTCACCAAGAGCCAGTGCAACTTCACCATTGAGAACAAGACAATGCCCGAAGCTCTCTCCTACATTTGGCAGCAGAGCGCCCAGTACGGCATGAAGGCCAGCGCTTACGTCAACAACACTGACTACGCTTGTGAGGGCTGGCTCATCAGCCCCGAGACCGATCTCACCGGCAAGACCACGATGGGCATCAGCCACGCTGGCAAGTTCTTCGCCAGTGCTGACCAGATGAAGAAGGACATTACCATCTGGGCCAGCCAGAACGGCGGAACCTGGAAGCAGCTCTCCATCTCTACCTATCCCTCCAACAGCGACTGGACCTTCGTCGATGCCACCGTGGCTCTCGGCGAATTTGCCGGCAAGACCAACGTGAAGATTGCCTTTGTATATAAGAGCGAAAAGAAATCCGGCACCTGGGAAATTAAGAAAGCAACTCTATACTAACATATGATGAAGAGTAAACTCTTCGCCATTATCACCATCGCCGCACTGCCCTTCTTCATGAGCAGTTGCGGCGATGACGATAACGGCATAGAATGGATACCATCCGAGGAAGGCGGCAGCGGCAAGCCCACCACCAACGTCACGAGCCGTCTGGAGTGTCCGCAGCCCAAGGGCGATGCCAACGAACAGATTATCGCCCACTGGACGCGCCGCGGCGGCGACTCCATCATGACCTACTGCCTCGCCTACGACCTCAAGAAGCTTCACTCCCGCTGGGTGGCCTTCCGTTTCGACGGCAAGACGCGCGGCAAGGGCAGCGGCCGCACCGATGCATGGGCCGATGACCCCAGCCTCTCCGCCCGCTATCGTATCGGCACCTCCACCTTTGGCGGCGGCTATGCTCGCGGCCACATCTGCGCCAGTTATGACCGTCAGTATTCCACGGAGGCCAACGCCCAGACCTTCTACATGACCAACATAACGCCGATGAACTACGATTTCAACGGCAACTATTGGGCCACCCTTGAGAACCACGTGCAAGACCTCGGCCGCAACGCCACCTTTGCCGACACGCTCTATGTCGTAAAGGGCGGAACCATTGCCGATGACAAGATTATCCAGAAGATAGAACGTGGGGGCAGCAAGGCTACCGTAGTGCCCCGCTACTACTACATGGCCCTGCTGCGCTACCGTGCAGGCTCCTATTCCAGCATCGCCTTCCTCTTTGAAAACAAGAGTTACGGCTATGGCGGCGACAAGAAGGCCCCGCTCTCCGAGATGCGCCAGCACGCCATAAGCGTCAACAACCTCGAGGAGTTCACGGGCATCAATTTCTTCTGGAACCTCCCCGACGGCAAGGAAGAGACCATTGAGACGCAGTGTAATCCCTCTCTTTGGCAAATGTAAATACTTCACAAGCATTCAGGCAAGGACTACTTGCACAAAAATTACAACAGCAACAAAATGAAAAAAGAAAACATCATCTCTGCCGCCATCCTCGGCATTGCCCTCGTTATATGCGGTTTTGCCCTTCGCTCAGGCATTATCTCCGTCTCCGATTCCCATCGTCAGGTCAGCGTGAAAGGTCTTGCCGAGAAGGAGGTTAAGGCCGACAAGGTCACGTGGCCGCTCATCTATAAGGAGATCGGCAACGACCCCACCGCCCTCTACGGCCAACTCGCTGCCAAGAACGCCTCCATCGTGGCCTTCCTCAAGCAAGGCGGCATCACCGACGCCGAAATCAGCATCAATCCGCCCTCTGTAGAGGACCGTCAGGCCGACAGCTATTCCAACGAGACCGTCAGCTACCGCTATAAAGCCACAAGCGTCATCACTGTCACGTCCTCCGACATCGACAAGGTGCGCCAACTCATGACCCAGCAGACTGAACTCCTCAAGCAAGGCATACCCATCGTCATTGCCGAATACGGAGACAACGCCGTGAGCTACGACTTCACCTCTCTCAACGAGGTCAAGCCGGCCCTCGTGGAGGAAGCCACGAAGAATGCCCGCACTACCGCTGAGAAGTTCGCTGCCGACAGCCAGAGCAAGCTCGGCAAGATTCTCCAGGCCCATCAAGGTCAGATAGAAATTGAAGACCGCGACGCTACGACGCCATATATCAAGAATGTGCGCGTAGTCGTCTCCATGGACTATCAGCTGAAAGACTAACCCCCCAACGTCCCTCCCATGAAAAAACGCCTTTCCCTGCTTCTCTGCGCCGCCCTCACGGCTCTCGGCCTCTCGGCCCAGGTGGAGTATATCGATATCACGCTGACCAACGGCCAGGTGGTGAGTTTCCCCGTCGAGAGCGTGGCCAGCGTGTCGTTCCACACCGAAGCCACGCCCGGCGACGGCACCCGCGAGCACCCCTTCACCGTCAAGGAGGCCCTCATGGCCTACCAGACGCAGACGGCCGCCCAGAAAGTGTGGGTGAAGGGCGTCATCGTGGGCTCAGTGTGCGGTTCCTACATGAGCGAGGCCCATTTAGGCATCGACACATGCGCCAACGCCAACATTCTCATCGGCAACAGCGTCCTTGAGACCAGTGCCGGCCGCTGCCTTCCCGTGCAGCTGCCCGCCGGAACAGTACGCGCCGCCCTTAACCTCAAGGACAACCCCGACAACTTCCATCGCGATGTCCTCATCTACGGTTCCCTTGAGAAATACTTCGCCGTGGCCGGCCTGAAGAACCCCACGAAGTATGAGATTGGCGACAAGGCCGACGCCGACATCGTCACCCCCGGCATACATCCCGGCCGCACGGAAGTGCCCGCCCTCATCCGCGGCGACGAGTTCATCACCCACACGGCCTACGTCAACGACGCCTCCACCGAGCGCGTGCCCAACTACTACGTCTCCTACTCCCCGTCGGCCCACCACGCCCACTGGGTGGCCTACCGCTTCGACGACGTCACGCGCCAGAGCAACACGTCGCGCACGGAGGGCAGTTCCTACCCCGTGGACCCCGACAGCAAGAGTTCCCTGCCCTCCAACGCCTTCGCAGGCACCGGCTACGACCACGGCCACATCTGCGCCTCCGCCGACCGCCTCTACTCCTCGCTCGCCAACGAGCAGACGTTCTACATGACCAACATGTCGCCGCAGATTCCCAACTTCAACCGCGGCTATTGGCGCAACTATGAGAGCATGCTCCAGACCCTCGCCGCCGATGCCGAGTTTGCCGACACCCTCTACGTCGTCAAGGGCGGCACCATCGCCGAAGGACAGGTGTCAACCACCATTTCCGTCAACGGCCTCACCGTGCCCGTGCCCAAATACTACTTCGTGGCCTTGCTGAAGGTCAAGGGCGGGCAGTACAGCGCCCTCGGCTTTTGGATAGAGCACCGCGAATACGACACCGTCAAGGACAAGTCCGCCGACTTCCGTGCCCACGCCGTGAGCATCACCGCCCTGGAAGGCCTCACCGGCTTCGACTTCTTCCCCACCCTCCCCGATGACGTCGAGAAGGCCGTAGAAGGCACCTTCTCGGCCGACGACTGGCGTCTGTAGCCCCACATCCCACTCCATAAACCTGCGCCCACAGCGCAGGTTTTTTTGCACCTCCGTCATATAGACTTTTTTTGCCAAAGCATCCAAGGTGTTTTAACACAAACGGAACATGAAAAATTTTTGATAAATTCATTCCTAATTTATGTAGCGCCGCAGGCAACCCTTTTGTCAAAATTTTTTACAATTTATGTGCCCGTACAGCGCGATATTCGCGAGCGAAGTGTAAGTCGATTGGCTACACGCGATTCTCGCAGAAGTTAGCAAAGTGCTGAAGCGCAAATGGTTAGCAAGGCAGGGGCTAAGATTTTCTCCCAATTTCCGCAACTAAATGCCGACTAAGCGCAAATTTTGCTCGTACTCGGCATGAAATTCCGCTCTTTTATTTTTCACTTGTTCCCTTTTAATT
>JAKSLT010000040.1 GCA_024401055.1 Bacteroidaceae bacterium | reverse complement strand
AATTTAGTACAAAATTTTGTCAAAATATTTTACAGTTTCGGGGAAGGGATATCGCTTGCGGCGCTACATAAATTAGGAATAAATTATTCATAAATTTTTGGCGCGGGAGCCTTGATGGGGCGACATAATGGTAGGGGAGGGCGCGGTAAAAAAAATTGGGACGCAATCACTGCGTCCCAATTCCTTGTTAACCTTAAATCTAATACTATGAAAAACACATGCGTTCTTTTCAAACGCAGTGCAAAAGTACGGACTTTTTGCTTTGTATGCAAGTGAAGGGGGGCTTTTTTGCGTTTTTTTATGCAAAAATCATGTTTTATGACATGTTTTGTGCGCTTAAGTTGTCAAAAGGAAATGGCTTTGTCTGCTTGAGCGTTTTTTGGGCGTTTCCGCTTCTTCCTTGCCGGAGGGACGGGCTGCGGGGCTATGTGCCGACGGCTATTTCTCCGCTGCCGATGCAGATGCGGCCGTCGGGGGTGTAGATTACGCCGAACTGTCCGGGGGCTATGCCTTGTATGCGTTCGTTGCCGTGGATGCGGGGCGTGCCGTCTTGGAGGGTGAGGGTTCCGGGGCGCCAGCGGTCGGTGTGGCGCACCTTGAAGGTGACGGGCATGCGGCGTGAGCCGTCGGGGAGTGTCTCTACGAGGGCGGCGTACTGGGGGAGCGTCTGGAAGGGGTCGGCGGTGAGGATGTGGTAGCCGGCGAGGGCGAAGTCCTGTCCGTACTGCAGGTGGGTGTCGCAGCCGTGGGAGACGTAGAGGATGTTTTGCTCGATGTCTTTCTTGATGACGAACCAGGGTCCTCCGCCGAGGAAGAGGCCTTTGCGCTGGCCTATGGTGTGGAACCAGTATCCGCGGTGCTCGCCTACCTTGCGGCCGGTTTCGATCTCGATGACGTCGCCGGTGCGCTCGCCGAGGAAGCGGCGCACGAAGTCGGAGTAGTTTATTTTTCCGAGGAAGCAGATGCCCTGGGAGTCCTTGCGGTGGGCGGGGGCGAGGTGCTGCTCTTCGGCGATGCGGCGCACGTCGGCCTTCATGAGGTGGCCTATGGGGAGGATGACTTTCTGCACCTGCCAGTCGTCGAGCTGTGCGAGGAAGTCGGTCTGGTCCTTGACGGGGTCGGGGGCGGTGGCGAGGAATACGTCCTTTGCCTTTTCGGGCATTGCCTCATGGGAGGGGATGTGGCGCGTGGCGCCGGAGGGGGTGATGACCTGCGCGTAATGCCCCGTGGCGATATAGTCGTAGCGGTGGCCTACTTTTTCCTCGAAGGCGCCGAACTTGATGAGGCGGTTGCACATGACGTCGGTGTTGGGGGTGAGGCCGCGGCGCACGTGGTCGATGGTGTAGGTGACGACGCGGTCCCAGTATTCCTGCTGGAGATCTACGACTTCGAGGGGGCGTCCGTATCGGCGGGCGAGGGCGCGGCACATCTCGAGGTCTTCCTCGGCGGTGCAGGTGAGGTCGGCGTCGCCGTCCATGCCTATCTTTATATAATAGAGGTCGGGCTCCACGCCTTGTTCCATGAGGAGGTGGAGGGCCACGGCGCTATCTACGCCGCCGGAGAGGAGGAGGGCTGTGGAGAGCATCAGTTTTCTTGCCAGAAGGCGGGGATGAAGGGGAGGAGGAGTGAGAAGATTTCAAGACGGCCGCAGAGCATGAGGAAGGAGTTGAGCCAGAGGAGGCCGTCGGGGAGTATGCCCCAAGGATCGAGGGGGCCGAGTTCATGGCCTATGGTGGGGCCGATGTTGGAGAGGGAGGAAATGGTGATGCCGAAGCTGTCGGCGAGGTCGTAGCCGTAGGCACAGGTGGCCATGACGGCGATGACGAGGATGACGATATAGGCCGTGAAGAAAGCAAACACGGTGCGGATGACGTGGCCGGTGACGATGGTGCCGTTGATGCGGATGGGGATGACGGCGCGGGGATGGAGGGCGCGGATGAACTCGGTGAAGAGCGACTTGGCGGCGATGATGACGCGGATAATCTTGACGCCGCCGCTGGTGCTGCCGGCGCAGGCACCGCAGATGCCGATGAGGGAGATGATAATCCAGCCGTTGGGGTGCCAGAGCATGTAGTCCTCGGTGGTGAAGCCCGTGGTGGACATCACGCTGACGCAGTTGAAGACGGCGCGGCGGAGGCTGTCGAGGAGAGTGGCGACGGGGCCGTCGGCGCAGGTGAGCCAGTCGGCGGGGGTTATGATGACGGTCATCGCTATAACGGCGAGCGCCAGCATGGCGACGAAGCCGCGCAGCTCGCTGTCCTGCCGGAAGATGCGCAACTTGCCGCGGAAGAGGATGAGATAGAGCAGCGTGAAGTTGATGGAGGCGAGGAACATGAAGAGGGCCGCGGTGAGTTCGATGGCGGGGGACTGGAACCACCCGATGGAGTCGGTATGGGTGGAGAATCCGCCCGTGGCTACGGCGGAGAGGGCATGGTTAACGGCATCAAAGACGCCCATGCCGGCGAGATAGAAGGCGCCGATGCAGATGGCGGTGAGCATCATGTAGAGACCCCATAGCCATCGCGCGGTGGTGCCGATGCGGGGATGGAGCTTGCCGAGCTTGAGGCCGGTGGCCTCGGCGGCGAAGAGTTTCTGGTCGCCGTTGCTCATGCCGGGGAGTATGGCGAGGGTGAAGAAGACGATACCCATGCCGCCCAGCCAGTGGCTGATGCTGCGCCAGAAGAGAATGGAGTGGGGCAGGGCATCGACGTTGGGGAAGGCCGTGGAGCCTGTGGTGGTGAAGCCGCTCATGGCCTCGAAGAAGGCCACGGCGGGCCTGTCGGTGACGCCGCTGAGGAGGAAGGGCACCATGCCGACGATGGAGAATACCACCCATGTGAGCGATACGACGAGATAGCCGTCGCGGCGCGAGAGACGGTTTTCGGCGTTGCGCCCCAGACGGGTGAGACCGAAGCCGAGGCAGGCGCTGAGGAGCGTGGGGAGGCCGAAGGCGAGGAAGTCCGTCTCCTTATACACGGTGCCGACGAGCATGCAGAGGGCCAGCAGGAGGCTCTCGATATAAAGCAGCGACCCAAGGGCGCGAAGTACTATGCGATGGTTTATCATGAGAAGTTAAAAGTGAGCCCCCCTCCGCCCCTCCGGGGCACCTCCCCCTTGAAGGGGAGGAATACGCAAGGCAAATGAGTGCAATGATGAATAACTGTTCACTGAAAACTGTTAACTGTCAACTGAACAGCCCTGCGGCGGGCTTGAAGAAGCGGTCGAGTTTCTTGATTTCGCCTTGGAGGCAGAAGGCCACGACGGTGTCGCCGGCCTTCACCTGCGTGTTGCCGTTGATGAGTTGGGCCTTGCCGTCGCGGACGAGGCCGCCGAGGTTGACGGTGGCGGGGAGGCCGAGGTCCTTGATGGGGTGACGGGTGATGCGGGTGCCCTCCGCCACCTTGATTTCCACTACGTCGGCAGCGGCGATGGTGAGGGTCTTGATGGAAGTGACGTCCGCCTTGAGCATCATCTGGTAGATATGTGAGGCGGCGAAGGTCTTCTTGTTGATGATGCAGCCGATGTCGAGGCTCTCGGCCATGCTGATATAGTCGGAGTTCTCAATCATTGCCACCGTCTTGCGGACACCGAGGCGCTTTGCGGCGAGGCAGGCGAGGATGTTGCTCTCCGAATTGTCGGTGAGGGCGAGGAAAGCCTGTGCGGAACTGATGTTTTCGTCTTGCAGGAGTTCGAGGTCGCGGCCGTCGCCGTTGACAATCATGGCGCGGCGGCCTATGCTCTCGGTGAGGTGCTGTGCGCGCTCGTAGTTCATCTCGAAGACCTTGGCGTGCATGTCGGGGGGCATGAGGCGCACGGCGTGCTCTGCCGTGTCGGAGCCTCCCATGACGAAGACGTTGTGGACGTCGGGGTAGCCTTCCTTGCCGGCGATGCTGCGCACCTGCCCGGTGTATTGCGGCGTGGTCATGAAGAAGACGAGGTCGCCCTCCTGCACGAGGTCGTTGCCGTGGGGAATGAGCGTCTCGCCGTCGTGCTTGAGAGCCACGATGAGGAAGGGCGACTCCGGCGGACAAATCTCGCGCAGAGGCTTGCCCAGCATTGTGGCGCCCTTGCGCACCTTGATGCCGAGGAGGAGGAGCTTGCCGTCCTGGAATTCCCACCATTGGCGCACCCACGAGTGGCGCACGTTGTGGGCTATCTCGCGGCCGGCGAGGAGCTCGGGGTATATGACGGAGTCGATGCCGGCCTTGGTGAACACCTCGCGCTGGTCGGGCAGCGTGTATTCGTAGTTATCGACGCGGGCCACGGTGCGCTTGGCGCCGAGTTGCTTGGCCAGCATGCAACTTGTCATGTTGTGGGCCTCGTCGGGGAGCACGGCGATGTAGAGGTCGGCGTGCTGCACCTCAGCCTGACGGAGGGCAGTGACGCTCAGCGGGGAGGCCGTCAGCGTGAGGATGTCGAAGTTGCTGGATAGCGGGTCCAGGCGGTGGGGCGTGGGGTCTATAAGCGTGATGTTGTGTTTCTCACGCACGAGGAGCTTGGCCAGATGGGTGCCTACGGCTCCTGCACCGGCGATTACTATATTCATATTGCGGTCAGTTGAGTAATCCCCTGAGGGTATTTTCTATGTTATCCGGGTCGAGGCCGACGAGGGTCTGAAGTTGGCGTATGCTGCCGTGCTCCACGAACTCGTCGGGCAGACCGAGGCGCACCACGCGGCGGTTGTAGCCGTTGTCGGCCAGCCATTCCAGCACGGCACTGCCGAAGCCGCCCTGCAGAACGCCGTCCTCGAGGGTGACGAGGGTATCAAAGTCCTCGGCAATCTCTCTGAGGAGTGCCTCGTCGAGAGGCTTGAGGAAGCGCATGTCATAGTGTGCCCACGGGCCTTCGGGTACGTTCCAGCCGATGACGCCCAGCGAGAGCACGGCCACCTTGCAGCCGTCCTGTGCGGGACGCAACAGGCGGCCGCGGCCGACGGGGAGGGCCTTCATCGGCGTGTGCCAGTCGGCGAGGGGGGCACGGCGGTCGGTGGGGACGCCTCCGCGGGGGTAGCGGATGACAAAGGTACCGTGGTCGGGCTGCTGCGCCGTGAACATCAGGTTGCGGAGTTCCGGCTCGTCCATCGGTGCGGCGATGGTGAGATGGGGTATGGGGCGCAGGGCAGCCAGGTCGAAGGCACCGTGATGCGTGGCGCCGTCCTCGCCCACCAGTCCGGCGCGGTCGAGGCAGATGACCACGGGCAGTTGCTGCAGCGCCGTGTCGTGGATAATGTTGTCGTAGGCGCGCTGGGAGAATGACGAGTAAATGTTGCAGAAGGGTTGTTTCCCTTCCTTGGCGAGTCCGGCGGCGAAGGTTACGCTGTGGCCTTCGGCAATGCCTACGTCGTAGCAGCGGTCGGGCATCTCCTGCATCATCATGCAGAGGCTGCAGCCCGTAGGCATGGCGGGGGTGATACCTACTATTGCGGGATTCTGGCGGGCCAGTTCGATGATGGTCTCGCCGAATACGTCCTGAAACTTCACGGCCTTGGCTACCGGAGCCTTCTCTTCGGCCTGCGGCACGGCACGTTCGCCCGTTGCGGCGTCGAACTTGCCGGGCGCGTGCCACACGGTGGGGTCTTTCTCGGCTTCGACGTAGCCCTTGCCCTTCACGGTGTTGATGTGGAGGAGTTTCGGGCCGGTCATCTCCTTGATGCAGCGCAGGGTGCGCACGAGTTCCACCACGTCGTGGCCGTCGTTGGGGCCGAAGTAGCGGATGTTCATGCCCTCGAAGATGTTCTGGCGGCCGTGGAGGAAGGACTTCACGGAATTATTGAAGCGGAGGATTCGTGTGCGGCGGGCATCGTTGAGAATACCTATGTTTGAGAGGAACTTGGAGGTGCGGTAGCGCAGACGGTTGTAGAACGACGACGTGTGCAGATGGTGCAGGTAATGGCGGAAGCCGCCCACGGCGGGGTCGATGCTCATTTCGTTGTCGTTGAGGATGATAAGGAGATTGTTGGGCGTTTCGCTGGCGTTGTTGAGGCCCTCGTAGGCCAATCCGCCGCTCATGGCGCCGTCGCCGATGATGGCCACCACCTTACGCTCGCTGCCCACGGCCGTCGCCATGCCCAATGCGGCACTGATACTGTTGGAGGCGTGGCCGCAGGCAAAGGTGTCGTAGGGGCTTTCGGTAGGGAAGGGGAAAGGCCGCAGGCCTCCGAGTTGACGGTTCGTATGGAAACGGTCGCGGCGTCCAGTGAGAATCTTATGCCCGTAGGCCTGGTGCCCCACGTCCCATACAAGACGGTCCTCCGGCGTGTTGAACACGTAGTGCAGGGCCACGGTGAGTTCCACCGTTCCCAGTGATGAGGCCAGATGCCCCGGGTGCTTGGCCAACTGTTCTATGATAAATCCTCGCAGTTCGTCGCACACCTGCGGAAGTTGCTTGACGTCCAGCCGGCGAAGGTCCTCCGGTGTGTTGATTTGTGCGAGTAGGGGGAATTGAGACATTATTTATTTTTATATAAATACATATTATGCGGGACAAAAGTACAAAGAATTATTAAGTTGGCCAAATTGTAGGGCTTAAAAGCACTTGTCGCGTCTGTTGGAGCCCTTGTTTTGTTATGTGCCGTGTGGGTATTTCTGTTCCTGTAGGCATAAAAAAAGTGTTATCTTTATGGTTGCAAAGATAACACTCTGTATGGTATAATAAAATGACAGTCTATAACAAAAGCCGCCAGGCGCAGGCAACGTATTCTTTTGTCCATTCTACAGGCTTCCGATTCGTTTCCATAATAGCCTTTTCTTTCGAGACGCCCCTTCCTTGTCGTTTTGGGCTTCGACCCGGAGGACGAAGCGAGCCCTGCGGGAAATCAGTGCGATTGCTCGCGCATCAGGCGCAGCCACTTGCGGATGCCGAAGAAGGCTATTATTATATATAAGGAGTAGAGGGTGGCCTTGAAGGGGAGGCCTTTGTAGGCGTAGAGCCACACGTAAATGGCGTCGGCCACTATCCATACGAACCACTGTTCCACGTATTTGCGGGAGAGCATCCACAGACCGATGATGCTCAAGGCGTTTGTGAGGCTGTCGGTGATGGGGACGGTGCTGTCGGTCCAGTAATTGAGAAAGGCCCACACGGCGGCCCAGATGGCGAGGAACGCCAACAGACAACGGACAACGGACGCGAGCGTGAGAGGGAAACGGGTGATGGGCCGCTGGCCCTTTTGCTGTCTGTCGTCTGCTGTCCGTTGTCCGTCGTCTTTCGTCTGTTGTCTGTTGTCCGTTGTCTCCTTTCGTCCCGTAGGCGAAAGGTGTCTATTATCCCAGTAGCGCCAGGCCAGGAAGCCGTAAAGGCCGGCCAGGAGATAGTAGAGGGCGAGGCCGAAGTCGCCGTAGAGACCGCGGTCCCAATAGAGCCAGAGGTCGATGGCGGGCATAATGATGCCGGCGAGCCACACGAGGATGTGGGCGCGGTATTCGAGGAAGATGTAGATGAGGCCTACGATGAGGGCTGTGAAGTCGAGAAGGGTGGTCATAATAAAAAGGCTGATGTCTAACCCACAGCCTCTCCCCGTCGGAGCCACCTGCGGTGCTCCGCCACCCATCCCCGGTGAGGGAGGGGAATATTACTTCTGCGGGAAATGAAGCGCTCGCAAGCTTTAGGGGTAATCTCCCCCTCCCTCACCGGGGATGGGTGGCGGAGCACCGCAGGTGGCTCCGACGGGGAGAGGCTGGGGGTTAGAGGGTTTATTAAATTTTGATTGTCAGTGATACTATGAAGGTGAAGCCGGCAGTGGGGAAGTAGCCGATTTGGGTGAAGCGGTGGTCGGGGGTGTAGCCGGAGGAGGCGCTGACGGCGGAATAGACCCAGGCCGTGGGGGAATAGTGGGCGTTGAAGATGTTGGTCAATAGAAGGGAAATAACAGCCTCTCCCCGTCGCGGATGCTTTGCGCCGCGCCACCCCTCCCCGGTTAGGGGGGGGGATGATTCTTCTACCAGCGAGAGAGCAAGTCGCTCAAGAGATTTCTCCCCCTCCCTAACAGGGGAGGGGTGGCAAAGTTCCGTAGGAAGCTTTGACGGGGAGAGGCTGGGGTGGTGGCTGGTGGAGAGGCTGGGTCTGGTGCGTAGTGTTATCCTGTATCCAATCCGAAGGTCCGAGAACGTGTATGGGGCGAGGGAGCGTGCCTTGCAGGCCGTGTTGTCAAGGTACTGACGGGAGACGGCGGCGGTGTGCCACGTGGCGGACCAGCGCTTGTGGTGGACGTCGGCGAAGGCGTTGGCCGTGACGGTGGGGGAGAAGGCGAGGGTGGAGCGGCGGTAGTGCTGCGTGGTGAAGCCGGAGGCGGCGTCCCAGTCCTCGATGTGCTCGGTGAAGTCCTTGAGGCGGTTACGGCTGACGGCGGCGTTGGCTTCGAGGGAGAGCCAGGGCGTGATGCTGTAAGTGGCGGCGAGTTCAAGGCCCAGGCGGTAAGAGGAACGGATATTGGTGGTGAGAAGTTCTCCTATGTCGGAGAGGGCACCGGTCTGCACGAACTGGTTGCGGTAGTGCATCCAATAGGCGTTGAGACTGAGGTGCAGGCGGTCGTGACGGAAGGTGTAGCCCGCCTCTGTGTCGTAGAGGCTTTCGGCTTGCGGCGCAGGGTAGGAACCGTTGTCGGTGAAGTTGTTGCGTTCGGGTTCGCGGTGGCTCACGGCCGTGGAGATGTAGGCGGTGTGGGCGTCGGCGTGGTAGGTGATTCCGGCCTTGGGGTTGAAGAAGTCGTAATGCCGAAGGATGTCGAGGTCTTGCGGAAGGAGCGTGCCGTCTGTCTGGGCGAGGAATTTGTCGTTATGGCCGGCGAGGGCGTAGCGCACATGGCGGTACTGCATATCGAGATATACGTCCCAGTGGGGCGCGGCGTGCCATGTGCCTTTGCCGTAGAGGGAGATGTCGGCCTTGTGGGCGGTGGAGGTGTAATAGGTGTAGGGGCCGGCATCGAGGAGAGCGGACAGGGCGGGGTCGGCCAGATAGGTGAGATGTCCGAAATGGCGCGCGCCGAAGACTTGTGCGCTACCTCCGAGGAGCCCCTCCCATCGGCCGCTGCGGTAGGCGGCGTGGGCCACGATGCCCCCCACGTCCTGTCGCACGCCTTTCTGCCTCACGAGGTCGGAGGGCTCAGCGGCGCTGATGCCGAACTTGGCGAGTGAGCACGCGGGCTTGAACTCGTCGTAGTACCCCTGACCGTGCGTGTAGTGGGCCGTGGCGGAGAGCGTCCAGAGGGGCGAGAGGGTGGCGGAGAGGTTGAGGAGGGAGTGGTTCTGGCGGAATACGTCGGCCGCGCCGGGCCAGAGGCTGCCGTCGGCCAGCAGGAAGCGGTGCGTGCCCAGCGCGGGGTTGGCGGGGTCGTTGAAGGCTTCGTAGAGATTGTTGAAGCGTCCGAGGCCGAGGCGGCGTAGGGCGGGATAGTCCTCCACGCCGTTCCACGCCTGCCCGGTGTGTTCAAAGTTGCCGAGATTCTTGTAGGAGAGTTTTAGGCGGCGCGAGGTGGAGAGGTAGGTCAGTGCGCCGTAGTATGAGCCGGCGCGGCCCTGTGTGCCGTGGAGGTAACCGTCGGTGTGGGTCTCGTGATAGGCTCCCTCTATGATGAGATGGCGGAAGCAGAGTCCCGAGGACGCCGAGCCGCCAGCGCGCCATGTGTTGTAGGAGCCGTAGCTTCCCGTGAGGGTGGCGCCGGGCGTAAGTGAGGGTGTACGGCTTTGCAGGGCCACCGTACCGCCGAAGGCTCCGTCTCCGTTGGTGCTCGTGCCTACTCCGCGCTGAACTTGTATGCCTTGCAGCAGCGCGGCGTAGGAACTCGTGTTGGCCCAGAACACGCATTGGTCCTCTGGGGAGTTGAGGGGCACGCCGTCAAGGGTGACGTTGATGCGGCTGTCGCCGGTGCCGCGAATGCGCATGCCGGAAGTGCCGGAGCCGAGACCGTTCTCGCTCCAGGAAATCACGCCCGGCGTGCGGGCAAAGAGGTGGGGAAGTTCGCTGGCCGTAGTGGAAAACTGTTCCAGGTCGGTCTGGCGGAAACGGGTGGTGGCGTATGGCGCGTCGGTAGGCGCCTTTACGCTCATTACAACGGCCTCGTCGAGATGGCGGAGGGCCAGTGAGTCAGGCTCTTCGGCCTGCAACGGAAGCGACGCCACGAGGGCGGCCGCCAATAAGAGAAAGTGTTTCATAAGTTCCTACGCCGGCATTACCCGGATCAGGTTTTGATGGTTTGTTCTCAGCCCGCCGAAGTGGCGAGCACCCATTTATGAAGGCCCCATGAAGACCCCCAACCCCCTTTAAGGGGGCTTTGAGTATGAGGGAGCGGTGGGGTTATTTGTGAGCCTTTTTCTTGTTCCACCAGATGAGGAGCCCGGTGAAGGAGAGCAGGGCTGTGGCTGCTCCGCCGAGGCCGGCTATCCATTTTCCTGCAGAGCCCCAGATGTGGCCGCTATGTATGGAGAAGAAAGTGCGGAAACCCTCGTCGCTTCCGAAATGCCAGTGGAAGGTGCAGAGGATGGCGGACACGCTGAAGTAGAGAAGCAGCGGCAAAAGGTAAAGGCCGAGCAGCGTGTGGAGGTAGAAGAGTTTGCTGCGCTTGGTGCGTTTGCCGCGGGGCAGCCATATTTTAGTGCGGTGCCACATGAAGAAGCCCGTGATGAGGAGCAGGAGGAAGCCTATCATCAGTACGCCCACGGTGAGGCTGCTTGCTTCGGCGTCAATCCAGAGACGCATGTGGCCGGCCTTTAGAAAGCCCACGAAGGAGCGGATTCCTTCGTCGCCGCTCTGCTTGGCGAGGGGCTTGATGAGGACAAGGAGCAAGCCTGTCAGGCCTAAAACGAACGTGGCGAGGCCTGCGGTGAGGCCGAGGTAGCGATGGAGAAAATTTGTGAGTTTCTTCATAGATGTGGAGGGGATTTTATAGATTGAGGGCGGAGAGAAGTTCTTCGCCGCGGGCCTCGGCCGTGGGGCTGGTGTCCATGTATTTCAGGAGGGCCTTGTGGGCGGTGGCGGCGAGGGGGAGGGGCCGGGCGGAAAAACCGCCCGGAACGGTGGCTTGCTGGGACGGCGAAGAGGCTTGCGGGAGGGATTGCGGCGCGGGCTGCACGGCACGGTCGCGGAGCACGGCGGCGGCCTGGTCGAGCAGCTCGTCGGCATCGCGCTGGGAGGGCTCGCGGCCCTGCATGAAGAGGCGGGCCATCAGGAGCCAGCCGCAGTACTGGAACATCGGTTCCTCGCGCGCTATCCAGCGGAAGGCGAGGTCGGCGGCGAAGCTCAGGTGCTGGAAGAGGTGCATCACGGTGCATTCGGCCTCCTCGGGGAACTGCATCTGCTCCACCCAGAGTTCGGCCGTCTGTTCGTCCATCGCTTCGGGTGGCATCAGCATGCCGGCCAGCAGGCGGCATTCGCGGATGTTCTCGCTCCAGAGCCGCAGGGCGAGGCTGTAGCGCTCGTCTTCGCCGCTTTCGAAGCGCTGGCGCAGTTCGGCGGCATAGTCTTGCAGGCGGGGGAGTTCCACGCCGAAGTTTACCTTGTAGGCCAGGCCCTTCTCGCGCATGGACTGGCTCACTACGCCGTTCATCATCCCGCGCAGTTCCTGCTTGATGAGGCGCACGGCCTCGTGAATCTCTTCGCTTGTCATTTAATTGAAAACTATCAACTCTCAACTGTCAACTCCTCACATCACAATGGCGGTGCTCAGCGCATACTGCCTGTTCACGGGGTCGGCGGTGGGCATTATGCTCAGGGCGGGGCAGACGGTCTTGCCCTTGAACACCCTGTGCCACACGGGGAGCATCCAGTAGCCCACCTTCGCGCTGAGTATGCCGATGCCGGCGCCGGCCAGGACGTCGTGGATGTAGTGGCGGTCGTTCATTACGCGCAGCACGCCCACGGCAGTGGCCACGCCGTAGGCCGCCGCGCCGATGGCGTTGCCGTATTCTATGCGTGTGAGTTCCGCGCCCGTAAATGCCGTGGCCGTGTGTCCGGAGGGGAATGACCCCCGTGCCCCCGTGTCGGGGCGTTTCTCGCGGATGGCGTATTTCATTCCGTTACCCACGGCCACCATGCAGACATATGCCGTGGCGGCGGCCAGGCAGCGGTCGATACATTTGTGCTTGGCTTTCACGCCCGTGAGGCCCAGCCCTAAATGAATGACGCTCGGCACGTATTGGATGAAATTGTCGGCCTTCGTGTGGAAGTCCAGGTCTTTCACCTCGTCGTGCGTGGCATCGGAGAGCTTGTCGAGGGGCGAATTGTGGATAAGGCCGGAGGCGCCGACGGCCAGAAAGACGGCGGGGGCGACGAGTTGCCTGGCGTGGAAGTGGCAGGAGCGATGGTTGTCGCAGAGCGTGAGGGTGGAAGGGGACGTCAGTACATCGCCCTCGGGCATCACGCTGCACGTATCGGGTTCCACGCTGTACGTATCGGGTTCCTGCGCCGCGAGGGGCAGGCTGACGGTGAAGGTGAGGGCAAGGAGCAGGGAGAGAAGACGGAGCATGTGGCAGTGTTCGTAGGGGCGTTTATACATAGGTCTCAACGATGCTGAAGCGTCCGCCTTCGGGGGTGATGGTGACGTGCTTTGTGCAGGCGGGGAGCAGGATGCTCTCGCCGGCCTTGAGGGTGGCGGTGTGGCCGCCGTCGGTACGGAGGGTGGCGGCACCTTCGTAGGCGATGAGGATGACGAAGGAATCCACGTCCGTTAGGTCGCGTTCGAACGCTCCCGTGAGGTGCATCACGCTGGTGGTGAACTCGGGGTGGCGCTCCAGCACGATGTGGGTATCGTCGCGGTCGTCATACGCTGTGCGGTACTCCTCGCGCGCCTTGAAGTTGAGGGCCTCGCGCGCCTCTGCCGTGTGGAGCTGGCGCAGGTTGCCCTGGGCATCGCGGCGGTTGAAGTCGAAGACGCGATACGTCAGGTCGCTGCTCTGCTGCACCTCAATGAGCAGATTGCCCTTGCCGATGGAGTGAATCTGTCCGGCGGGGATGAAGAAGCAGTCGCCCACATGCGTCTCGTGTGCGGCCAGATGGTCGCAGAGCGTGCCTTCGGCCATGATGGCGTCGTATTCCTCCGGCGTGAGGTCGTGCTTGAATCCGCTGCAAAGCGATGCGCCAGCGTCGGCACCTATGATGTACCACATCTCGGTCTTACCGAAGGGCTTGCCGTAGCGCTGCGCCATGGCGTCGTCGGGGTGTACCTGTATGGAGAGGTCGCCGTCGGCGCTGATAAACTTGATGAGCAGGGGGAAGTCCAGTCCGTAGCGTTCCAGGTTGGCTTGGCCGATGAAGTCGGCGCCGAACTCCTCGGTGAGCCGGCGCAGGGTGTAGCCCTTCAGCGGGCCTTCGCTCACGGCGGTCTCGTCGCCGGGCACGCCGCTCACTTCCCAGCTCTCGCCGACGGCTTCAATGCCGGAGAGTTGCTTGAGAGCCACGATGCCGCGGCCGGCCCATAGGGGCGATTTCAGTACGGGGGTAAATTTCAGGGGGGAGAGAAGAGTCTTATCCATGTGGTTGACAGTTGATAGTTGCCAGTTTATAGTTGATAGTTTATAGTTTGTGAAAAAACGGCCGCCGCGGCCTTGGGTGGGTGGCACTTTCAGGCTGTCTATGGGCGGTTTTATAATTTTTTTTCAAACTTTGCTGCAAAGTTACAATTTTTTTTTGTAATTTTGCTCCCAGAAAAATGAAAAACATTCCATTCCCTATGAAAAATTCACTCATCCTCACTTTCATGGTACTTCTTATGTGCCCCTTTGCCGCTATGGCCGAGAAGGCTACGCAGCTCGTGCTCACCCTCACCGACAACAGCACGCAGACTTTCCTCCTGCAAGATACCCCCAAGATGACTTTCGGCACTTCCGACCTGACCATCGTCAGCGCCGCTACCACCTACACCGTAGAGCGCGCCGAGGTGAAGAACTTCACGTTCGCCGAGGTTGACCCCGACGGCATCCACGCCATCGGCTCCATCACCTACACCGGCGTGAGCCGCATCATCGACATGCAGGGCCGCGTCGTGCAGGAAGGCAATCTGAATACCAACACCCTTCCCGCCGGCAACTACATCCTGCAGACTTCCGGCCAGAAAGCCGTGAAGATTATGAAGAAGTAAGCGCCCCTTCCGCGCGCGCTATTATATATAAGGAGTGTCCCGTCCCCCGACGGGCCGCTCCTTTTTTGTGCTCCCTGCGAAACAGGCGGGGATTTAGCTGAAAATAGTCCCCATTTAATTCAAACTACTTCCCATTTAATTCGTACTAGTCCTCTTTTAATTTGAATTAGTTCTCCTTTAATTTTTCCTACTTCTCTTTCAGTGAAAATTAAAAGGGAACTACGGCAAATTAAATGGGAAGAAGCGTCAATTACAAGGAAAAAATCATAAAAATCATGCTCCATCATACGAATCAATATAGCCGCGCAGCGCCTTAAGCCTGTGGCGCGATGAAGATTTATATGATAAAATATGATTTTTATGATTTTTTCTCCGCACTAAATGGGAAGAAAGCGCACTTTTTTCGCCTGAAAACGCACTTTTTTGCCCGAAAAATGCAAAAAAATGCCGAAAAATTTGGAGGGAAAGCGGGATTTCCGTATTTTTGCAACGTGATATTAAAATGATATTACAATGAAACGCTGCGGGAAAGGGCGCGCAAAACTCTTCTCGGCGATGTAAACAACAGAAAATCAAACTAAAAACAACAAACTCAAAACCTAAGAATTATGGAAACGAAAGAAAGAGATTTTTCAGGAGGTTCACTGAATGGCTTCCTTATGATCGGTATCGTCATTGCTATGTTTGCCGCATGCCTGTGGCTGTTTGTGGGAGGTGTCATACGTGCTGAGGAAGGCGAAAACTGCGGCTGGTACTTCATAGGCTCCGCCCTGCTTTTCATCTGCTTCATCTTCGGCTGCAAGGGCTACACCATGCTGGAGCCCAACGAGGCCAAGGTGCTGACCTTCTTCGGCAAGTATTGCGGCACCTTCCGCAAGACCGGTTTCTACTGGATTAACCCGCTGATGAGCACCAAAAACGTGAGCCTGCGCGCCCGCAACCTCAACGCCGAGCCCATCAAGGTGAACGACAAGACGGGTAACCCCATCCTCATCGGCCTCGTGCTCGTGTGGAAACTGAAGGATACGTACAAAGCCATCTTTGACATCGATACCGAGGTGAGCAGCATACAGGGAGGCAACATGGCCACGGCCCGCATGAACCGCTTCGAGCGCTACGTGGCCGTGCAGAGCGATGCCGCCCTGCGCCAGGTGGCCGGCCTCTACGCCTACGACGACGAGGACGGCAAGGGCGAAGGCGTGACGCTGCGCAGCGGTAGCGAGGAAGTGAACGCCGTGCTGACGGAGAAGCTCAACGAGCGTCTGGAAATGGCCGGTCTGGAAGTGGTGGAGGCCCGCATCAACTACCTGGCCTACGCCCCCGAGATAGCCGCCGTGATGCTGCGTCGCCAGCAGGCCGCCGCCATCATCACCGCCAGAGAGAAAATAGTAGATGGCGCCGTGTCGATGGTGAAGATGGCCCTGAGCAAACTGGAACAGGAAGGCGTCGTGGACCTCGACGACGAGAAGAAGGCCGCTATGGTGAGCAATCTGCTCGTAGTGCTCTGCGCCGACGAACCCGCACAACCCGTCATCAACAGCGGTACGCTGAATCATTAAGAGGCTATGATTGTCGTGATTGTCGGCACAGCCGTGCTGTGTGTGAAGTGTGTGCTGAAACTGTAATCAGTAAAACGAAAGAATGAAAGAAAGCGGAATATATCCCCGTCGTTTCTCGTTGGTCTTCAATGGGATTGTCGCCGCGGTGCTCGTAGGGGTAGGCGTGTTGGCAGCCTTGCATTGGATGTCCACGCCGGCGCAGGCCCCGCTCTTGGGCTGTAGGGAGGACGGCACGGCCGTGGTGCTCGTGTCGCGCTTCTGGGCCTGGATGTGCTATGCGGCGGCTTGGCTGGTGGCAGGCGGATATGTGCTGTTGCTGAACCACCCGGGTCTCTGGCATCGCCCTACGGACCAAACCTTCCAAAACGATACGGCCCTGCGCGAGGAGTATGCCAAGGCGCTGGAGAAGGCCCGCGAAGAAGAGCGGCAGGCCCGCGAACACGGCGAGAAACTGAGCCGGGAGAGCCGGCGCATCCTGATGATAAAGGGTCTGCCGCTGCTGTCGGAAAGGCTGTTTGCCGTGGAGTGGCGACTGCTGCTGTCCTCGGAGGCGTGCCTGCT
This sequence comes from Bacteroidaceae bacterium, assembly GCA_024401055.1. Taxonomy (GTDB): domain Bacteria; phylum Bacteroidota; class Bacteroidia; order Bacteroidales; family Bacteroidaceae; genus Alloprevotella. Next base: position 5,486 of record JAKSLT010000040.1, on the reverse strand, counting down.
GCTGATGCTCTGCCCTATGACGCTGGCTGCCACGGGATGGACGGACGACCCGCGTTCGTGGATGCAGATGGGCGTAATACTGCTTGTCATCATCGGAGGACTGTCCTTGTGGTCTGTTCATCTTCTGCGCAAAGGGCGCTGGACGTTGCAGGACGAGCGGGGCGAGAAATCCGATGCCCTGTTTGCGGGAATCTACGACAACAGATGGAAGACGGGCGGCCGCAAGTATGTCAATACGTCCGGCTTCCTGGTGGATTTCTTCAAGAAGAAGTTTGGAAACAAAAAATGCTGAGCCCTTATGCCCGAAGATAAAGAAATAGAGAAGCCCTCACGCTCTACGACGAAGACCTTCGTCCTGCGCGTTGATGCCGAGACGATGGCAGCCGTGGAAGCCTGGGCTGCGGATGAGTTCCGCAGCACCAACGGCCAGCTGCAATGGATTATTGCCGAGGCTCTCAAGAAGGCGGGCCGCAAGAAACGGCGTCCGAAACAGGACTGACGATTATACGAAAACGAGGGCCGCATCCCGTGAGTGGGGTGCGGCCCTCGGCGTGTGGAGAGGAGGCAATGTTTACGACTCGTGCCCGTATTTGGCATAGTCGCCGAGGATTTGCTCAATGTGGATGACCTCGGGGCACGAGTCCCACGTCACGCCGCCTCCCATGAGGTACCATGAATTGCGCTCACGCACGGGTACTTTCTTGAGGCTGGGAAATGCGGAAATGGGCATCGTGATGGAGCGGCCGTCTTTCAGATTGACTTGAAATTTGCCGCGCTTGGGAAATTCCAGAGACTTTATCTCTGGGGTGATGTTCCAAAAACCTTCTAAAGTAAACATGACGTGTTATTTTTTTACCTTGATTATTCTTATGGCTTTGCCTTCCTTGAAATTCTGCCACTGCTTGAGAAGCCTTTCTCTCTGCTCTTCAGCCAGACGGAGCACTTCGCGGGCTTGCGCATCGGTGAGGTCGCCTTGCTTGGACAGTTCGACATGAGGCTCGAGCCATATCTTGCAGAACTGCTGCGTGCCTTTCTTGCCGACATGTACGTGAGCGCGGCTCTCGTTGAAATCCTTGTTGTAGAAAAGGAACGTCCAGATGATTTTCGTCGTGATGTAGAGTAGAACTTTGGGCATTGTTCTGTCTTTGTGGCAGTATTGTGGTTGCAAAAGTACGAAAAAAAAAGTAAATACGGGTTTAATAACTACTTTTTTTCTCTGTGCGCGTGATTGTTTTGGTGTTTAGAACGGCAGATTATGGATGAGGTCGGGGGCTCCGAAGAGCTGGTAGGCGAGAAGGAGCCATGTGAGGACGCCGGCCACGGGGGCGGCATAGGGGATGCGGGCCAGGCAGGAGCCGATGAGGAAACCGGCGGCGAAGGCTACGATGGGGTGCCACCAAACGCCGCCAGCGAACATCAGAATGAACATGCCTATTCCGCAGACGGCGGCAACGACAAAGGAGATGCAGAGGAACCATTTGGGACCCTGACGATAGCCGTTGTAATTCTCAAGGGCGAGAACAAGGCAGGTGGCCAGAACGGCGTAGAGAGCCGTGGCAATGAAATTGAAAGTTAACATAGTAATGAGTTTTAGAGGGTTTAACTTGTGTAAAGCGCTGTGTGATTGTGGAAACGGCGGCGTTTTACGCCGCAAAAGTAGTAAATTATTCCGTAATGGACAAAATGTAAGTGGAAAAAGTGCAGCGCGCTGCATTTCATGGGGAAAACTGCGCGCTGCACCCGTGTGTTTTGTTTAACTGTGCGGCCTTATTGGACGGTAAACTCCTCCTTGCCTACGCCGCAGAGGGGGCAGACGAAATCTTCGGGGATGTCTTCAAAGGGAGTGCCGGGGGCAATGTCGCCCTCGGGACAGCCGGCAGCGGGATCGTATTCCCAGCCGCAGACGGTGCAAATGTACTTTTTCATAATGCTGATAATTTTGGAAACGATATACGATTTGGCACAACATATTTTTATTTATCAAGAATTGAAAGAATTCAGGAATTTTTTTCGTGTTCTGATAATGAATTTTTAGGAATTACGCAGTGCTGGAGCACTGCTGAATAGTTGTCCGCAGGAATTCTGCTGCATCAAGCAGCTAATTCAAAAGAATTCCAGACAGAAGGCTAACGAGGTAATTCTTTAATTCTGTAATTCTTGATAAAAATAAATGACAGATAGCTTTGTGCCAACAAGTATATCATTGCCATGATTTTTAACTGTTAATTGTTAACTGTTGACTTTCTACCGTTTTCCCAGACTGTGGTCGTACTCATAGAGATGGTACTGGTCGTTGCCGATGCGGCGGAGCGTCTCTACGATGTCGTGGGCCGTGTTGACCTCTTCCACCTGCTCATTGACGAACCACTGGAGGAGGCTCTGCGTGGCGTAGTCCTTCTCGTTGATGGCGAGGGTGCAGAGGGCGTGGATGAGGCGCGTCACTTTTTTCTCGTGTTCCAGCGTAAGCTCGAACATGGCGAGAGCAGACTGCCACGTGGCGGGAACCTCGGCGATGGGGTGCAGGATGACCTTGGCCTGCTGGGCTTGGAGGTAGCCTACGAACTTGAAGGCGTGCTCCATTTCCTCTTCATACTGTTTGTGGAACCAGTGGGCCATACCCTTGAGGCACTTGTCCTCGGCGTCCATCGACATGGCGAGGTAGAGATAAGCCGACCACATTTCGGCGTTAATCTGGGCGTTGATGGCCTCTTGCATTTTGATACTGATCATAATAATATAATTTAGAGGGTGAGTGATGTTGCAGCATTCCGTTGGGCCGTGCCCCGAAATGCTGCGGCAAAAGTACGGCGGACTTCTCTCCTTTTCCAAAAAAATAATGCTAAAATATGCTAAATGCCCCCTCGCAATATCCCTTCAGCTGCGGCCTTGCAAAGGCGTGTTGGCAAAATGGAATATGGATGGCTGAGAAGCGGCGTTTGGCCTTCTGAAAACGCTATCGCTTAGCGTCAAAAGGGCAAAATCTTTCCGCGTTTTTTGCCAAATGACAGGCCGAGGTGACGGATGACGGGATGATTTCTTAAAAAATGAAAAAGACGATGGCAAAAGGGCTGAAAAATTTGGAAGAGCACGCATTTCACCCCCACTTTTGCACCAGCCTATTTGTTTCACCCCCTAAAACATTACAATTATGGCAACAAAATTCTACAAGTGCCCCTTTTGCGGCAATGTTATCGTGAAGCATGTCGATTCACAAGTAGTTCCAGTATGTTGCGGCCAGCCGATGCAGCTGCTTGACCCTCATCGCGAGGACGGCGCTGCCGAAAAACACGTACCCGTGGTGGCAAGGCGCGCCTCAGGTGCCTTGCTCATCAGCGTCGGCGAGGTGTCGCACCCCATGCTGCCCGAGCACCACATCTGCTTCGTGGCCGTGGAGACGGAGGATGCCCTCCACGTGCATTATCTCAAACCCGGCGACGTGCCCGAGGTCGTGTGCAGCGACTGCCTGGCTCCTTTTACCGCCGTGTATGAGTACTGCAACCAGCATGGCCTGTGGATGACCACCGATATTCCTCCGCGGAATAAATAACGGAGCGACATAAATACAGGCGCGGGCGACTCTCTTTTCATTGAGAGCCGCCCGCGCTGCGTTGGGGGAGGGGATGGCTTTAAAATGTCTTGACAAAATGTTGCGGGAGTACGCGGCCCTCGGCATCGAAGGTGATGCCTTCAGACGTTAATAGGGCGCGTTTGTGCTGGAGTTGTTCCCCATCGCGCTGACCCATAAAGCCGCCGAGACTGCCGTCGGAAGAAACCACGCGGTGGCACGGCACGACTGGGGCATAGGGGTTGCGCCGCAGCGCCTGCCCGACGGCTTGTGCGCTGCCGCAGCCAATGAGGCGCGCCAACTGGCCGTAACTCATCACCTTACCCGCCGGAATCTGACGGGTGGCGGAATAGACGCGAAGTTGGAAGGGTGTGGGCTTTTGCATATAAGAGAAATAAAGCGCCAGCCTCTTTTGTAAGGGGCTGGCACTCGTATGAGTATTTGCTATGAAGGCGGAAGGCCTTAATCAGCAAGCTTGGCCCTGCCTCGGTTTCTTTGCGTTGCCCCAGCCTTCGCTGCACTATGCGCAGCGGGCTGACGTGCAACAGAAACCTCGCGAGCCCAATCTTGCTTAATCAGCAAGCTTGGCCTTGAGGTACTCGCGGTTGAGGCGAGCAATGTTGGCGATGCTCTCGTTCTTGGGGCATACGGCTTCGCAGGCACGGGTGTTGGTGCAGTTTCCGAAGCCGAGCTCGTCCATCTTGGCGACCATAGCCTTGGCACGCTTGGCTGCCTCTACGCGGCCCTGGGGAAGGAGGGCGAACTGGCTGACCTTGCTGCTGACGAAGAGCATGGCGGAACCATTCTTACAGGCGGCAACGCAAGCACCGCAACCGATGCAGGTGGCGCAGTCCATAGCCTCGTCGGCGTCCTGCTTGGGGATGAGGATGGCGTTGGCGTCCTGAGCCTGGCCGGTGCGGATGGTGGTGTAGCCACCGGCAGCCTGAATCTTATCGAAGGCGGAGCGGTCCACCATGCAGTCCTTGATTACGGGGAAGGCTGCGGAGCGCCAGGGCTCTACGGTGATGACGTCGCCCTCGTTGAAGCGGCGCATATAGAGCTGGCAGGTGGTGGCGCCAGAGGCGGTCTTGCCGTGAGGCGTGCCGTTGATGTAGAGTGAGCACATGCCGCAGATGCCCTCGCGGCAGTCGTGGTCGAAGACGAAGGGTTCCTTACCCTCGTTGACGAGTTCCTCATTGAGGATGTCGAGCATCTCCAGGAAGCTGGTGTCGTCGGGGATGTTGTGCATCTGCTTCTCCTCGAAGTGACCGGCGTCCTTGGGGCCGTTCTGCTTCCAATAGCGAACGGTGAAAGATATATTCTTTGCCATGGCGAATTAGTTCTTATAGTTACGGGTTTGTACCTTGATAATCTCGTATTCGAGGGGTTCCTTGGAGAGGACGGGAGCGGTGTCGTCGTTGCCCTGGTATTCCCAGCAGCCTACGTAGAAGAAGTTCTCGTCGTCGCGCTTGGCTTCGCCTTCCTCGGTCTGGTGTTCTTCGCGGAAGTGACCGCCGCAGGACTCCTCGCGGTGGAGGGCGTCGTTGGCGATGAGCTCACCCATGAGGATGAAGTCGCGAAGGTGGATGGCCTTGTCGAGTTCGGTGTTGAGGCCTTCCTTGGTGCCGGGGATGAAGAGGTTGGTGTTGAATTCCTTGCGGAGTTCCTTGAGGAGCTTGAGACCTTCCTCAAGACCAGCCTTGTTGCGGCCCATGCCGACGTGTTCCCACATGATGTGGCCGAGTTCCTTGTGGAGAGAATCCACGGAGCGCTTGCCCTGGATACCCATGAGGCGGTCAATCTCGGCTTCTACCTTCTTTTCGGCTTCGGCGAATTCGGGGAGTTCGGTGCTGAGGCGGGGCCAGATGGCCTGGTCGGCGAGGTAGTTCTGGATGGTGTAGGGGAGCACGAAGTAACCGTC
>JAKSLT010000004.1 GCA_024401055.1 Bacteroidaceae bacterium | reverse complement strand
CTTATCATGGAAGCCGGCGACTTCTCCGGCGTCGTGACCGGCCTTGCCACTATCGTGACGGACAATGCCGTGACACCGATGTACGACCTTCAGGGCCGGATGGTGATACGCTGGCCCGGCCGACGCGGCGTAAGCATCGTGAACGGCAGGAAGATTATCAAGTAATGTCTGCGACGGAGACTATGATTTTCCGAAATATTGCTGTGCGGTAAAAGTGAAATTTCTTAGCATTGGGCTGAAAGCCCTTGATTGTATAGCCTAGGGCAGAGTGACCGAAGGGAACGCCGCCCTAGGGTCGCAGGTGCGACTACCAAGTTCGCCGCATCGCGGCATAATTGTTTCGGGGCAGCGCCCCATTGCACTGGTCTATAGGACAAATCCCCCCCTCCGCCGCTTCGCGTCACCTCCCCCCAGGGGGAGGGATACTTACACAGCGTCTGCAATCAAAAACCTAGGGCGGCGTTCCCTTCGGTCACTCTGCCCTAGGCTAGGATGTTTCGGGCTTTCAGCCCTTTCATAAAGGGTAAGCCCCTACTATTGGTAATCTCTCAAATTACCTGCTTTCTCAAGCGATACGGAAGATTACTTTCTTTTTCCCCGGACAGCAATATCTCCGAAATGAAAGCGAAGGGCGAAGATAAGTTTCTCCGCCCTTCGTTTTGTCCATCGACAAATCGCGCCGCCGAGGAGTTCCTTGGCGGCGCGTGCTTTTATAGAGGTGGGGATGTAGCAATGTAGGAGATGTAGCAGGAAATATGCTTCGCGCGTGTGTGCGCGTATTTTTTATATATGTGGTGTGGTGTTAAAAGACGCGGGCTTACCGATGGGGGCTGCGTCGTTGATGTTCTTTATGTGGTATTTGTCTTTCTTCTCTGTGAGGCTTTCCCACCATTCGCGCTCTTCGGGACTGAGGTGCTCGGGGGACGTGTAGGTGCCTTCGACAATTAGGGGGCAGCCGGCTTCGAGGCTTTGCACGATATAGGGGCGCACGTTGTGGGGCCAAACGGGGAAGTCGGCCATATTGTGGGGCGCGCGACGTTGTTGTCCTGCGAGGTAATATATGGATGCCCAAGGAGTGTCGCACGTGGGGCTTATGTGGGGGAGTGCATCGGCGCAAGCGCTACTGAAGGACGTGAGGCTGTCGGCTTGGACGAGGAGTGCTGCGCGGCGGGGTACAATGTCGAAGGTGTTACCGGTGAGAGGACGGCCTTCCCATTCACTACTGCTATAGCCGAGAGCACCGGGACCTTCCTTGCCGGCTTTCAATGGCGAGAAATCAAGTTGTGGACCACAGTATTCAAGGGTGGTGCCATATGGCACGCCAGGGTCTTCGTTGAGGAGGAAACCGAGGCTATCGGGCGTGGATATAAAGGCTGGACCGGAGAGGCGGGTGAAGGCAGAGACGAGAAGGGCATTCTGCGCAGTTGGCTCGTTGGGGGCTTTGTAAACTGTCAGTTGCTCTGAAGGGAAGGACAGACCTCCATCGTTGGCGGCAACGATGCGGAAAGTGTAGCGATGACCTGGCGTGACGGGTTGGTGGAAATGGGTGTCGTCGGTGAGTTGGCCGTTATCGAAGTCGCCGTCGTCAACGCGTGTATATATTATATAATGTGTGGGTAGAGCTGTGGGTTCAAGTGTATCGGGGGTGGCGCACCATGAGAGATGGGCTTCATCTTTGTGGAGAATGGCGGCGAAGGAATGGATGGGGAGGGGCTGGATTGTGGGACAATGGTCTTGTTGGCTATAGTGTAGTATGGCTTTGTAGATGGCACGTGCGAGACGGAACTTGAAGATAGGGTCATGAGCGTAGCGCATGTCGAGGAAGTTCTGATGGGAGAGCATCTCAATGATGGCGGCCGGTACGTGGGGGGCGCGGGTCTCGGAATAGTTGCCGTCGCGCAGGCCGCGGTGCTGCCAGTCGAGGTCGGCGAGGTCGCGCACTATGCCGTCGTAGAGATGGCGGCAGAGAAGTTCTCCTCCGGGAACGCCGCCGTCGCAGTAGAGGATGGAGTCCCCCTGCGCGGCGCGGCGCGGGATGGAATTGGGACTTGTGTAGATGGCGAGGGAACCGTAGATGGAGTCGGTGCGATAGCCTGCATCGGTATGCACGCCAAGGGAGAGTTCAAAGGGCACGCCGCGCTGTTCCATGAGAAGGTTGAGCATGTTGGAGCGCGAGCGGAGGTCGTCGTTGTAGTCCCCCAGACCGTGCTCTGTGTTGCAGAGGCTGTCGGGGAGACCAGCCCATTCGGTCCAGTAGCGTGCGGCCTCAAGGTAATGCGGGAGTCCGCTGGTGACGGCGTCGGCGGGCGTGGTGCCTTTCTTTGGGGGTGCCTGTCGGACGATGTGGCCCATGCCGCCTCCGAGCCTGACGCTGCCAACGGCGAGGCGCCCGCGATAGTTGGTAGCGGTGCTGAGCCTGATGAGGCCGTCGCGGGGTATGGCGGGATTGAAATGGTACGTGCCGAGATAGACCCATGTGTCGGCTCCCATGCGCTGGTTGACCGCTATGCGGGTGCGCTCGCCGCCGTGATGGATGGTGTATGTCGCATCGGGCACGGCGTCGGGAAGGGCGGGGTAGCGCACATATACGGCGTAGGCGCCGAGGGTGTCAACGGTGGCCTGCCATTCGTAGTGGCGGGCGGTCTGGCGCGTGGGCTGCGGCACGATGGTCATGTGGGTCTGCATGTCGCGCTCACGGGGTGTCCACACCACGGCACCGGCATTCTCCAACATGGGAATGAGGAAGGGATATACGAAGGAGGGCGTGAGGAGATCCTCGGTGGTGCAGAAGAGATTGGGGCGCTGCCACTGCCATGCACCGATGCGGAGGGAGTCGCGAGGGGTGGTGGGGTGGCCATTGACGTTGAAGTACCGTCCGTGGCTGGCCCATACACAGATATGCCGCCCTGCGAGTCCCTGCGAGGGGGTGAACGGGGCGGAGAGATTGCGTGTCCAAGGGGTGACGTCGGCGGCATAGGCCGTGGTCACGGCAAGGAGGACGTAGATGAAAAGACGGAGGCTAAAGTTCTTCAACGGCAAAGTTTTCGGGGTGGCGCCCCTGTACGGGGCGATAGTAGTCCATAATGCGGCGCAGGTCGGCATCGACGTCGCCAGTGGGATTGATTTCAAGGGTGCCTATGATGTGGCGGTCGCGGTAGTCTATGGCGTAGCACTGTATGGGGAGGCCGGCCTTGAGGGCGATGTAGTAGAATCCGCGCTTCCATGTGGTGACGCGACTGCGGGTTCCTTCGGGGGTGATGGCGAGGAAGAAGCGGTCGGCTTGACGCGCTGCATCGGCTATGGCATCGGTAGTGGAGCATTTCTTGCTGCGCTCAATGGGAATGCCGCCCATGCTACGGAAGATGGGGCCAAGAGGCCAGAAGAACCACGACTTCTTCATAAGGAAACCTGAGCGCCGGCCTGTGGAGCGATAGTAGAGCTGGCCGATTATAAAGTCCCAATTGCTTGTGTGGGGCGCCACGCAGATGATGGCTTTGGAGCGCCGGGGAAGAGTGTCCGTAGCGCGCCAGCCGAGGAGTTTGTATAGGATAACAGAGGAGAGGGACATTGAAATCAATCGTTTTTTGTCTGCTGAGCGTCTTCGTTGTGTGAGCGTTTCTCGCGCTGGCGCTGTTCATAGACGGTGTGGCCAGTCATGGAAGGCATGCGGAGTATGACTTCTATCACTTTGATGAGGACGGCGAGGAGCCCTATTCCATAACTAATATGAAGCATCAAAGGTGTTTTGCTGGCGATCACGCCTATCATGGCGGCGATGGCGAGGAGAATAAAGACGCCGTTGAGTATGTTGCGGAGGTAAAGGTTGGACATGAGTTAAGTTATAAGTTAAAAATGAAAAGTTAAAAGTTGAGATAGGGAAAGGTGAAGATAACCTTGACAATGGGTAACAGAAAGCTCTCTTCAGGGGTTGGGGCTCTTAAACTTCAATTTCCAATCCGTCATAGGCGAGTTGGATATTGGGGGGGAGGAGAGCGTTGGTCTGCTCGTGGAAGCCGGCGCCGTGACACATGTGGATGAGGTATGTGCGCTCTGCACCAAGTTGTTGGGCAAGGGCGACAGCATCCTCTATGCGTTGATGCGTCTTGTGGGGGCGTGTCCATCGCAGTCCGTTAATGATAAGGGTGCGCACACCTTGTAGGGCTGCAATGGTCTCGGCGGGGGCACTGCTCATGTCTGTGATATAGGCGAGAGAGCCGATGCGGAAACCAACGATGGGCTGCTGGCCGTGCATGACACGGAGGGGGAGGATATCAAGGCCTTCGATGTGGAGGGGTACTCCGGGCTGAATCTCCTGAAGGGTGAGATGGGGGGCTCCGGGGTAGGCATTCTCACGGAAACAGTAGTCCATGTGGCTGTGTATGGCCTTGGCTACGGAGGGCTCGGCGCAGATTTGTATGGGGTGCTGATAAGAGACGGGGCGAAGGTCGTCAAGGCCGCCTACGTGGTCGTAATGGATGTGGGTGATGAGGCAGGCAGCGATGACGGGGAGGCTATAGGTGTAGATACCTACGGGGAAGGTGCCCCATTCTTGCTGATGGAGGTGCTGAAAGCGCAGCATCTGTGTGCGGAAGTCCGGGCCGCAGTCGAAGAGAATGTATTTGCCGGTGGGTGCCTGTAGGAGAGCGGAGGTGCGAAGGCGATGGTCGTGCTCATCCGTACTTTGGCATACCTCACACTGGCAGCCCAAATGAGGGACGCCTATTGATGTGCCGGTGCCGAGGAAATGGAAACGCATGGGTGAATGTGGAAGCTGCGCTTAATGTGAGTAATCTGGACGCTGCGCTTAATGTGAGCAATCAATCGTATTTTTTGTATTTCTTTCGCAATCCGAACTTTATGCCTGCGTAGATAGAGAAATAGTTGAGGCTGTTGGTGAAGGATGTACCGGAGCGTAGAAAGAAGTAATTGTGGCTCACGGCCGATGCTCCGGCAAACCAAGTGCCGTCGGTCCATACAAGGCCGACACGGCCTACAAGAGTGGCGTTGAAGGCTCGTGTGCGGAGAGATTGGCCCTCTTCGTTTTCTTTCCAAAGGGTGAAGCCTGCGCCGGGTTGCACGCCAGCACCGAGGAGCCAGTGGGGGGCAAACACCCAGTTGTAGGCATAGCCCGTAGAGACACCAATGTTGTGGTAGAAAATGTCAGTGTCCATCTTCGCATTCTGATGGTCGTAGCGCACCCCGAGGAGCCATGAGCCGGCGCTGCGGCGCTGCGGCGCACCCTGCGTGAGGGCTGCCGAATAGGAGAACTTGAAGTGGTTGAAGATGTAGAAGGCGTGGGCCGTGATAAGTTTGCTACTAAAGTGGGAGAGGGTAGGTGTGCTGCCGTCGGGGAGGACGGCCTCAGGTCGGCGGTCGTAGAAGTCGCCGCTGTTTTTCTGGTAACAAAGATCCACGCCGAGGGGGCGGGTGTAGAAGGAGAGATGCTGTGTCTTCAGTTTGTTGTTGCCGCCCCACACGTTGAATGAATACCCATACACCAACCAACGCCAGCCGAAGTGAGGAGCCACGCTGATGGTGGAGCCGGGACCGGTGCGGAGCATGCCGTCGGGGGTGTTGATGGCGTAGTGCTGCACCTGTGCGTCGGCCGAGGCCATTGTGCTCCAGTTGTAGTGGCTGTATTCCACGTAGCTGGTGTCTGAATCACTGAAGGCGCGGATGGCACGCCCTACGATGCCCTCAGTGAAGAACGGCCTCTCAAGTAGCGGCACCCGCTGGCGGCTGGTGTCGGGTTCGGAAGCCCCGGCTGTAAGGACAGCGAGGAATGCAATAAGTAAAATATGTATGGAGTTCTGTCTCAAATCTTTCCTAATATGCGGTCAACCACCCAATTTACGCTTGTAGCGCTCACGCCGTCGCAGGTGCATACGGCTTTGTTTTGAAGGTGCTCAACGACGTTGCGGATGAGCGGCAGTTGGACGTAGCGGGGATTTTCCACGGTGATTTCTTGTCGGCCGTCGGCATTGAAAAGAACGATGGGCTCGTAGTTGAAGACGCTGAAGTGCACCGATCCGTCCTTGCCGATGATGCTGATGCGGTCCTCGCGGGCACTCTCGTGGGCCACGAAGCACCACGAGCCGCTGCCTGGCAGACCGCCCATGAAGGTGAAGGCTGCCGACACCGTGTCCTCCGCTTCATAGAGTCCGCCGAGGTTGGCATGATAGCCGTGTGCCTCGATTATGGGACCGAACATTTGCTGCAGAAGGTCAATCTGATGGGGCGCCAAGTCGTAGAAGTAGCCACCGCCGGCAATGTCGGGCTGCACGCGCCATGGGAGGGAATTGGAGTTATAGTCAAGGTCGCGCGGCGGCACGGCGAAGCGTATCTGCACATTCACCACCTTGCCGATGGCTCCGTTCTGTACGAGTTGGAAGACGCGCTGGAAATAGGGCAAGTAGCGGCGGTAGTACGCCACGAAGCAGGGCATGCCGGTGGTTTCCGCTATGCGGTTGATGCGCAGGCAATCGTCGTACTTTGTCGCCATGGGCTTCTCAATGTACACCGCCTTGCCGGCCTGCATGGCCATAATGGCGTAGGTGGCGTGGGTGGAAGGCGGCGTGGCAATATAGACGGCTTGCACGTCGGAGTCGTAGATGAGAGCCTGCACGTCGTCGTAGTAGCGTGGGATGCCGTGGCGCTCTGCATAGTTGCGGGCCTTCTCAATGTTGCGGCTCATCACGGCCACCACTACGGAGTCCTCCACCTCGTTGAAGGCGGGCCCTGATTTCTTCTCGGTCACTTCGCCGCAGCCGATGAAGCCCCATTTGATGATTGTGCGCTGCTTCACTCGCTTGTCGTGCTTGGGTTATTATCGCTTTACGAAGTGATCGAGGAACTGTTCCAGGGTGGCCGGATGCTCTTTCACATAAGTATCGATATGGCGCATCTTCTTTTCTTGCAGAATCTCGTCGGTGGCAATGAGGATTCCGGTCTCTTCCACGTTGCCGAAGTCGCGGTTGAGGGCGGTGCCGAAGCAGCGCATCGTGGGTGATAGCGACATATAAGCGTTGAAGAGCGGGGGGATGTTCACGCCGCGCTGGCGGACGAACTCTTTCAGTTCCTTGTAATCTGTACGCAGGTCATCGTAGGGTAGTAAGGTTGCCAACTCTTCTGCTGGCGTCTCGGGCAGAAGTGCCTGATGAGGTACTACGAGGCCTTTGTGGTCAGGATAATGTTTCAGCAAGAAGTGCAGGATGAGGTCGCGGGAAAGGCGGTGGAACGAAGGGTACATCGTCATCTTGCCGAAGAAATAGCGGCTCTCGGGTATGACGATGGTCAAGGCACCGAGGCCGTCCCACAGGTTGTCCAGAGCGAAGATGCTCTTGCTCAATGCCCTCGTGCTCTGGTATTCCAGGCTTACGAAGGAGCGGCCCAGTTCCACGGTGTAGGGCAGGTAGTCCTTGATGAACTCCTCCGTGAAGTGGAAGAGGTGGCTGGTAGCGAGTTTCGGTTGTCCCTTGGCGTCAAATTCGCATTCGCTCCCGGGCAGGAAGCGATAGCCGCCCAGTATCTCTTCGTCTTCAGGATTCCACACGATGAGTTGGTGGTAGGGGTGCTCGCAGGTGTCGAACTCATCAAGGTCGCAAGCCAGACCCGTACCGCCGCCGGCGGCGCGGAAGGCAATCTCGCGCAGACGGCCTATCTCCTTCAACACGTTCGGGGCGTTGTGCCACGTCACGATGTAGATTTCGTTGCCGGCCTTATTGGTGCTGCGCAGACGCAACTCTGGCTTTAGTTCGCTGCGAAGCACATCTTTGCTGATAGGCTCTATGATAGATTCCATGTAGGGGTGGACAGTGAAGTGTTCGGATTATTTAGTGATATACTCCGTTCCCATGTAAGGCTGCAGGGCCTTGGGGATGCGGATGCCTTCTGCCGTCTGGTTGTTTTCCAGCAGGGCGGCCACGATGCGGGGCAGGGCGAGGGCGGAGCCGTTCAGCGTGTGGGCCAACTGTATCTTTTTGTCGGCGTTGCGGTAGCGGCACTGCAGACGGTTGGCCTGATAGGTGTCGAAGTTGCTGACGGAACTTACCTCCAGCCAGCGCTGCTGGGCCTCGCTATACACCTCAAAGTCGTAGCATACGGCACTGGTGAAGCTCATGTCGCCGCCGCAGAGGCGCAGGATGCGGTAGGGCAGTTCCAGTTTCTGCAGCAGGCCTTCCACGTGGGCAAGCATTTCCTTATGGCTCTCGGCGGAGTGCTCGGGGGTGTCGATGCGCACGATTTCTATCTTCGAGAACTCGTGGAGGCGGTTCAGACCGCGCACGTCCTTGCCGTAACTGCCGGCCTCGCGGCGGAAGCACTGGGTATAGGCGCAGTTCTTGATGGGCAGGTCGCTCTCGTTGAGGATGACGTCGCGGTAGATGTTCGTCACGGGCACCTCGGCCGTAGGGATGAGGTAGAGGTCGTCCACTTCGCAGTGGTACATCTGGCCCTCCTTGTCGGGCAACTGCCCCGTGCCGTAGCCGGAAGCCTGGTTCACCACAGTGGGCGGCATAATCTCGGTGTAGCCGGCCTTGCGAGCTTCGTCCAGGAAGAAGTTGATGAGAGCGCGCTGCAGACGTGCGCCGTAGCCGATATATACGGGGAAGCCGGCGCCGCTGATCTTCACGCCAAGGTCAAAGTCAATGAGGTTATATTCCTTGGCGAGTTCCCAGTGGGGCAGTTTGGCCTCGCCGTTGGCGGGATTGGCGGTCCAGTTGCCTACGGTGTCCTGGCCCTCGACGCATTCCTTCTGGTTGCTCTTCACCACCCAGTTGTCTTCGGCGCAGGTGCCTTCGGGTACTTCGGCGTAGGGCACATTGGGAATGGTGTAGAGCACCTGGCGGCGCTCCTCTTCGGCGGCCTTCATCTGGCCTTCGAGTTCGGCGCTGCGCTGCTTGATGTCGGCCACCTGCGCCTTGGCCTGCTCAGCCTCTTCGCGCTTGCCTTCCTTCATCAGTCCGCCGATGGACTTGCTGATTTGGTTCACCTGAGCCTTCAGGGCATCCACCTCGGCCTGTGCGGCCTTGCGCTTGTTATCTATGGCGAGCACCTGCTCTACGGCTTCGCGGGCACCCTTGAAATGTTTCTTCTCCAAGCCACGGATGATGGCTTCCTTGTCGTCGGTGATTTGCTTGATCGTAAGCATTTGTATGAAAAATTAAAAATTAAGCCCCTTCCCGTCAGAGCCACCTCCGGTGCTCTGCCACCCCTCCCCCATAGGGAGGGGAAAATACCTCTATAGGTAGTGTCTTTGGGGCAATGGATTTATGAATTGTTAGGTAAGCGTCCTTTAGGACATTTTTCCCCTCCCTAAGGGGAGGGGTGGCAGAGCACCGGAGGTGGCTCTGACGGAGAGGGGCTATTTGTATCTGTTAGCCTGCTCTTTTATCAATTCGGCATCGTTGAAGTAGTCTATCTTCATAGCCTTGCGCACTTCCTCCATCGTCTGCCGTGCCACTTTGCGGGCATCTTCGCAGCCCTTGCGCAGCATCTCGTAGATGGCGGGGATGTCCTTCTGCAACTCCTCGCGGCGCGTGCGGATGGGCTCCAGACGGGTGTTCAGCACATTGTAGAGGAACTTCTTGCACGTGCCGTCGCCCAGGCCGCCACGGGTGTAGTGGGCCTTCAGCTCGTCCAGGTTCTTGTATTCCGGCAGGAACTGCGCGAAGTCCTCGTCAGTGGCGAAGGCGTCGAGATAGGTAAACACGGTGTTGCCTTCCAGATGGCCGGGCTGCTCGATGTGTATATGCTCGGGGTCGGTATACATACTGTTCACCTTTTTCTTCAGTTCCTTGGCGCTGTCGCTCAGGTAAATGCAGTTGCCCAGGCTCTTGCTCATCTTCGCCTTGCCGTCGGTTCCCGGCAGGCGGCAGCAGGCGGCATTCTGCGGCAGCATCACCTGCGACTCCACCAGCGTCTCTCCATATATATTATTGAAGCGGCGCACAATCTCGTTGGCCTGCTCAATCATAGGCCTCTGGTCCTCGCCGGCCGGCACGGTGGTAGCCTTAAACAGGGTGATGTCGGCGGCCTGCGACACGGGGTAGGTGAAGAACCCCACGGGGATGCTCTCGCCGGCAAATCCGCGCATTTGTATCTCCGTCTTCACGGTGGGGTTACGCTGCAGGCGGCTCACGCTCACGAGGTCCATGAAGTAGAAGGCCAGCTCCGTCAGTTCTGGTATCTGGCTCTGGATGAAGATGGTCACCTTCTCCGGGTCCAGCCCGCAGGCCAGATAGTCCAGTGCCACCTCTATCACGTTTTGGCGCACCTTCTCCGGGTTGTCGATGTTGTCCGTCAGGGCCTGTGCGTCAGCGATGAAGACGTACATCTTCTCATAGTCGCCCTCGTTCTGCAACTCTACGCGGCGGCGTAGCGAACCCACGTAATGTCCGATGTGGAGGCGACCCGTGGGGCGGTCGCCCGTAAGGATGATTTTATTGCTCATTTTGATGTCGCAGCCCCTCTCCGTCAAAGCTGCCTTCGGCACTTTTCCACCCCTCCCCCATAGGGAGGGGAAAATACCTCTATAGGCAGTATGCGTATTGGGGCAACAAAATTATATTTATGAATTACTAAGTATGCGTCCTTTTGGTCATTATTCCCCCTCCCTATAGGGGAGGGCTGGCGCGGTGCGAAGCAGCCGCGACGGGGTGGGGCTTCGGGTGAGTTTTCTTTCCTTTAGGGCTATTCTCCTTCCCCTGCACGGGGGAAGGTGGCGCGGTGCGAAGCAGCCGCGACGGATAGGGGCTTGAAATTGGCCGGTATCGTTGTTTCAAACTTCAAATGTTCCCCCGTCACCGGGTGGTAGAAGTGCAGGCGGAAGGCATGGAGCGCCAGGCGCCCTATGGGGTCGTCGCCGTTGCCGTACTTGATGTCGCCGCACACCGGGTGGCCCAAGTCCTGCATGTGTACGCGAATCTGGTTCTTGCGGCCCGTTTCCAGGCGCAGTTCCACCAGCGAGTAGTCATCCGCCGCCTGCAGCGTGCGAAAATGCGTGATGGCCAGTTTGCCACCGTTGTCCTCTGGCGAGGAATACGTCACGTACTGGCGGTTGTCCTTCAGGTAAGAGCGCACGGTGCCGCTCTTCTGCTCCATGCGCCCGCTCACGAGGGCCATGTAGCGGCGGTCGGTCACTATTTCGTGCCAGTTGTTCTCCAGCGTCATCTGTGCCTCCTTCGTCTTGGCATACACCAGCAGGCCCGACGTGTCGCGGTCGAGGCGGTGCACCACGTGGGCCGTGCAGCGCTGCCCGCTCTGGCGGAAATAATTGTCGAGCAGCGTCTTCACGCAGAACCGCTGCGTGGCGCTTGCCATGGACAGGATGCCGATGGCCTTTTCCACCACGATAATCTGCCCGTCCTCATACACCAGGCGCAGGAACCTGTTCTGCAGCGTGGCCTTCTGCTTATGCTTGCTGATGTCCACCTTGTCGCCGGCTTTCAGCGCGTAGTCGTGCTGGGTCACTATGCTGCGTCCCACGCGACAACCGCCGCCCTGCAGGATAGCTTTCGCCTTGTTGCGCGAGATGCCTTCCAGCGCCTCCTGGATAAACTCCAGCAGCGTCGTGGCGTGCCGCACCGTGAAGGTCGTAAAGGGGACTTTTCCGTTTCTTCTCATTATATATAATATATATGTGCAGCAAAATTACGAAAAAGTGAGCGGAAAACAAAGAAGAATACGATTTTTCTTCGCATTTCCGGGCAAACCGGAAACTAAAAGCAAAACTCAATATTACGAATTGTCGCAGTTTGCAATATCTATTAGCCTTGCCTCGGAAGGAAAATGGAAGAAATCGTCGGCAAAGCCGAAGGCATTGTTCTTAGTCGGCATTTAGTCATCATGGCCACAGTAGTGACCGATATATGGCCACAGCTGTGACGGATATCGGTCACAGCTGTGGCCAAGTATGCGTCACAGCTGTGGCCAAGACGAACCGGTCGGAGGAACCGTCGGAGAAGTCTGATGGAATATGCTGGAAATCAGTTTCTCAGCAGACAAGAAGGGCGTATAAAAGTGAAAAGGAAAAAATAAAAAATAAAAAGTAAAAAATACAGGGCCTGCAGGGACTGTGCTAATTTGCTAATTTTCAAATTTGCTAATTCCTTTGTCGTAGCGGCGGGTGCGGACGATGTCGGGGCGGGAGGCGACGTGGAGGGTGTGGGTGCAGAGGAGTGTGCCGTCGGGGAGGACGGTGAGCTGCCAGTCGCTTACGTCGGTGAGGTGTATGCTGAGGGTGCTGTCGGTCTTGGCCGTGAGGATGGATTCGCCGCCGAGGGCATTGGTGGCGCGGGCGGGGAGCGAGGCGGCGTAGTAGTCGAGCATGTCGAGGCGTGCGCTGCGGTCCAAAAGGGGAAGCTCGGACATGGGGAGGAGAAGGAAAAGGGAATCGATGAGCATTATTAAGTAAAAAATAAGAAATATAAAGTAAAAAATACAGCAACGCTGGGCATTTCCTAATTTGCTAATTTCCTGATTTCCTAAATTTGCGGACTTCTATGATGAGGAGGGTGACGGAGGTGAGAGTGGCGAGGACGTCGGAGAGGGGTATGCTGTACCATACGCCATCGACGGGGTTGGGGAGTATGCGGGGGAGTATGAGAAGGGCGGGGATGAGGAAGATGATTTGGCGGCTGAGGGAGAGGAAAATGCTCTTGCCGGGGTAGCCTATGCTCTGGAAGAAGGCCGTGCTGACGATTTGGACTCCGATGACGGGCATGACCATGACCATGATGCGCATGCCGTGGGCGGCGGTGGCGATGAGGGCGGGTGCGTCCTTGGCGAAGGGTGTGACGAGGGCGGTGCTGAAGAAGGTGCCGAGGAACCAGCCGAGGGTGGTGACGACGGTGGCGGCGCCTATGGTGAGCCAGAGCACACGGAAGAGGCGTTGGTTCTTCTGGGCGCCGTAGTTATAGCCGGCGATGGGCATCATGCCCTGGTTGAGGCCGATGACGGCCATGATGATGAAGAAGTTGATGCGGTTGATTATGCCGTAGGCTCCCACTGCCGTGTCGCCGCCGTGGGCCGTGAGGGTGCGCACGAAGAGGATGGCGATGCAACAGTTGCAGGCGTTGACGAGGAAGTTGGGGAGGCCGATGGTGAGGCTTTCGCGGCAGATGCGGAGGTCGGGGTGGATGATGCTGTCGCGGTCGGTGTGGACGAGTTCGGCGGGGTCGCGGAAGAGGTGCAGTTCCCAGAAGAGCATGCAGAGCTGGGCGAGCATGGTGGCAACGGCTGCGCCGCGTATGCCGAGATGGAGCACGAAGATGAAGAGAGGGCAGAAGATGCAGTTGAGGATGACGGTGCCGATGGTGGCGTACATGGCAATGCGCGGCCGGTTGGTAGAGCGCAGGAGGCCGTTGAGGCCAAGGTAGAGATGGGTGATGACGTTGCCGGCGAGGATAATCTGCATGAACTGGCGGGCAGGCTCGAGGGTAACGTCGCTGGCGCCGAAGAAGCGGAGGACGGGGTCGAGGAACAGGAGGATGACGCCGCCCAGGATGACGCCCATGGCCACGTTGAGGAAGATGGTGTTGCCGAGGATGCGGCGGGCGGTGTCGTAGTCTTCTTGTCCGAGGCGGACGGACATAAGTGTGGAGGAGCCTACGCCTACCATGGCGCCGAAAGCGGCGGTGAGCGACATGATGGGGGCGCAGAGGGCGAGGCCCATAATGGCGGCGGCACCTACGCCCTGGCCTATGAAGATGCCGTCGATGATGTTATAAACGGATGACGCCGCCATGGCTATGATGGCGGGCACGGCATATTGGATGAGGAGACGGCCGACGGGGGCGGTGCCGAGGATTTTGAATTTATCGGTGTTGGACAAGAGAAAATAAAAAGTAAAAAGTAAAAAATAAGGGGAGGCCGCGGGGAAATTTGCTAATTTTCTAATTTGCTAATTATCTGGGACGATGGGTGGCGATGAGGCCGGCAACCTTCTCGTTGAAGGGCGTGGTCTGAAGAAGCGTGTCGAGGGTAATGTGCATGCGGTAGCGCCAGTAGTGATGAGGGTCGGCGGGGACGTTGATGCGTTCCTCTTCGGGCGAGGGATGACGCAGGGCGTCGGAGAGGGCGAGCCAGTCTTGCAGGGGGAGTATGCAAAGGAACGAGGGGCTGGCAAGGTGGCGGGCGATGATATGTTCGCATATTTGCGGTGTGGCTTCTTTCGGCGCGGGGCCCCAGCCGTGGAGGATGTCGGCGAAATAGCGCTGGGTGAGGTCGGTGTCCTCCTGCCACCAGAGGCGGAGGGGCGACATGTCGTGGGTGCCAGTGGTGCAGACGCTGAGGGCGGGGTAGGAGGCTACGTCGCCGAAGGTTTGCCACGGGGCTTTGGGCATGCGCTCTATCTCAAGGGAGAGCACTTGCAACTGCTGCATGACGGCGGGTACGCACTGGGGCACCATGCCGAGGTCTTCGCCGCAGGGGAGGAGATGGGTGCTGTTAAGTAATGAGGGGAGCTTCTGCAGGGCTTGGTTGCGCCAGAAGTCATCGTGGCGCTCGTAGAAGTAGTGGTTGTGTATGCGGCGGAAGGCATCCTGCTCTTGTGGGGCGAGGCGCGTGAAGACTTGGCTGGCGTCGGCCCCGATGCGTGGGTGATAGCCGCGGCCCTGATGGTCGGGCAGGAAAAGGACGTTGGCAAGGAGTGCGTGGAGGCCTTTGCGGACTCTTTCCTGCTTGAGGAGGGTCGGCGTCTTGCGGGAAGAATCTGCAAACCACGCTTCAACCAGCTTGCCCGTGGCGAACTGTGGGCGGAGATGCCAGATGTCGTGGTGGGCACGGGTGAGGAAGGTGCGCTTCACTGGGTCGGCGAGGCTGCCGAAGAGCTTCTCGAGGAGGGCGTCGTTGATGAAGGGGCGCGTCATGAACTCCTCCTGGAAATGGAGACCGAAGCGTTCGATTTCGTCGGCCGTAAGGGGCAGGGCAGGGGAGAACTGGCCCAGAAGGCCGCCTCTCTCGCAGAAGGGTATCTGCCAGATGCGGAAGAAACCGAGGATATGGTCTATGCGGTAGGCGTCGAAGTATTGTGCCATGTGGGCAAAGCGGCGTCGCCACCAGGCATAGCCGTCCTCGGCCATGCGTTCCCAGTTGTAGGTGGGGAAGCCCCAGTTCTGGCCCTCGGCACTGAAAGCATCGGGCGGTGCTCCGGCCGACATGTCCATGTGGAAGAGGTGCGGCGTCTGCCAAGCCTCTACAGAGTATCGGTCAATACCGATGGGGATGTCGCCCTTGATGAGAACATTGTGGCGGCGGGCATACTGCACGGCGGTGCTCAACTGTACGTGAAGCACATACTGCAGCCAAATATAGAATTCGGCGGCAGGGTTCCCGTGGCAGAATCTGGCAATCTCGGCAGCATCGTAGGAAGAGTGCTTTGGCCATTTGGAGAAGTCGGCCGTGGCGTACTTGTCGCGACACACGGAGAAGGCAGCGTAGGGGATGAGCCAGTCGGCGTTGGCGGAGAGGAATCCTTTATAATCCTTGCTGCGGAGAGTTAGCCTTCTTACTTTTATAAACAAGAGCCGTAAGTATTCTAACTTCAGAGAATTGACGAGCGGATAGTCAAGTGAAGGTAGAAGGTTGGCCTCGGCGAGTTTGTGTAGTATCTCGTCGCCCATTTTATTCCTGACTTGCGGCAGTTGGCGCAAGTCTGCGTACATTGGATGGAGGGCAAAAATACTTATGGAAGAGTAGGGGTAAGAATCGGCGGGTGTCCCCGTTTTCGTGGTGTCGTTGATGGGCAAGATTTGCAGTACCTGCTGCCCGGTGCGGACGCACCAATCTATCATCGTGGCGAGGTCGCCGAAGTCGCCCACGCCCTGGCTGCCTTCGCTGCGGAGCGAGAAGAGCGGGACGGCCGTGCCGGCGATGTGCCGGTCAGTCCAGGCATCGGGGGCTCCGTCGTCATGGAGGCGATGGGACGTGAGGCACATCTCGCGGCGAACGAGGTGTCCGTCGCGCCAAACGCCATAGCGGTAGCCGGCGGGCTGGCTGGCGTCAACGTCTGCCTCGCCTTTCCAGATGCGGCCGTCGGCCGTGGAGAGCATTACGGGCTTGTCATAGCCGTCAATCAACACGCCGATGTTCTCGCCCCATACGGTGCAGTACTCTATCTCAAAGTGCATATCTTTTCTCTATTATATATATAATGTGTACGCTGTTTAGGCCTGATGTTCCTTGCGGAAGAGGTCGGCCACGGTCTTGACGGGGTTGAAGGTGGAGAGGGGCACTTCCACGAAAAGTGTGTTCCAGTCGCTCATGGCGCCGTTCCAAAGGCCGGGGAGTTCGAGGGCTTTCAGTTCGCGGCCGTCCTTGCTCTTGTGGCTTATGAAGCCGGTGGCGGGATCGACGTAGTCGGGCAGGTCGAAGTGCTCGTCCTCAAAGCCGCGTACGCCGCAGACGAGGTCCACGGGATTGAAGTGTGTGCCCTCGCTGAACATAGTCTTGCTGCGGGCGTTGTTCATATCAATCTGGCTGCTTTCCAGTATCTGCAGGCTTACGCTGCCGTCAGGATTGCAGGCGAGGAAGGGGCCGCCGCCGGGTTCGCCGACGTTGCGCACCATACCGCAGACGCGCAGGGGACGGTTGAGCTTGCAGTAGAGATAGTCCAGCAGTTCCAGCCCTTCCATGGCGCGGGCGGCATCGTTGTGGCAGCAGAGTGTGTCCTCTACGAAGGCAAGCATCTCCTGCATACGCCCGTTGTCCACGTCGCCGTCGGCGAGCTCGTCGAGATAGGAAAAAATCTGTTCCTGCACGCTCACCAGCACGCCGGCGATGACTTTCTTCCAGCGCACGGTGTCGGCCTTGAGGGCGTCGGGCACGACGTTGTCGATGTTCTTCACGAAGATGACGTCGCCGTCTATTTCATTGAGGTTCTCAATCAGCGCACCGTGGCCACCCGGGCGGAAGAGCAACGTGCCGTCGGCATTACGGAAAGGCGTGTCGTCGCCATTGGCGGCAATGGTGTCGGTGCTGGGTTTCTGCTCCGAGAAGCTGATGGAGTAGGTCACGCCGAACCGCTTCTCATACTGCGGCACCACTTCCTTGCAGAGCGCCTCAAACAGCGGGCGATGCTCGGGGCTGACGGTGAAATGGATATTTACCTTGCCGCCGGCCTGAGCATAGAGTGCCCCTTCCACGAGGTGTTCCTCGAAAGGCGTGCGCACGCCGTCGGGATATTTATGGAAGAGCAACAAGCCCTTGGGCAGCATGCCATAGCGCAGTCCCTCGGCAGACAACAGGAGCCGCACGACGTCCTTGTAGCGGCCGGCCGTGATGAGTTCGGCGATGGAGAGGCCGCAGGCCTTCTTGCAAGCGTCATCAAGCGCGGCGGCGAACGGCGCTTCTGCTATACGGGCGAAGAAGTTCTTCTCAAACGGGCTTTCCGGAGCTTCGTGGTCGCCGTCGAGGAAAGCAAAGAGGTCCTTGAACATACGGCTGGCGGCACCGCTGGCGGGCACGAACTTCACCACCTTGTGGCTGCCGCTCGCCACGTAGTTGTCCCACGCGGCGATGTAGGCCTCCTGCTCCTCTGCCGTGGGAGCCTGTATGCCACGGACGGTGGTGGCGGCTGCTTCAAGCGGCAGATAGGGGAAGCCGGTCTTGAAACTCTGCAGCATCTGCTGCACTTTCTCTTCGCTGATGCCCTTTTCGCGCAGAAGGGCTCTGTCTTGTTCGGAATACATAAAGAGCGGGGTATGATTTTTTGAATTGTGAAATATGCAATGTTCGTTTATAATGACTTTTCAGCGCTGCGAAGTTACAAAAATCCTGCGTTTTTCGCAAGTATCTTGCCTGATATTCCTTAAATTCTTATAATTTTTATGATTTTGTCTTCTTTTTGTTGGGCTGTGTGCAATATTTTTCGCACTTTTGCAATCGAAAACCAAAACAGCAGAGTATTCACTAATAAAATAACAAGGCTATGAAAAAGATTTTCGCACTTTTCGCCGCGCTGATGCTTTCCATAGCAAGCGCCTCCGCCATCAGCTACGACTATGCCGCCCGTCAGGCCTACTACCTCACGGACAAGATGGCCTACGAGCTCAACCTCACCGACGCACAGTACGACGAGGTCTATCGCATCAACCTCGACTATTTCCTGAAGTGTGAGGCAGAAGCCGACATCACCGGTTACCTCTGGGAGTACCGCAACGCCTGCCTGGCCCGCGTGCTCTACACGGCCCAGTGGCGCCTCTTCAACACCTTCGATTACTTCTTCCGCCCGCTTCGCTGGGTGAACCACAGATGGCACTTCCCCGTATATGAGCGTTACGGCCGCACGCACTTCTATCGTCCCGCTCCGCCCCCCAGCTATCGCGGTCCGCGTCCCGGCGACATGCGTCCCGGAGGCCCTGGCCCCGGCGACATGCGCCCCGGCAGCCCTGGCCCGAAGGATAATCACAATGGCTATCGCGGAGGTGGCCGCCGCGGCGACGACCGTCCCGCCGGCCAGCCCAACGTAGGCGGCAACCGTGGCGGTAACGACCGTCCCGCCGGTCAGCCCAACGTAGGTGGCAACCGTGGAGACAACGACCGTCCCGCAGGTCAGCCCAACGTAGGCAGCAGCCGTCCCAGCGGTTCCGTAAGCCGTCCCAGCGCTACCCGTACAGGCGTCAGCAGTGTAAGCCGTACCGAGTCGCGTCCCGCGATGACCAGCCGTCCATCTTCTTCCTCCCTCGGTTCATCTCCCAGCGTAGGAAGCCGCAGCGTTGGCAGTAGCCGTCCTTCCGTAAGTTCCGGCAGCCGCGCATCCTCACCCGCCGGTGGCGGCAGTCGCGGAGGCAGCCGCGCAGGTCGCCGATAAGAAAGGGAGAGGAACGGACTCTCCACCCCAACCCCTCCCTACAGGGCGGGGAATAGATACTCACAAGCGATATTATTTTTTACTTTTGACTTAGACAGATGCCGCCAAGGTTATCCCAGGCGGCGTCTGTCTTTTTTTGCGCGGCAAATTTATGGAAATTAGTCCGCTTTTAATTTCAACTAGTCCTGATTTAATTGCAACTAGTCCGCTTTTAATTTCAACTAGTCCTCTTTTAATTTGAACTAGTCCTCTTTTAATTCGCACTAGTCCTCTTTTAATTTGAACTAGTCCGATTTTAGTTCGCACTAGTCCGCTTTTAATTTGAAATAACCCGCTTTAAGTTCGCGCTAGTCCTCTTTTAATTTTTCCTTTTTCCCATTTACGAAGGACTGAAAGGGAACCGGTAAAAATTAAAAGGGAACTAGCGAAAATTAAAAGGGAACTAAGAACGCGCGGAACTGGAATCCGCGCTGGAAGACGGGCGTTTTCCGGCGTTTTATCCCATTTAGTCCGCAGCGGTTCTTGGGGGGGGGTACAATAAATCCGGCATACTGCCCTGCAAATGCTGCAAGGAAGTATGCCGGACGGCTTTTACTCCTTTAGGAGGGTGTCCGCAGGGGTGTTCGTCCGCGGGCGTTTTGCCTTTTGGGGGGATTTACCAGCCGAAGGCTTCGGCGTTGTGCATCCATTTGCCTTGGGCGCGGAGGACTTGCTCCACGACGTCGCGCACGCAGCCTTGTCCCCCGGGAAGATGACTGACGTATGTGCTTATCTCCTTGATTTCGGGTGCGGCATCGGCGGGACAGCAGGGCAGTCCGCAGAGTTGCATGACTTCGTAGTCGGGCACGTCGTCACCCATGTAGAGTACTTCCTCGGGGCGCAGGCCGCGCTTCTGGAGCCACTCGCGGAAGGTGTTGATTTTGACGCTGGCGCAGTCGTAGATGTCGGTGAGTCCGAGGCCTTCGTAGCGCTGGCGCACGGCAGGGCTCTTGCCGCCGGTGATGATGGCCATGGGGTAGCCCAGGCGTGCGGCGTGGTGGAGGGCGTAGCCGTCCTTGATGTTGGCGGTGCGGTGGGGCTGGTCGTTATCGAAGAGAATGACGAGGTTGCCGCTCAACACGCCGTCCACGTCAAAGCAGAAGGCGCGAATTTTAGTGAGGTCGTGGTTAATCATATAGGAAGCCCCCTCCCCGCTCCCCCTTTGGGGGAGTGCTGTAGAGAGGGA
This sequence comes from Bacteroidaceae bacterium, assembly GCA_024401055.1. Classification (GTDB taxonomy): domain Bacteria; phylum Bacteroidota; class Bacteroidia; order Bacteroidales; family Bacteroidaceae; genus Alloprevotella. Next base: position 37,910 of record JAKSLT010000004.1, on the reverse strand, counting down.
ATGAATGGGGGCGAGGGTTAAGGTTAATGTTAAGGTTATGGTTAAAGTTTAGGTTGTTATTTCCTTACGGGGTCGGAGGTGACGTTGCAGCCGAGTTTCTTGAAGATTTTGCAGTCTATCTCGTTGAGGATTTCGGTGGAGTGAATTTGGCAACCGTTGAGGAGGGGCAGGGCCTCAAGGGCGCGGCGGCAGTTGTCGTCTTGCAGGCTGAGGACGGAGAGGGCCACGAGGACTTCGTCGGCGTGGAGGCGGGGGTTGTTGCCGTGGAGCATCGTCGTCTTCATGTGCTGGATGGGGGCGATGAACTCCTGGGAGATGAGTTTCACTTCGTGGTCGATGCCGGCGAGGTGCTTCGTGGCGTTGAGGAGGAGGGCTGCGCTGGCGCCGAGGAGGGGGGATGAGTGGCCGGAGATGAGCGTGCCGTCCCGCAGCTCTATGGCTGCGGCGGATACGGAGTGCTCGCCGCGCATCTCGACGTTGTTTTCCAGTTCGAGGAGGGCCTCTTCTGCGGCCTGACGGGCGGCTACGGTGCAGCGGCGGTAGTCGGTGGTGAGTTTCATCTGGCCCATGAGGAGCTTCACGGTGTTCACCTCGGTGCTGTTGTCGCGCCCGTCGGCGAAGGCCACGAGGGCGTTGTAGTAGCGGCGTATGATTTCCTGGCGCGAGGCCTCGCAGCATGCTTCGTCGTCGCTGATGCAGAAGCCGGCCATGTTCACGCCCATGTCGGTGGGCGACTTGTAGGGGCTCTCGCCGTAGATGCCTTCGAAGAGGGCGTTGAGGACGGGGAAGATTTCGATGTCGCGGTTGTAGTTGACGGTCATCTTGCCGTAGGCCTCAAGATGGAAGGGGTCTATCATGTTTACGTCGGCGAGGTCGGCGGTGGCGGCTTCGTAGGCCACGTTTACGGGGTGCTTGAGGGGGAGGTTCCAGATGGGGAAGGTCTCGAACTTGGCGTAGCCGGCCTTGACGCCGCGCTTCTGCTCGTTGTAGAGCTGGGAGAGGCACACGGCCATCTTGCCGCTGCCGGGGCCGGGGGCCGTGATGACGACGAGGGGGCGCGTGGTCTCCACAAACTCGTTCTTGCCGAAGCCATCGTCGGAGGCGATGAGCTCCACGTTGGTGGGGTAGCCCTCGATGAGGTAGTGGTAATAGACATTTACGCCGAGACGCTCCAGCCGCTTGCGGAAGGCGGCGGCGGAGGACTGGCCGTTGTAGTGGGTGATGACTACGGAACTGACGTAGAGTCCGCGCCGGGTGAATTCGTCGCGAAGGCGAAGGACGTCCTTGTCGTAGGTAATGCCGAGGTCGGCGCGCACCTTGTTCTTCTCGATGTCGGCGGCAGAGATGACGAAGATTACTTCTGCCACGTCCTTGAGCTGCATGAGCATTCGGAGTTTGCTGTCGGGCTGGAAACCGGGCAGGACGCGGGAGGCGTGGTGGTCGTCGAAGAGCTTGCCGCCGAACTCGAGGTAGAGCTTGTCGCCGAAGCGGGCTATGCGCTCCTTGATGTGTTCGGACTGTATCTGAAGGTATTTGTCGTTGTCGAAACCGAGCATTGAAAAAGTAAAAAGTAAAAGGTAAAAAGTAAAGTCCCCTTAAAGGGTGACGGGGAGCTGTTATAAAGCCTCCTGTAAGGGAGTTGCGGGCTTCTTGTTGAAGAGAGAGATGGCCCAGGCCACGAAGACGCTGATGAAGATGCCGATGGCGCCGTAGAGCAGGAAGCTCACGTCCGTCCAGGCCCGCACCATGAAGACGGCGGCCGTGCCTACGACGAAGCCCGTTAGGGCAGCCTTGCCGCCGATGCGGGGGAAGAAGCGTCCCATCACGAACAGACCGCACAGGCCGGAGGTGAGGAGGCCGAGGATGGTGTTGAAGTAGTCCAGCAAGGAGCTGATGTCCCACGTGCACATCAACAAGGCGATGCCCACGCCCAGCATGCCGCAGCCCACGCAGGCCCAGCGGGCCACGCGCAGCAACTTCTTGCTGTCCACACTGGGGCGCCAGCGCTGGTAGAAGTCCACGCTGAAGGCCGTGGCCACAGAGTTGATGTTGCTGGCGATGGTGCTCATCGTGGCGGCGAAGATGGCGGCTATCAATAGGCCGGCGATGCCAGCCGGCATCTGACTCATCATGAAGAAGGGGAAGATGGCATCGGTCTTGGCCATCGTGACGTCCATGGAGGCGGGGTGCGTCTTGAAGAAGGTGTAGAGGCCGGTGCCGATGATGAAGAAGGCGATACTGATGAACACGGACATCAGGCCGTTGAGCAGTATGCCGCGTCCGGCGGAGCGCTCGTCCTTGGTGGTCATGTAGCGCTGGATGACGGTTTGGTCGGAGGTGTAGCTCACGAGGTTGTTGGCCAGACCGCCAAGGATGATGACCCAGAAGGTGGCGCTGCGCCAGTCGAAGCTCCAGTCGAAGAGCCGCATCTTGTCGTTGTCGAGTGCAATCTGCCAGGCGCCGGAGAAGCCCCCGTCAGTGTTGCCCCAGAGGTAGAAGCAACTGAAGATGGCGCCTCCCACGAGCAGCAGTCCCTGAATGACGTCGCCCCAGATGACAGCCTCAACGCCGCCCATCGTGCAGTAGATTATTGTCACGATACCCATCAGCACGATACTTACTTCCATGCTGATGCCCGTCACAGCCGAGAGCGCCAACGAGGGAAGGAAGAGCACGAGAGCCGTGCGGGCCACCATGAAGGTTATGAAAAGTCCGGAGGCCAGCAGACGCGTGAGGGCGTTGAAGCGCAGCTCCAGATACTGATAGGCCGAGGCCACCTTCAGGTTGCGGAAGAACGGCAGGTAGTACTTGATGACGGGCAGGGCGATGAGGAGTATCGTCACCTGCATGGGGTAGTACGTCCAGTCCGTAGCGTAGGCCTTGGCGGGAATCGTCATATAGGTGATGGCGGACAGCATTGTAGCGTAAATACTGATACCTGCGGCCCACCATGGTATGCGGCCGCCGCCCTTGAAGAAGTCCTCGGCGTTGTTCTCGCGGCGCATGAAGTACACGCCGAGGCCAAGCATGCCGATGAGGTAGAGCACCAGCATCGTCCAGTTGAGCCAGCCGAAAGAGCGCTCGGCACTCACCGCCAACTCGTTGACGTTGCAGGAGCGTATGCCGGGCTTGAGTTCACCGCCGATGAGCGTCCATGTGTTGGCCTTGCCTTCCTCAAGCGCGGGGACGAGCATGCCGCCGGCACGGGCCAGAGCCTCGCCGCCGCTGATTTCCGACCAAGCGTCGGTGATGAGGTTATAGACGAGGGCGTCCTTGCGGAACTTGTACCATTCCTTCTCGTGCAGCATGTAGTCGTCGCCGTAGCAGCCTTGCAGGGCCTTGGTGAAAATGTCGGCGTTCACGCCACCTACGATTATCACGCTGCACGCGCCGATGGGCGTGGCCTGCGCTCCGGCAATGCCGAAGGGCATGGCGGAAGACTCGCTCCATGAACGTGTGTGCGTATTATATAATACGGTGTGGGTGGGCAGCGTCTTGCTCTCGGGGTCGTAGCCGCCGATGAGCACGAAGACGTGATGGCCCAGTGCGTCTTTCTGGACGGCGGCGCAGGGCTGCACGCGCTGTGGGCCGGGTAGGGGAGAGAGTTCCTCCCATTTCCCCTCGGGGTATGCCATGCGGTAGAACTTGCTCGTCTTGCCGCCGGCCACATAGATGTAGCCCTCGTCGTAAGCTGCCGCACACTCCGCCATAGGCTCCGGCAGGTCGGGCAGTTCCTTCACTAGCGTCTCGCCTTTTCCCGTCAGGCCAGGCTTGGTGGCCGTGCTGACGGCGTCGGCTATCATTACGCTGCTGATGAGATAGACCTTCTTCGTGGCCACTCCTGTAGAGTCCTGTCCGCCGAGGCATACGATGCCCTCGGGTACCTGTGCCGAGGCACCGTAGGCCAGAGGCTGGGGCAGATGGCCGACGAGTTTCCACCAGCCGTTCTGCTGCGCCATGATGACGTCGTAGTACTTTTTCTTGCCGCCCTCATGAGCGGGCACGGTGGGGAAGTTGCTGCCGCCGGCCGTCACCATCTGGTATTCGTCGTGCTGGAGCGCCGGGTTTTGCTCCTTGCTTATCTTCACGACGCCGGCGAAGGCCGCGCTCACGCCCTGGCTGCTGCAGCCCACGTTGCACGACGACTGCGCCTCGGTGCTTATCTTATTAAAGCACACATCGCCCTGCGCACACAATGTGGCACAGAGCGATGTGAGAATGAAAAGAGTGAATAGTCGTTTCATCATTTATTTGTTACATCTCTCAAAGAAGTTGATGGCTTCCAGTTCCTCGTGCAGCCGTGTCTCTTCCTCGGGCGTCACGTTCTGGAAGGGCGTGCGGTTGGGGCCCATGTCCAGGCCGATGAGCTTCATGATGCGCTTGCCGCCCACGATGTTGCCGCGGAAGTGGCAGATGACGTCAATCACGTCCTGCGAGAAGTTTTGCAGTTCGCGGGCTTTCTCCAGGTCGCCCTCTTCCCAAGCCTCGATGATGCCTGTGAGGCAGCGGCCGTTGTAGTTCGTGGTGCCGCCTATGCCACCTTGGGCACCGCCCATGGCGAGGCAGGGCAGGATGGTCTCGTCCTGTCCGTGGAGCATGTCGAACTTGCCGTCCTTGTAGCGGCGGCAGCGGTTGTATTCATAAAGGCTCTCGAAGGTGTACTTGATACCGGCGAGGTTGGGGATGCGGTCCTCGGCTGCCTTGAGGAAGTCGAGCATGGAGAGGAAGGCACCGTTGAAGGCGGGGATGTGATAGAAGTAGAAGGGCAGGGCAGGGGCGCCGCATGCTATCTCTTCGCAGTACTTCACCAGCTCCTCCACGCGGCCGATTTTCGGGAACGGCGTGGCCATGGCGCCTATGCCCCACGCGCCAATCTCCTGGGCGTGCTGGGCCAGGCGGAAGGACTGTTTCACGCAGGTGCTGCCCACGTGCACTATCACCTTGAAGGCTTCGCCCTTCGTGGTCTTCACCTCGGCGGCGGCCTTCACCCAGACTTCTGCCAGCTGGCGGCGTTCTTCTTCCGTGAGCATATAGCCCTCGCCGCTTGATCCGTTAATGAACACGCCTTTAAGGCCGTTGCGTGCAAGCAAAGCGGCGTAGGCCGGAATGATGTCGAGATTGATACTCCCGTCTTCGTGCATCGGCGTGAAGGGGGCGTCAATGAGTCCCTTGATTTTTTCGAACATAATGGTAAAGCCCCGACCCTCTTAAAGGTTTTCCGCTGGGGCTGATTTTATAAGGTTTTTAGTTTTTGAAGTCTTACGGTTATCTCCCTTTATAAGTATTTTCCCCCTTTCTAACCGGGGAGGGGTGGCAAAGTTCCAAAGGAAGCTTTGACGGGGAGAGGCTGTTTTTTTTCCTATCCCAAATACTTTTTCAGCACACTCATTTTAGGGTCGTCGCGCAGGCGGCGCAGGGCGCGCTCCTTAATCTGGCGCACGCGCTCCCTTGTCAGGTTAAGGCTGTTGGCCACCTCTTCGGCCGTCATTTCGGGACGGCCTATGCCAAAGAGCATTTTCAGCACCACCCGCTCGCGTTCGGAGAGGATGCTCAGGCCCGAGTCGAGGTCGGTGGACAGGGATTCTTTCTCCATTTTGTCGTCCGTGCCCTTGGCGTCCACGTCGGTCATGATGTCGATGAGGGCGTTGCTGTCGTCATCCTGGAAGGGAGCGTCCACACTCACCTTCTTGCCGTTCGTACCCAGTGCGTCGCGCACCTTTTCCACGTCGGTCTCCAGCAGGTCGGCCAGTTCCTGCATGGAGGGGCGGCGCTCGTGCTCCTGCTCGAAGTTCACGATGGCCTTCGTCAGTTTGCTCTGGAAGCCCACCTGATTGAGCGGCATCCTGACGATGCGGCTCTGTTCGCTGATGGCCTGCAGAATACTCTGGCGTATCCACCACACGGCATAAGATATAAACTTAAATCCACGTGTTTCATCAAACTTCTGAGCAGCCTTGATAAGGCCCAGGTTGCCTTCGTCGATGAGGTCATTCAGGGCGAGTCCCTGATTCTGGTACTGCTTGGCCACACTCACCACAAAGCGCAAGTTGGCTCTGGTAAGTTTTTCCAAGGCTTTCTGGTCGCCGTGATGGATGCGCTGCGCCAGTTCAACCTCCTCGTCGGTGTTGATGAGTTCTTCACGACCAATCTCCACCAGATACTTGTCCAGTGCTGCGGTGGTGCGATTGGTAATACTTTTGTTGATTTTTAATTGTCTCATGTATATATGACAAAATTTTTATTTCAACTTTCCCGAATGGCAATCGCACATTGCAAGCAATGTCCGAACGACGCGCCATTTCTCATTTTCCTTTTTAGGGCACGCATCGTCGAAGCGCTTTGTTTTTCCACGCCTTACGACACTTTGATGCCTAATATAGTAAATTTCCGCGCAAATTTAATAAAAAGTCCACAAATTTCCAAATTTTTTTAGAAAAACTTCGTTTTTGTTTTTTGAAACCTTCTTCCCATTTAGTAAATTTCCGTAAAAATACAGGCCCGTAGATTTTGTCGTTTCGGAGTTTTTCTATATCTTTGCAGTCGCAAAAATCACCCCATAACAGTACTTCCCGCCACTCATGCCAATACTCCTGCAAATAGTCCTGTCCGCCGTCGTCGTTTTCCTGCTCGCCGTCGCCGCCCTACAGCCAGCCGTCGCCGTTCTCCTGCCGCGGCGCGTTTTCCCGTGCTTCGTGGCTTCGGGAGAAACGGAGGCGCGCCGTGTCATCTCCGGAGAGGGTGGGGTGCAGCCCTTGCGGGCAACGGGGCATACCCTCGGTGCCCTTGTAGGTCTCTTTCATGGATTTTTGTGCCGCTTGTGGGTCTTTGCGGCACCCGATGAATCCGCTTTTGCCGTATTTCCGCCGGCCGCAGGTCTCTAAAACCTTTTTCTGTCCCGCGCAACGCGGAATTTTCTTCCCTTTTAATTCGCACTAGTCCCCTTCTAATTCGCACTAGTCCCCTTTTAATTCGCACTAGTCCCCTTTTAATTCACACTAGTCCCCTTTTAATTCGCACTAGTTCCCTTTTAATTCGCACTAGTCTCCTTTTGCTTCAAACTAAGTCTCTGTTACTGCGATTTACTTCTGCAAAACTTCGCATTACACCGTCCTCGTTTTGCATTAATCCTGCGTGTGTCTTCCGTAAAAGGGAAGAAGGAAAAATTAAATGGGAACTAGATAAAAAAGAAAGGGAAAAAATCTCCCGTGAATGGGAAGTAGGCTCTTGCAAATGGGAAAAATCATAAAAATCATAACACATCATAATAATCCATATAGCTGCGCAGCAAAACAGGCCTGCGGCGCGATAAAGATCTGTATGATGGAGTATGATTTTTATGATTTTCCGTGTAAAACGGAAGGGCGGGATTTACTTGTATGTCTGCTTCATATATAAGCGAGTATTATGCTAAATATCATTTATTAATGAGTAGAAAAAACAAATACGCTGAAAGCAAATTTTCAATGGCGATTGTCTTGATTCGAAGCAAGGCAAATCCGACGGCTTGCGGGCATATTTCCGCGCGTCTAAGTCTGGCCGAAAAATCCGGTCGATGCCGACGTGCGGCATGGCGATGCGGTCTGTGGCGGACGGGCGGAGAATGGCGTAAAAGTAAATGTCGGGGTGGCAAAACCGCACACATCTTTATATATATGTGCGCGCGAAGTGCTTTTTTGAGGATGGAGCGCGGAAAATATGGGAATAAAAATGTACCTTTGCGGCCAAATTGCGAAAAACAAAACAACCGACATGATAAAAATCACCTTCCCCGACGGCACGGTGCGCGAATATGAAAACGGCGTCACCGGCCTGCAGATTGCAGAAAGTATTTCTCCCGCCTTGGCCCGCAGCGTTGTTGCCTGCGGCGTGAACGGCGAAACCACAGAGCTCAACCGTCCCATCACGGACGACGCCACCATAGCCCTCTATAAGTTTGAGGACGAGAAAGGTAAGCATGCCTTCTGGCACACCAGTGCCCACCTGCTGGCAGAGGCCCTTCAGGCTCTCTATCCCGGCATACAGTTCGGCTTCGGCCCCGCCGTGGAAAACGGCTTCTTCTACGACGTGATGCTGCCCGACGGACAGCAAATCAAGGAAGGCGACTTCCCCCAGATTGAAGCCAAGATGATGGAGTTCGTAAGAGCCGACGAACCCGTGGCGCGCAAGGAAATCAGCAAGGCTGACTGTCTGGCCGAGTTCCGTGCAGCAGGACAGGGCTACAAATGCGAACACATCGAACAGGACTTGGAGGACGGCAGCATCACCACCTATACCCAGGGTAACTTCACCGACCTCTGCAAAGGCCCTCACATCATGAGTACGGGCGCCATCAAGGCCTTGAAACTCATGAGCGTGGCCGGTGCCTTCTGGCGCGGCGATGCCACCAAAGACCAGATGCAGCGCATCTACGGCATCAGCTTCCCGAAGAAGAAGATGCTGGACGAATATCTCGTGATGCTTGAGGAAGCCAAGAAACGCGACCACCGCCGCATCGGCAAGGAGATGGAACTCTTCATGTTCTCCGAGCGCGTAGGCAAAGGCCTGCCCATCTGGCTGCCGAAGGGCACCGACATGCGCCTGCGCCTGCAGGACATGCTGCGCAAGATACAGAAGCGCTACGGCTATCAGGAAGTGATTACCCCCAATATCGGCGGCAAGAACCTCTATGTGACTTCCGGCCACTGGGAGCACTACGGCAAGGACGCCTTCCAGCCCATCCAGACACCCGAGGAGGGCGAGGAATACCTGCTGAAGCCCATGAACTGCCCCCACCACTGCGAAATCTTCGCCAACAAGCCCCGCTCCTACCGCGAGCTGCCCTTCCGCTGCGCCGAGTTCGGTACCGTTTACCGCTATGAGCAGAGTGGCGAGCTGCACGGCCTGACGCGCGTGCGCTGCTTCACCCAGGACGACGCCCATATCTTCTGCCGTCCCGACCAGGTGAAGGACGAGTTCATCAAGGTCATCGATATTATCCAGCGCGTGTTTAAGACGTTCAACTTCACCGACGACAACGTGGAGGTACAGATATCCCTGCGCGACCCGCAGAACAAGACGAAGTACATCGGTACCGACGAGGTATGGGCCACCGCCGAGCAGGCCATCGTTGACGCCTGCGCCGAAAAGGGTCTGAAGGCCCGCACGGAGGTGGGCGAGGCCGCCTTCTACGGTCCGAAGCTCGACTTTATGGTGAAGGACGCCATCGGCCGCCGCTGGCAGTTGGGCACCATACAGGTGGACTACAACCTGCCCGAGCGCTTCCAGCTGGAATACATCGCCGAGGACAACAGCAAACAGCGCCCCGTGATGATACACCGCGCCCCCTTCGGCTCGATGGAACGCTTCTGCGCCGTGCTTATCGAACACACCGCCGGCAAGTTCCCCCTCTGGCTCACGCCCGACCAGGTGGTCATCCTGCCCATTTCCGAGAAGTACAACGACTACGCCGACGAGGTGAAGGCCCAGCTGGAGCAGTATGGCGTGCGCACCGTTGTCGATAACCGCAACGAGAAGATAGGCCGCAAGATACGCGACAACGAGCTGAAGCATATCCCCTATCTCGTCATCGTGGGCGAGAAGGAACAGGCCGAAGGCGCCGTGGCCGTACGCCAGCAGGGCGGCATCGACCTGGGCACTATGAAGGTTGCAGAGTTCGGCGTGAAAGTGCAGGAAGAAGTGGCCAAAATGATGGAAAATGTGTAACCCGAAGTAATACTTTTAGTTGGTTTATAGCATAAAAGCGAAAAAAAACGGCGTTTTCCTTTGCCATTCAACGGCTTATTATTAATTTTGTGCCCGATTTCAAAATCACAACACTCTAACACTACTGAATGAAGAACGACAAACTGAAGCAGCAGTACCGCATTAACCGCCAGATTCGCGTGCCCGAGGTGCGCATCGTCGGCGACGGCATTGAGTCCACCGTAATGGCAACCCGCGATGCCCTGCAACTTGCCGAACAGAAAGGTCTTGACCTCGTAGAAATCTCTCCCAACGCCGCACCTCCCGTGTGCCGCATGATAGAGTACTCCAAGTTCATCTATCAGCAAAAGAAGAAGCAGAAGGAGATGAAAGCCAAGCAGGTGAAGATAGAAGTGAAGGAAATCCGCTTCGGCCCCCAGACCGACGACCACGACTACGACTTCAAGCTGAAGCACGCCAAGAGTTTCCTCTCCGAAGGCGACAAAGTGAAGGCCTACGTATTCTTCCGCGGCCGTTCCATCCTCTTCAAGGAACAGGGAGAAGTGCTGCTCCTGCGCTTTGCCAACGATTTGGAAGAATATGGCCGCGTAGAGCAGATGCCCCAGCTTGAGGGCAAGCGCATGATAATGTTCATCGCGCCCAAGAAGACGGCCCCCAAGGCAGTGAAGCCCGCCGAGCCCTTGCTTGACGATGACTTCGACGACGAAGACGAGAACCTCACTGCCGAAGAGCCCAAGAAGAAGCAGCCCCAGCAGAAGGCCCCGAAAGAATATAAGGGCCCGTACAGCGAAGGAGACGACTTTTAGAAGTTAAAAGTTAAAAATTAGAAGTTAAAAGTTAATTTTAGCAGATAACGGTATTATTAGAAAAGAAAAGCTAACGCGCGCCGTAGCTCAGGTATGCTCGGCCGCACATTATTAATCAATAAATTATTAACAAAATGCCTAAAGTAAAGACAAACCCCGGCGCAAAGAAGCGTTTTACGCTGACCGGAACAGGCAAGATTAAGCGTCACCACGCTTATCACAGCCACATTCTCACCAAGAAGACGAAGAAACAGAAGCGCAATCTCGACCACGTTGCCATTGTTGACAGTGCCAACAAGAAGCAAGTGCGCGAACTCCTGAATCTCCGTTAATGTTTAACCGCTAAAAACTAAGAAGAAATGCCTCGTTCAGTAAATCATGTAGCATCTCGCGCTAAGCGCAAGAACATTCTGAAGTTGACTCGCGGTTACTATGGTGCCCGCAAGAATGTATGGACCGTTGCCAAGAACACTTGGGAAAAAGGTCTGACCTATGCCTTCCGTGACCGTCGTACGAAGAAGCGCAATTTCCGCGCTCTCTGGATCCAGCGCATCAATGCTGCTGCCCGCCTTGAGGGCACCAGCTACAGCCAGCTCATGGGCGGCCTCCACAAGGCCGGCATCGAGATTAACCGTAAGGTTCTGGCTGACCTTGCCATCAACAACCCCGAAGCCTTCAAGGCTATCGTTGCAAAGGCAAAGTAACAGAAACGCCGAGAAAAATCTTTTAACCGCAGATTTGCGCAAGCACGTCTGCGGTTTTTTGATTTTTATTTGTAATTTTGCAGAGGCTCGAGCACGGGCACACATTATATATAATAACGCGCGCGTGACTCGTATCCATTATTATAAGATATGGCAACATCACACAAAGCCCCCGACTGCATCATAGAAGTGAGCTGGGAAGTATGCAATAAGGTGGGCGGAATATACACCGTCCTCTCTTCACGTGCGAAAACCCTCTGCGGCGAATACGGCGACAAGATCGTCTTCATCGGCCCCGACATCTGGCAAGAGAAAGCGTGTGAGTACTTCACGGAAGACGCCACGCTGCTGCCGGAATGGAAGTCTGCCGCAGAGCAGGCTGGCCACCGCATCCGCATAGGCCGTTGGAACGTACCGGGAGAGCCGCTTGCCATACTCGTGGATTTCAGCCGTTTCTTCACGTTGAGGGACGGCATCTACGGTCAGGCCTGGGAACTCTTCGGAGTCGATTCCCTGCACGCCTACGGCGACTACGACGAAGCCTCGATGTTCAGCTACGCCGCCGGAAAGCTGGCGCAGACCCTCATAGAGCAGAAGCTCATAAAGGGAAGCGTCATCTACCAGGCCCATGAGTGGATGACCGGCCTCGGCATGCTCTTCCTTAAGAAAGCCTGCCCGCAAGTGCACACCATATTTACCACCCACGCCACCAGCATCGGCCGCAGCATTTGCGGAAACGACAAGCAACTGTACGCCTACTTCAAAGGCTACAACGGCGACCAGATGGCGCGTGAACTCAATATGGAAGCCAAGCACAGCATAGAGAAACAAAGTGCCCACCAAGCCGACTGCTTCACCACCGTGAGCACATTCACGGCGCGCGAATGCCAACAGCTGTTGGACAAGACACCGGACGTGGTGCTGCCAAACGGCTTTGAGAAGGACTTCGTGCCCAAAGGCGCGCGCTTCAACGCCGTCCGCGCAAATGCACGCCGCCGCATTCTGGACATCGTGGAGGCGCTGTGTGGTGAAAGGCTGAACGACGACACGCTGATAGTCTCCACGAGTGGCCGCAACGACTTCCGCTGCAAGGGCTTCGACGTTTACATTGAGGCCATGGCCCAACTCAACGCCCGACTGAAGGACAACGGCAAAGCCGGCACGCAGGTCGTGAGCCTTATAGAGGTACCGTGTTGGCTGCTCGGCCCTCGCGAGGACCTTCGCCTCAGATTAGAGCAGGTGAGTGAGTTCGGCGACAGCGCGCTTCCCAATCCGCAGCTCACGCATTACTTGTATAATACGGATGAAGACCGAATCTTGCAGATGATTCGCTCCCTCGGTCTCGGCAACGGTAAGGACGACGCCGTGAAGGTCGTTCTCGTGCCCTGCTACCTGGAGGGGCGCGACGGCATCTTCAACCTGCCGTACTACGAACTGCTCTCGGCCAATGACCTTGCCGTATATCCCTCGTATTATGAGCCTTGGGGCTACACGCCGCTGGAGTCCACCGCCTTCCGCGTGCCTACCGTCACCACGGATCTGAGCGGCTTCGGACAATGGGTGGACAGTGAGCTCGGCCATGCCGGAACGCTGGAAGACGGCGTGAGCGTCATCCACCGCGATGACAGCAACTATTACGAGGTGGCCGCACGGATTGCCGCCGATATAGAACACATGCTGCGCCTGCCCAAGACAAGGCGCGATGCCATCCGTCGCAAGGCTGCCGCCATCGCCGCCAAGGCAGAATGGAAGAACTTCATAGCCTACTACAAGCAGGCCTACGCCGTGGCCATGCAGAAGTAAAAGACCATAAACAGACAATAACATTTACTACGAAATATGAAAGTCCAAATTGTAAAGGCAAACCAGCCTCAGTGGAAGACCGTGACCGTGAAGAGTCACATTCCCACCTCACTCAAGAAGTTAGACGAAATCGCCCACAACCTCTGGTGGGTATGGAATTCCGACGCCCGCGACCTCTTCAAGAGCCTCGATCCCGAACTGTGGAGAAAGGTGGGCAAGAACCCCATCGAGCTCCTCGCCGCAATCAGCTACAAGCGCCTGAAGGAGATGGAGACCAACCCCGAGCTCATCAAGGCAATGGACAAGGTCTATAACGATTTCCGTACCTACATGGACGTGAAGCCCGACGCCAACCGCGCCTCGGTGGCTTACTTCTGCATGGAATACGGTATCAGCCACGTGCTGAAGATTTACTCCGGCGGCCTCGGCATCCTCGCCGGCGACTACCTGAAAGAGGCTTCCGACAGCAATGTTGACATGTGTGCCGTCGGCTTCCTCTATCGCTATGGCTACTTCACCCAGAGCCTCTCCATGGACGGCCAGCAGATTGCCGAATACAAGGCCGAAAACTTCGACAACCTCCCCGTGGAGCGCGTCCTCGACGAGAACGGCAAGCAGATTGTCATTGACGTGCCCTTCCCCAACTACACCGTCTATGCCTCCCTGTGGAAGGCCAACGTGGGCCGCATCAGCCTCTACCTACTCGACACCGACAACGGCATGAACTCCGAGTACGACCGCAACATCACCCACGCCCTCTACGGCGGCGAGTGGGAGAACCGTCTCAAGCAGGAGTACCTGCTCGGCATCGGCGGCATGCTGGCCCTGCAGCGCCTTGGCATCAAGAAGGATATCTACCACTGCAACGAAGGCCACGCCGCCCTCTGCAACGTCCAGCGTCTCGTAGATTACGTGGCGCAGGGCATGAACTTCACCGAGGCCCTCGAACTCGTGCGTGCCTCTTCGCTCTACACCGTCCACACTCCCGTGCCCGCCGGCCACGATTACTTTGAGGAAGGCCTCTTCGCCAAGTACATGGACCAGTATCCCGCTAAACTCGGTATCACCTGGGACGACTTCATGGGCCTCGGCCGCACCAATCCTGAGGACAAGGGCGAGAAATTCTGCATGAGCACGTTCCTCTGCAAGACCTGCCAGGAAGTGAACGGCGTAAGCTGGCTCCACGGCAAGGTGAGCGAGCTCATGTTCCAGGGTATCTGGCCCGGCTATATGCCCCGCGAAATCCGCCGCGACCACAGCATTCTCTCTCACGACGAATACTTCAAACTCTATGACGTCAACCCCGACGAAAGTCACGTAGGCTACGTTACCAACGGTGTTCATTTCCCCACTTGGAGCGCTCGCGAATGGAAGGCTGTATATAATAAGTATTTCGGCAAGGACTGGATGTCCGACCAGAGCAACCAGAGCATCTGGGAGAATATATACAACGTGCCCGATGAAGTGGTGTGGGAAACGCGCTGCGCCCTCAAGGAAAAGCTCGTGAAGTACATCCGTGCCCGTTTCCGCGAGAACTGGCTCAAGAATCAGGGCGACCCCGGCCGCGTCGTCAGCCTGCTCGACAATATAAACCCCAACGCCCTCATTATTGGCTTTGCCCGCCGCTTCGCCACCTATAAGCGCGCACACCTGCTCTTCTCCGACCTCGACCGTCTGGCCAAGATCGTCAACGACCCCGAACGCCCCGTGCAGTTCCTCTTTGCCGGCAAGGCACACCCCGCCGACGGCGCCGGACAAGGCCTCATCAAGATGATATATGAGATAAGCCAGCGCCCCGAGTTCATCGGCAAGATTATCTTCCTCGACAACTATGACATGGAGCTGGCCCGCCGCCTCGTAACCGGCGTTGACATCTGGATGAACATGCCCACCCGTCCCCTGGAGGCCTCCGGCACCAGCGGCGAGAAGGCCCTGATGAACGGCGTAGTGAACCTCTCCGTGCTTGATGGCTGGTGGTATGAAGGCTATCGCGAGGGTGCCGGATGGGCCCTCACCGACCGCCGCACCTATCAGAACCAGGATCATCAGGATCGCCTTGACGCTTCCACGGTCTATAAGCTCCTCGAGCAGGAAATCATCCCCTGCTACTACGACCGCAACGAGAAGGGCTACAGCGAGAAGTGGGTGCAGACCGTCAAGAACAGCATCGCCCAGATTGCCCCTCACTATACCATGAAGCGCCAGCTCGACGACTACTACGAGCGTTTCTACAATCCCCAGGCCGAGCGCTTCCACAGAATTGCCGCCAACAACTGCCAGAAGGCCCGCGAAATTGCAGCCTGGAAGGAACTCGTGGCTGAGCGCTGGGACGCCATCAACGTGGTGGGCAGCGAGCGCAGCGAAAACCTCAACGAAGGCACCCTCGTCAGCGACAAGGAGTTCTATGTGAAGTACGTCATCGACGAGCAAGGCCTCGACGACGCCGTTGGCATCGACTGCGTGGTGCTCACCGCGGATCCCCAGACCAACGAGGACGTTATCTACAAGACCTATCCCATGCAGATGACCGGCCACGAGAACAACCTCTACACCTTCGAGCTTAACGCTGTCATCGATTTGGCCGGCGCCTTCAAGGTGGCCTATCGCATGTACCCCAAGCACGCGGAGATGCCCCACCGTCAGGATATGAACTATGTAAAGTGGTTCGTGTAATTCCTGCAGCATAACTCTTTCATTTCAAAACGACTGCTTATGGAAGGATATCCCCAGAAACAATATTCCGGCCCCGTAAAGCGCTGGGTGCAGACCATGGATCTGCGCTATAAGCCCGAACTCATCGCCGAGTATCGCCGCCGCCACTCCGAGGGTCAGATATGGCCCGAGATACTGCAAGGCATCAAGGACTGCGGCCTGCTGGAGATGGAAATCTATATCCTCGGCACGCGCCTTGTCATGATATGCGAAGCCCCCGCCGACCTCGACTGGGATGCCGCCATGGCCCAGATGGCCGCCGGCCCCCGCCAGAGCGAATGGGAGGACTTCATGGCTGAATTCCAGCAGTGTGAGCCCGGACAGAAGAGCGAGGAGAAGTGGCAGATGATGGAGCGCATGTTCCATCTGTATTAGCCCTTCGGCGGCGGGCCGCCCCGGTTCTCCCCCTCGCACATATATTTCTATTCACCAAAGACACGGCATTCACGGAGCACCTTCTCCTCGGAAGGACCGTACCGGGAATGTCGTGTTTTTCGTATCTTATCTATAGCTTTTCGCACCTTATTTATATATATACGCGTGCGCGGAAGGACCATTTCCTATATTTTTTCATCTTTTCACAATAAAATGGGCGTTGGCGCGTTATATAGACAAACGAAGCCTTATAGCCTATGATAAACTCTACTCCCGCTCTGGTCTCCCCGCGCCAGGAGACAATAAACTTTCTGCGCGCCTTCGCACGATTGTATCGTCCGCTCAGCGAGAGGACCGATGCCGATTGTCCAGCCCCTCAGGGCTCGTGCTAAGCCCCTTCAACTCCCCCTTGGGGGGAGAACCCCTTATCGATTTAATAACCAAGACACGCCCCTACTTGCAGCTCTCCCCCAAAGGGGGAGTTGAAGGGGGCTTATACTATGATAGTCTCTCCCTCCCTTCTCAGTGCCGACTTCGCGCATCTGTCGCGCGACATCGAAATGCTCAACCGCTCTTCGTGCGACTGGTTCCACCTCGACGTGATGGACGGCGTGTTTGTGCCCAACATATCCTTCGGTTTCCCCGTAATGAAGGCCATCGCCCAGTATGCCGGGAAGCCCCTCGACGTCCACCTCATGATTGTGGAGCCGCAGAAGTTCGTCGGCGAAGTCGCAGCCCTCGGTGCCAAAATAATGAATGTCCACTACGAGGCCTGCACCCACCTCCATCGCGTCATCAGCCAGATTCACGATGCCGGCATGATGGCCGGCGTCACGCTCAATCCCGCCACGCCCGTCAGCGTGCTGGAGGACATCATCTGCGACGTGGACCTCGTGCTCCTCATGAGCGTCAATCCCGGCTTCGGCGGCCAGAAGTTCATCGACGCCACGCCCGAAAAGTGCCGCCGTCTGCGCGAGCTCATCCAGCGCAAGGGAGCGAAGGCCCTCATCCAGATAGACGGCGGTGTAAACCGCACCACGGCACCCCTCCTCGCCGATGTCGGCGCCGACTGCCTCGTAGCCGGCAACGCCATCTTCAAGGCCGACAATCCCCAGGAGGAAATCAGTTTCCTGAAATCGCTTTCACAGTAGGAAATTAGCAAATTAGCAAATTTGGAAATTAGCAAATTCGGAAATGCCCTGCGGACAGACAATATAATTTGCTAATTCTCACGTTTGCTAATTTGCTAATTCTCACATTTGCTAATTTGCTAATTCACACTAATGATAAAAAACATTCTCTCCGATAAAGAGCTCACGCAGCTGATGACGCTTCTGCGCGATGCTCAGCACATCGTAGTTTGCGGCCACGTTTCCCCCGATGGCGACGCCATGGGCTCATGCCTCGGCTGGGCCGACTATCTCTATCGTCTCGGTAAGGAGCCCACCGTCGTGATGCCCAACCATTGCCCTGACTTCCTCAAGTGGCTCCCCGGCTACTATCGCGTGCAGCATTTCATTGACCGCCCCGGACCGGTGGAGGAAGCCTTCGCCAAGGCCGACCTCGTGTGCTGCATTGACTTCGGCGAAGCTTCGCGCGTGCAGAATATGCAGCAGACGCTGGAGAAATGCCCCGCCCCCCGCCTTGTCATCGACCACCACACCAACCCCGACCCAGCCCTCGCCACAGCCATGCTCGTCAGCCGGCCCAAGGCTTCCAGCAGTGCCGAAGTGGTGTTCCGTCTCATCATGCAGCTCGGCGGCTGGCCCCAGATGACGCGCTCTGCCGCCACTTGCCTCTATTGCGGCATCATGACCGACACCGGCAACCTCGCATGGAGCGCCGACGATCCCGAACTCTATCAGATTATCTCCATGCTTATGCGCAAGCATATCGACAAGGGGCAGATTTATCGCAACGTCTATTATTCCTATTCCGAGGACCGCCTGCGCTTCATCGGGCACGTGCTCGGCGATAAGCTCGTCACCTTCCCCGACAAGCACGCCGCGCTCTTCACAATCACGCGCCAGGAGCTCACCGACTACCACTACATCCGCGGAGACGCCGAGGGACTCGTCAATATGCCCTTGCAAATCAAGGGGATGAAGTTGAGCGTCTCCCTGCGCGAGGACACCGAGCGCGAGGTCGTCAGGGTCAGCCTCCGTTCCGTCAATGACTTCCCTTGCAACCGCATGGCCGAGGACTTTTTCAACGGTGGCGGCCATCTCAACGCCGCCGGCGGCGAACTCCCGTTCCCTATCGAGGACGCCGTGCAGACCGTAGAGAAAGCCATCGAGGCCTACGCCGAACTCCTCACCGGAGTACCCGCGGAGAGCAGCGACGCGGCGAAATAAATCATCACGCGCCAGCCGCCCCTGTAGAAATAACATGAAAAAAGCCTTCATTGTCATCGTCCTGTCCTTTTGTGCTCTCGCCGTTGTCCGTGCGCAGAGCACTGCCGACTCCCTTGCCGTCGTCCGCGCCGCATGGCAATGGCAGAAGGTGGGGCATGCACAGGTGGGGGCCGCCAGTCTCACGCTCTTCGGCGCCACGCAGTATATCTCCGTGGCACGCTATCCCGCCCGCAAGTTCAGGACGCGCGTCGTCCACGCCCCGGGCGAGAGCGCAGCCCCCACGAGCCGTCTGGCCCGGCAGCACAAGGCCCGCCTGGCCGTCAATGCCAGCTATTTCGACATGAAGCGCCTCACGCCCGCCACCTTTCTCAAGGCGCACGGCCGCACATACGGCCACACTGCGGAGGGCGAGCTCTGCCGTTGCGACGGAGCCGTCATGTTCCGCAGCCACGGCCGTCGCATCGACATCGTCTCCGTGCAGCCAGCCGACTATGAACGCGCCACCGAGGGCTGGAAGGACGCCATTGTGTCCGGCCCCGTCCTCATAGAAGAAGGCCGCGACCTCACGGCCTCCCGAACAAGTTCCTTCGATGCGACCCGCCATCCGCGCACGATGTTGGGCTACGACCGCGAGGGGTGGATATACATGGTAGTGGTCGATGGCCGCGCCCCCGATCAGTCCGCGGGAGCCACCATTCCCGAGATGGCAGCCCTTGCGCGCTATCTCGGTCTCGTGGAAGCCATCAACCTCGACGGCGGCGGCTCTTCCACGCTGTGGAACGCGGCTACCGGCGTCGTCAATCACCCCACCGACAATCGCCACTTCGACCATCAAGGCGAGCGCACCGTCCCCAATGTCATCATCGCGCGATAAGACAGTTTTTTTTATTCCGAATGAGAGAATGTTTCCTTTTAATATGAAATTTCTCTCATTTTATTTTCACTTTTTCCCATTTAATTTGCGCTAGTCCTCCTTTAATTCGCACCAGTTCCCTTTTAATTTTCCTTAGTTCCCATTTAATTTCTGTTTTGTCGGCTTTAGGGCCGGTTAAAAGGGAAGTAGTTGACAAAAAAGGGGGAGCAGTTGCAAGAGAAAGGGGACTAATTTCTACCGAAAAGGGAATAGATGGCGCTAAAAGGCAACAAGTTTGCACTAAAAGCGGACTAGCGCGAATTAAATGAGGACTAGTTGGAATTAAAAGCGGACTAGTTGGAATTAAAAGGGAACTAGTTCAAATTAAAAGAGGACTAGTGCGAATTAAAAGGGAACTAATCCGCAGGGGATGCGGACTAGTTGCAGCAAAAATGGAGGTGAAATAATCTAATACAAAGATAAACAACGAGAAATGAGCGCAGTGTTATCGCAAGACTTGACGGCGTAGCGAACAATCTGCTACACCCGGTGCTTGCTCAAGAAGTAGTGGATGTGAAATGCTGCGTGGGTCTGTTTCATGGCGCTGTTTATCGTATTTTGTCGTTGATGGGGGGGGGACGGGTGGCCGTGGCGGGCACGGACTTTAATATATTGTGAAAAGAAGAAAAAGGGAAGAAAGGAAGGGTAGAGGGAAGCGATGACAAAAGTACGGAAAATATCCGAAAACTCCAAATTTTACGACCGGAAATTTGGCGAAATTTATCTTAAAAAAACTTACATGCAGGAGTTGTGCTGCACGGCATGCTACGCAAGGAGATAAACGGAAATCTCATGGCATATTACGCAAGCCAAGGCGTCAAAATGAGCATCGCGCGGGCTCTTTTGTGCGGATAGAGGTATTTCTTTCGGCATTTAATTGGTCAGCTCGCAAAAATAATGTAACTTTGTCGCGCAATAAAGAAAACTAATTTATTGAACCTACCTTAATACACACACATGAAAAGACTTTTTCTCATGAGTGTCCTGTTCGTCGCAGCAGGATTGCTCGTTTCGGCTTCTGCCGAGTCTGTGAACAGTAAACCTTTCGTGGTGCCCGAACTTCAACAGTGGACAGGCGGCGAGGGTGGTGCTCATGTGAAGCGCATCGTGGCCCGCAAGGGCACGGCAGAAGTGGCCCGCCAGATGGCTGCCGACTGGAAGGAAATGTTCGGCGAGACGCTGCCCGTCGTGACGAGCGGGAAACTGCAGGCCGGCGACGTGGAACTTTGTCTGAAGAAGACAACAGACAACAGACAACGGACAACAGACAAGGGGCAGCATGCTGAACTTGCTGCGGAAGCATACGACCTTACGATAAGCGAGAAAGGCACGACGCTGACGGCCCCAACGGCGACGGGCCTGTACTGGGGCACGCGCACAATCTTGCAGATTGCTGAGCAGAATGCTGATCGGGACTTGCCCTGCGGCGTGTGTCACGATGAGCCGCAGTATGCCCTGCGCGGCTTTATGATAGACTGCGGCAGGAAGTTCTTCCCGATGAGCTACCTGAAGGACCTGGCAAAGTGTATGGCCTACTACAAGATGAACACGCTGCAGATACATCTGAACGACAACGGCTTCAAACAGTACTTCGGCGGCGACTGGGACAAGACTCCCGCCGCCTTCCGACTGGAAAGCACCAACTTCCCCGGCCTGACCGCCAAAGACGGCAGTTACGGCAAGGAGGAGTTCAAGGCGTTCCAGAAAGAGGCCGCGAAGATGGGCGTTGAAGTGGTGCCGGAGATTGACATACCGGCGCACTGCCTGGCCTTCAGCCATTACCGCCCGAGCCTGGGCAGTAAGGAGTTCGGTATGGACCACCTCGACCTGTTCAACGAAGACCTGTACCCCTTCCTCGACAGCCTCTTCGCAGAATATCTGGGCGGCAAGGACCCCGTGTTCGTGGGTAAGACCGTGAATATCGGTACGGACGAATACAGCAATGCCAAGAAGGAAGTGGTGGAGAAGTTCCGCTACTTCACCGACCGCTACCTGCGCCTCGTGAAGAGTTACGGCAAGACGCCTGCCTGCTGGGGCTCGCTGACGCACGCCAAGGGTGAGACGCCCGTGACGAACGACGGCGTGGTGATGAACTGCTGGTACAACGGCTATGCGCAGCCCCGCGATATGAAGGAGCAGGGCTACAAACTGGTGAGCATCCCCGACGGCTACGTGTATATCGTGCCCGCCGCCGGCTACTACTATGACTACCTCAACACGCAGATGCTCTACAACGGCTGGACGCCGGCACAGATTGGCGGCGAGAAGTTTGAAGAGCAGGACGAGAGCCTCCTGGGCGGTATGTTTGCCGTGTGGAACGACCACGCCGGCAACGGCATCACCGTGCGCGACGTCCACGACCGCGTGATGCCGGCCCTGCAGACGCTGGCCGTGAAGTGCTGGAGAGGTGCCGAGACGAAGGTGCCGTATGAAGAGTTCAATATGAACCGCCTGATGTTGAGCGAGGCCCCCGGCGTGAACCAGCTGGCGCGCGGCAAGAATGCCGACGGCCTGTGGCTGCTGCCCCACGAGAACCAGGAACTGCTCTGTCTGGACGAACTGCCCGCCAACACCACGCTGCGCGGCCCCGAGGAAATCGGCTACGGATACGAGGTGAGCTTCCACCTTGAAGGCGCTGATGAAGCAAAAGGCACGGTGCTGACAAAGACCGACGAGACAACCTTCTACCTCTCCGACCCCGAGACGGGCCGTCTGGGCTTCGAGCGCGAGGGCTACTTCTGCGCGTTCAACTACCGCGTGAATAAGAATGTGAATGAGGACATCACCATAGTGTGCAATAACAATGAGACGGTGCTCCTCGTGAACGGGAAGGTGCGCGAGCGCCTCAACCGCCAGAAACTCCTCACCGCTACGGACAAGGGCCGCAACCCATACTTGCAGAACAACAAGCAGATGTGGGTGCCCGAGGTGTTCCCCGAAGACAACAAGAGCGTGATGTACTTCCAACGCACGCTGGTGTTCCCGCTGAAAGAAACGGGTGCGTTTAAGAGTAAGGTGACGAATTTTAGAGTAACAGCCTCTCCCCGTCGGAGCTGACTTCGTCACTCCGCCACCCCTCCCCTGTTAGGGAGGGGGAGAATGCGGGGCGCTGATTGGGACACTGATTAGATTACGCTTAACTGATAGATAATAGGATATGGCTGGTGAAGCGGATAGGGAACTTAGCCGGTTTTATAGGAGTAGCCGTCCAGATAGATATGAGTTGCTGAAAGGATATGCCAGAGGATTGAGGCATAATATGACAGTGGCAGAGGATTGTATCTGGTATGAATTGAGAGCGAAGAAACTTGGCGTGAACTTCCGACGGCAACACCCCATTGGTGACTATATTGCAGATTTCACCTGCCTTCCTTTGCACCTTGTTATAGAAATAGACGGTGACTATCACAACTCTGCAAGACAATCTTCGGAAGACGCTATTCGCACTGGCGACCTCGTTCACCTGGGCTACAAAGTGCTGCGCTATACCAATGAAGATGTTCTCTACCATTTGGATGATGTCCTTGATGATATACGGGAAAACATCTCACAGATAATACAAACAAATAACAAAAATTGAAATAAATCTTCACACTCTCCTAAATAATACTTTTTCAAGTAATATCCCCCTCGGCATTTTGGCCGTCGCCAAAAGCAACAGGTGAGGGGTGGCAGGGTGCCGGAGGCAGCCCTGACGGGGAGAGGCTGTAAATTATTATGGTCTTCTTAATAAAAACCGCACAACTCTTGTTGTGTTTCTGCATCCTCATCCTCTTGCATGAGGGTGGTCATTTCTTCTTCGCCAAACTGTTTGGCATCCGCGTGAGCAAGTTCTGCCTGTTCTTCGACCCGTGGATAAAGCCGCTGAAACTCTTTAGCTATAAAGGCACCGACTACTGCATCGGATGGCTGCCTCTGGGCGGCTATGTGAGCATCGAGGGTATGGTGGACGAAAGCACGAGCGCCGACAAACTCGGCAAGGAAGTGCAGCCGTGGGAGTTCCGCGCCAAACCCGCCTGGCAGCGTCTGCTGGTGATGGTGGGCGGCGTATTGGTAAACTTCCTGCTGGCATTGTTTATCTACGCTATGGTGTTCTTCGTTTGGGGCGAGACCTATGTGCCCCAAAGGAATATGACCGAAGGCTATGTCTTTAACAAAGAGGCACAGGCATTGGGCTTCCGCGACGGCGACATCGTGCTGGCTGCCGACGGTCAGGAGTTCAAGAGCCACAGCGGCGACATCTACCGCGCCATTTCCACGGCTCATCAATGCACCGTACTGCGCGACGGCAAGGAGGTGAACATAGCACTGCCCGGCGACCTGAATATGCTGGATATGATACAGACCTCGCCGCGCTTTATGGACTTGCGACAGGGCAACGTGGTGGACAGCGTCATCGCCGGTGGTCCTGCTGAGAAGGCCGGTATGAAGAAAGGCGACCGCATCGTCAACGTGAATGGCAAGGAGACGGCGAGCGGTAATGCCGTGATGTATGAATTGAGCGTGGTAGGCGATGTGGTGAAGTCCGAAAACCTGAAGAAAGCCCGCAAGACAACGCTCGTAGTAGCCCGCGGCGAAGCCTTCGACACGCTGACGGCAGAAGTGGGCGAGGACGCCAAACTGAACATACTCTTCCACTCCACGCTGGCCGACTACAAGACCGTGACGGAGCACTACGGCTTCTTCGAGTCATTCCCCGCAGGTATCAGCCACGGATGGAATGTGCTGTGCGGCTATGTGAGCGACCTGAAATACCTCTTCACGAAGGACGGCGCCAAGAGCGTGGGCTCTTTCGGCACCATCGGCAGCCTCTTCCCCGCTGTATGGGACTGGGGCCGCTTCTGGGAACTCACTGCCTTCATCTCCCTGATGTTGGCCTTTATGAACTTCCTGCCCATCCCCGCGCTGGACGGCGGCTATATCTTCCTGACGCTCCTTGAAGTCATCACGCGCCGACGCTTCCCCGACAAGGTGGTGGAAGTGCTCAACACCATAGGCATGTGGCTGTTGATAGCCCTGATGGCCTACGCCATATTCAACGATATAGACAGGTTCCTGCTGTAGGCCGTTATGAAAAGATTAGCAATACTCGGCTCCACGGGGAGCATCGGCACGCAGACGCTTGATGTCATCCGCCAGCATCCCGACCGCTTTGAGGCGTATGCCCTGACGGCCAACAACTCCGTGGACAAACTCATAGAGCAGGCAAGGGAGTACAGGCCGGAAGTGGTGGTCATCGCCAACGAGGCTCACTACGAAAAGTTGCAAGAAGCCCTTGCAGACTTGCCCGTAAAGGTGTTTGCCGGAGCGCAGGCCCTCTGCGAAGTGGTGCAGATGGACGCAGTCGATACCGTGGTGACCGCTATGGTAGGCTTTGCCGGACTGCGCCCCACGGTTGCTGCAATCAAGGCGCACAAGACCATCGCCCTGGCCAACAAAGAGACCCTCGTCGTGGCCGGGCAGTTGATGACAGACCTTGCCCTGCAAAACCGCGCCGCCATACTCCCCGTGGATAGCGAGCACTCCGCCATCTTCCAGAGTCTTGTGGGGGAGGACAGCAATGATATCGCCAAGATACTCCTCACGGCCAGCGGCGGTCCTTTCCGCAAGTTCACGCCCGAGCAACTCCGCAGCGTAACCTGTTCGCAGGCCTTGCAGCACCCCAACTGGCAGATGGGAGCCAAGATAACCATCGATAGTGCCACGATGATGAACAAAGGCTTTGAGGTCATCGAGGCTCGCTGGCTCTTCGGCGTACGGCCCGAACAGATAGAGGTGTACGTGCATCCCGAGAGCATAGTGCACAGCGCCGTGGAATTTCAGGACGGCGCCGTGAAGGCCCAGCTCGGCGTGCCCGATATGCGCCTGCCCATCCAGTACGCCCTGACCTATCCCGAGCGTCTGCCGCTGGAAGGCGACAGGCTTGACCTGTTCCACTTGGGGAGCCTTACCTTCGAGCGTCCCGACCTGGAGCGCTTCCCGTGCCTCGGTCTGGCCTACGACGCCCTGGCCCGCGGCGGCAATATGCCCTGCATCGTCAACGCCGCCAACGAAGTGGCCAACCTGGCCTTCCGCAAGGAGGAAATTACATACGGTCAGATAGCCGAGCTCATCAGTAAGGCTATGCAGCATATCACATTCATCGCAAATCCCACGCTGGATGATCTGTTCCATACCGACGCCGAGACGCGTCAGTGGTCATCCGCGATAATCACACAATAACTTATGGCAAGTTTTATCATTGAAGGCGGCCATCCCATAAGCGGCACCATCACTCCGCAAGGCGCCAAGAACGAAGCCCTGCAAGTGCTGGGCGCTACACTCCTGACCGCCGAGCCTGTTCGCATACAGAACATCCCAAACATTCTCGACGTCAACAACCTCATCAAGTTGATGGAGGATATAGGTGTGAAGGTGCGCTGTTTAGGGAAGGGCGACTACACCTTCCAGGCCGACAAGATAGACCTTCAGTATCTCCACTCCGAAGAGTATCTCAACCGCTGTGCCTCCTTGCGGGGTAGCGTGTTGCTCATCGGTCCGCTGCTCGCCCGTTTTGGCCGTGCCACCATTGCCAAGCCCGGCGGGGACAAGATAGGCCGCCGCCGTATGGACACCCACTTTATGGGTATGCAGGCCCTCGGGGCACAGTTCCGCTTTGATGAAGAGAACGACATCTACGAGATAGCCTCGGACAAGCGTCTGAAAGGAACGTATATGCTCCTCGACGAAGCCTCCGTCACGGGTACGGCCAACATTATTATGGCCGCAGTTCTCGCAGAATGCACCACCACTATCTACAACGCCGCTTGCGAGCCTTATATCCAGCAGCTGTGCAAGATGCTTTGCCAGATGGGAGCCCGCATCAGCGGCATCGGCAGCAATCTACTCACAATCGAAGGCGTTGAGAGCCTACACGGAGCCGAGCACGTAATCCTTCCCGATATGATCGAGGTGGGCTCCTTCATCGGCATCGGCGCTCTCTGTGGTCACGGCCTCACCATCAAGAACGTAGGCCTCCGCCATCTGGGCATAATTCCCGAAGCCTTCCGACGCCTCGGCGTGAAGATAGAGGAACGAGGCGACGACATCTTCGTGCCCGGTCCGCAGCACTACGCCGTGGAGAGCTTTATCGACGGGTCGTTTATGACCATCAGCGATGCCCCCTGGCCCGGTCTCACTCCCGACCTGTTGAGCATCCTGCTTGTCGTGGCTACTCAAGCCAAGGGCTCCGTGCTCGTGCATCAGAAGATGTTTGAGAGCCGCCTCTTCTTCGTTGATAAACTCATTGATATGGGTGCCCAGATTATCCTTTGCGACCCCCACCGTGCCGTAGTGGTAGGTCACGACCGCAGTTTGAACCTCCGTGGCCGCCGCATGACATCCCCCGATATCCGCGCCGGCATTGCCCTGCTTATGGCGGCGATGAGTGCAGAAGGCACCAGCCGCATAGAAAACGTAGAGCAGATTGACCGCGGCTACGAGTGCATAGAAGAGCGCCTTAACGCCCTCGGTGCCAAAATAAGAAGAGAATAATCCCGTAGAACACAATCCACATCTTTTATCAAGTCCACTCTTACGATGATACGCGAAGAAGAAGTATTCCTTATCGGCCGTATAACCCGTACACACGGCACTCGCGGTGAACTGGAACTCAGTTTCACCGACACGCCGTTTGATCAGGACGACGCCACCTATCTCGTGCTGGAACTTGATGGCATTCTTGTGCCGTTTTTCTATACCGAGTGGCGCTATAAAGGAAATGATAGTGCCCTCTTCACCTTCGAGGATGTGGACTCCGAGCAGAAGGCTCGCCGCTTTGTCGGCGCAAAAGTGTTCTTCCCGTTCAGTGCAGTGGCAGATACCGATGAAGACGCCGAACTTTCCAGCATCCGTGCCCTCACGGGCTTCACGGTGGAAGGGGTAGGGCGCATCATCGATGTTGATGATAGCAGCGCCAACGTCCTCCTCACCCTTGAAACCACCGACGGCGGGGAAGTGCTCATACCTTATCACGACGACTTCCTCGTGGATTACGACCTCCGTCGTCGCACCCTCACACTTGACTTGCCCCAAGGCCTTCTGAACCTCAATTAGTGTATTATCGTTATGCTTCCAAGTCCTAAATGTTTGAAAGAGCACGCCACACCTTGCTATTTGTATGATAGCGAGTTACTCGACCGCACGTTGTGGGAGATAGGTAAGCGCCGTGACGAGAACCAGTATGTGCATTACGCTCTGAAGGCCAACAACAATCCCCAGTTGCTGGACGTTATTCAGAAGCACGGATTGGGTGCCGACTGCGTGAGCGGCGGCGAGATACGCCAAGCCTTGGATGCCGGCTTTGCTCCGGAAAGGATATTCTTTGCCGGAGTGGGGAAGGCCGACTGGGAGATAGAACTCGCCCTGGAGGCTGGCATCGGATGCTTCAATGTGGAGAGCATTCCCGAGCTGGAGGTCATAGCCGCCATAGCAAAGCGGATGGGCAAGACAGCCCCCGTAGCCCTTCGCATAAACCCAGATGTGGATGCCCACACACACCATAAGATAACCACAGGACTCTCTGCCAATAAGTTTGGCATTGACCTAGCTATGCTGCACGACGCCATCGCTTTGGCGCATCGTCTGGAGAACGTGGAGTTCAAAGGGTTTCACTTCCACATTGGCAGTCAGATTACAGAGATGCAGGTCTTTGCGAATCTTGCCCGTCGCATCAACGAGATACAGGCGTCGCTTTCCGAGGAAGAACGGCCGAGTATGATTGACGTGGGTGGTGGCCTGGGTGTAGATTACGAGAATCCCGAGGAGAACCCCGTGGCAGATTTCAAAGGCTATTTCCAAACCTTCCGCGAGCATCTGCACCTCTATGAGGGACAGACGATGCATTGCGAACTGGGACGCTCCGTCGTGGCACAATGCGGCGTATTGCTCACCAAGGTACTCTTTGTGAAGCAGTCCAGCCAGAAGCAATTCGTGATATGTGATGCCGGCATGACTGACCTTGTGCGTCCGGCTATGTACGGCAGTTATCATAAGTGCAAGAACCTGACGGCTGAACAGGAAAGAGTCATCGGTACGACAAATATGCATCGCTCCTTGCACCGCTACGACGTTGTGGGACCCATTTGTGAGTCCTCCGACGTATTCCTCACCGACTACGAGATGCCGGAGACTCGCCGGGGCGACATCCTATGCTTCTGTTCGGCAGGAGCCTACGGCGAGACGATGGCATCGGAATACAACAGCCGTCCGCTCCCGGGGCGCCATATATACTAACGTGTATGTCCAACACTGACCGCATACTCCAGCTCCGCGCAGAGCTGCATCAGCACAACTACAACTACTACGTGCTGAACCAGCCTACCATCAGCGACCGCGACTTCGACTTCCTTATGAAGGAACTCGAGGCTTTGGAGCGTGAGCATCCCGAAATGGCCGACCCCAACTCGCCGACGCAGCGCGTGGGTTCCGACATCAGCAACGACTTTCAGCAGGTGGCGCACCGCTACCCGATGCTCTCGCTCGGCAACACCTACAACCGCGCCGATGTCCAGGAGTTTTACAATCGCGTAGAGAGCGAACTGGGGAAGGGTAACTTTGACATTTGCTGCGAACTCAAGTTTGACGGCCTCTCCGTCTCCCTCATCTATGAGCAGGGCCGGTTGGTGCGAGCTTTGACGCGCGGCGACGGCCAAAAAGGCGACGACGTGACGGCCAATGTGCGCACCATTCGCAGCATCCCCCTTCAACTGCCAGAGGGCAGCGGCTATCCCGAAGAACTGGAAATCCGCGGCGAGGTGCTCCTGCCATACGCCTCTTTTGAGCGTATGAACGCCGAACTCGAAGCCGCCGGCAAGACTCTTTTCGCCAATCCCCGCAACGCCGCCAGCGGTACGCTCAAGACGAAGGACTCCCGCGTGGTGGCCCGCCGCGGCCTTGACGCCTTCCTATATTACATACCCAGCCCGCTGGACATCAAGAGCCATTCCGCCGCCTTGAAGCAAGCCCGCCAGTGGGGCTTCAAGGTGAGTGACAAGATGCGTCTCGTCCATTCCTTGGAGGAAATATACGCTTTCATCGACGAATGGTACGAGGGCCGCAAGTCCCTGCCCTTTGCCACCGACGGCATCGTGCTGAAAGTGGATAATCTTGCCCAGCAGCAGGCTCTTGGCTATACCGCCAAGACCCCGCGATGGGCCATCGCCTACAAATTCCCCGCCGAGAGAGGTCTGACGCGCCTCAACGAAGTGACCTTCCAGGTGGGCCGAACCGGTGCCGTCACCCCTGTGGCGAATATGGAACCCGTGCATCTGGCCGGCACCACCGTGCGCCGTGCCACGCTGCACAACGAGGACTATATCCGCCAACTTGACCTCCACGAAGGCGATTACGTCTATGTGGAGAAAGCCGGCGAAATCATCCCGCAGGTCGTCGGTGTGGAACTCTCCCGCCGTCAGCCCGATGCCGTCCCCGTGCGCTTCATCGACCATTGTCCAGAGTGCGGAGCCCCCCTCACACGCTACGAAGGCGAGGCTGCCAACTACTGCACCAACGACGCCACCTGTCCCCCGCAAATCAAGGGCCGCATAGAGCACTTCATCTCCCGTGACGCGATGAACATCGACTCCCTCGGTCCCGAGACCATCGCCGACTACTATGCCAACGGTATCGTCCTTGACGTCACCGACCTCTATACGCTTCGTGAGCGTTTCGCCGAGAGCACCGGCTTCTTCGGCACCACGCCCGAGCAGGAATACCTCCAGCGCACCTTCGGCGGCAGCAAGAACGTCAGCGGCAAGAAGGTGCTCGACGCCATTGATGCCAGCAAGCAAGTGCCGTTCGAACGTGTCTTGTACGCCCTCGGCATACGCTTCGTCGGCAAGGTGGTGGCCAAGACCATTGCCCGCCACTTCCGCAGCATTGACGCTCTGATGGCCGCCACCGAAGAACAACTCACCGAGGTCGAAGGGGTAGGGCAGGTCATCGCCCAGAGCGTGGTGCACTTCCTCCACGCCGAAAAGAATCAACAGCTCATTGCCCGCCTCTGTGACGCAGGCCTGCAGATGCAGATGGAAGAGAAGGAACAGCTTTCCTCCAGCCTCGCCGGCCTTTCCATAGTCATCAGCGGCACTTTCGCCCAGCACTCCCGCGAGGAATACAAGGCCCTCATCGAGGCCCACGGCGGCAAGAATGTCAGCAGCATCAGCAAGAACACCTCCTTCATCCTCGCCGGTGAAGCTATGGGCCCCGCCAAACTCGAAAAGGCGCAGTCCCTCGGCGTGCCTCTCGTGACGGAGGAGGAGTTCCTCCAACGCATAGAACAATAAGACCCCTTGGCTGGCGCTCTGATGCCAGCCCTCAAAAAGAAAGCTATGAACAATCCTTTTCATGGTTTAGGCACGGCGCTCATCACGCCGTTCACCCCTGACGGCAACGTGGACTACGAATGCCTTGCCGCCCTCACGGAACGCCAGATTACCGGTGGCGTGGATTTCCTCTGTGTCCTCGGCACCACCGCTGAAACTCCCACGCTCACCGACGAAGAGAAACGCCGCATAATGCAGACCGTTGCCCATGTCAATGCCGGCCGCGTGCCCCTTCTTCTCGGTGCGGGAGGCAACTGCACCCATCAGGTTTGCCAGTGGATTTCCTCCGCCGACCTTTCAGGTTTTCAAGGCCTCCTCATCGTGGCACCATACTACAACAAACCCTCACAGGAAGGACTCTTCCAACATTTCAAGGCCGTGAGCGCAGTCTCCCCTCTGCCCCTCATATTATATAATATACCCGGGCGCACGGGCGTGAACATCACTCCTGCCACCGTGCTCCGCCTCATCGCCGCCTGTCCCAACATCGTGGGTATCAAGGAGGCCAGTGGCCTGCGCGACCAAATCTCTCAGCTACTGCGCGAGGCCCCTGCCGACTTTGGCGTAATCTGCGGCGACGACAGCATCGCCCTGCCGCTGATGCAGGAAGGTGCAGCAGGTGTAATCAGCGTCATTGCCAACGCGCTGCCGGAGCATTTCCGTTGCGTGGTGGATGACAGGGACGCCGCGGCAGAGCAACGCCTGCAGGCCATCGTGCGTCTCACGATGGCAGACGGAAACCCCTCAGGCATTAAAGCCATACTCCACGCTATGGGTCTCTGCCCCAATGTGCTACGTCTGCCGCTCGTGCCTGTCTGCTCCGCAGTAGAGCAAGAAATCAAGGCCGAAATGAAGGCATTCCAAGCATAATGCCCCATTATGGCATGGCTTTTGCAACCACTGTTTGCAGAAGTACTCATTTAGACTCCATTTATTATGAACAGATCTCCAGAACTCACCCGAATACTTGAACGTGGCAAAGCGGAAGCCCGTCGCTGCGGCCAGCGAGAGGTACACACCGAGCACCTTCTCCTCGGCCTTGCACAGGAGGAGGACAACAGCGGCCAGCAGTTGCTCTATCGCCTCAACCTTACTCCCGAAGCGCTCCAGCAGAAAGCCTCGCAAGTCTTCAATATCTCCACCACCGCCGACATCGTTTCCACAACGGCCGATACCGCCGAAGAGCCCGCTTTCGACACCGACTGCGAGCGCATCCTCCGTTTGGCCGAACTTGCTGCCCGCCAGCAGCACAGCACGACCACCGACGGCAGCCATCTCCTTCTGGCCATGCTCCGCGACCCCGTAGGCAGTCGCGCCAAGTCGCTCCTCACGTCTTGCAATGTCAGTTACAATAAGGTGGCCTCCCTTATTAAGGGCGAGTCCACACCGCAGGCTGCCTTTGGCGCCGAAACGCCCGATTCTTCCGATGACGGCGAGCGCGTCTTTGTGGGCAGCAGCGAGTTTGAAAAGAGCGATGAAGAATCCGAAACACCCTTCCTCGACAAGTACGGTCGCGACCTTACCGCCGCAGCCCTCGCCGGAGCGATGGACCCCCTCGTGGGCCGCACGCAGGAACTCCAGCGTGTCATCCAGATTCTGCAGCGCCGCAAGAAGAACAACCCCATCCTCGTGGGTGAGCCCGGCACCGGCAAGAGCGCCATCATTGAAGGCCTCGCCGCCCTTATCGCCGAGCACCGTGCCGGTACCTCTCTCGAAGGCCACCGCGTTATAGCCCTCGATATGGCGCAGGTCGTGGCCGGCACGCAGTATCGCGGACAGTTTGAGGAGCGACTCCGCCGCCTCATCACCGAGCTTCGCAAGCACCCCGACATCATCCTCGCCATCGACGAGATACACACCATCGTGGGTGCCGGCAGCGCCCCCGGCTCGCTTGATGCCGCCAACATCCTCAAGCCTGCCCTTGCCCGCGGCGAGATACGCTGCATCGGCACCACCACCACCGCCGAATACCGCAAGACCATTGAGAAGGACGGAGCCCTTGACCGCCGTTTCCAGCAGGTGCGCGTAGAGCCCACCACCACAGAAGAGACCCTCTCCATATTGGAAAACATACGCGAGCGCTACGAGCAGCACCACGGCGTCATCTATTCCCCCGACGCCCTCCAGGCCTGCGTCTCCCTCACCGACCGCTACATCACCACCCGCTTCTTCCCCGACAAGGCCATCGACGCCCTCGACGAAGCCGGTGCACAGACCCACATCGCCTGCGTGGAGCTCCCGCCCCACATGCAGGAACTCATCACCAAGGCAGCCGACCTGCGTGAGAAAATAAAGGAAGCCGTGCGCCTCGAGGATTACAAGACCGCCGTGGGCCTGCGCGAGCAGCTCCTCGCCGTAGAGAGCGAGACCGAGGCTGCCTCCGCCGTCTGGCGCAAGGAGAACGAGAGTGCCGGCAAGCAGACCGTCACGGCCGACGACATAGCCCGCGTGGTCAGCATGATGAGCCACGTCCCCGTGCAGCGCATGCAGCAGGACGAGCGGCAGATGCTTCGCAGCCTCTCCCAGCGCCTTGGCGAGAAAGTCATCGCCCAGGACAAGGCCATCGCCCAGCTCACCCGCGCCATCCAGCGCTCACGCCTCGGCCTCAAGGATCCCGGCCGTCCCATCGGCGTCTTTATGTTCGTCGGCCCCACCGGCGTCGGCAAGACCCATCTCGCCAAGAGCCTCGCCGTGGAGATGTTCGGCAGCCCCGACGCCCTCATCCGCATCGATATGAGCGAGTTCGGTGAGAAGCACACCGGTGCCCGCCTCGTAGGCGCCCCTCCGGGCTACGTCGGCTACGACGAAGGCGGACAGCTCACCGAGAAGGTGCGCCGCCGCCCGTACTCCATCATCCTCCTCGACGAGATAGAGAAGGCCCACCCCGACGTCTTCAATATGCTCCTCCAGGTAATGGACGAAGGTCGCCTCACTGACGGCAACGGCGTCACCGTAGATTTCCGCCACACCGTCATCATTATGACCAGCAACAGTGGTTCGCGCCAGATAAAGGACTTCGGTACCGGCGTAGGTTTCAGCGCCCCCTCCGAGGTGGACGACGCCTTCATCGCCACCACCACGCGCAAGGCTCTCGAGCGCCAGTTCGCCCCCGAGTTCCTCAACCGCCTTGACGACATCATTATGTTCCACGCTCTCGACCGTCCTGCCGCTGCCCGCATCGTGCGCATCGAAATGGACGCCCTCCTCTCCCGTCTCCGCGAGAGCGGCACCCAGGTTCTCGTGGACGATGCCGTTTACGACCACATCGCCCAGACCGGCTACGAGCCCCGCTACGGCGCCCGCTCCCTCAAGCGCACCATTCAGGAACAGATTGAGACACCCCTCTGCGCAGCCCTTATGGAAGACCCCCTCCCCGCTCCCCCGAGGGGGGAGAGCCCCCAAGCCCCCTCAACCTCCCCCAACGAGGAGAGGCGCATACATATAACCGTCGAAGACAATACAATCAAGCTCCACACAGCCCCTATCTGACGCGGCAGCTCCGCACCGCGCCACCTTCCCCCCATAGGGGAAGGAATAATGCCCTAAAGGTTCCCAAATAGAAAAAACCAAAACCTCATAACCACAAAACCCAAAACCTTACAACCTCACAACCCCAAGACACGACCTATAGAGGTATTTTCCCCTCCCAAATGGGGGAGGGGTGGCAGGGTTCCGCAGGAAGCCCTGACGGGAAGGGGCTGTAGTTAGTTTCTCTTATGAAAGAATACATCGAATCCAACGTCAAGTATGAGCGTGCCGCAGAGAACGGTGCCCTCAAGCGCGTCACCGAGCGCTACATTGTAGAAGCCCTCAACTTCACCGAAGCCGAGCGTCGTCTCATGGAAGAAGTCAGTCCCTTCGCTTCCGGCGAGTTCAACGTGTGGGACATGAAGCGCGTGCAGTATATGGAAATCTTCGAGACCGATGACGAGAGCGCCGACAAGTTCTTCAAGGTGCGCATCAGCATCATCACCGTTGACGAAGAGAGCGGCAAGGAACGCCGCACCGCCGCCGCCATCCTCGTGCAGGGCAGCGACATCCCCAACGCCCTCGAGCGCATGCGCGAACAGATGAAGAGCTACATGCTCGACTTCGACATCGTCGGCGTGGCCGACACCAAAATCATGGACGTCTATCACTACCAGTCCCCGCAGAAATAAAGACCCCCACCCCCCGAAGGGGGGCGGGCGGGGTAGGGCGTGTCCTCTATCTTCATTTTTTATTTCGCAATATTATACTATTAGTCCCCGTTGACTTTTCTCTTATCAAGAATTAAAGAATTATTTCCGTGCAGTCGGATTTGGAATTTCCAGGAATTGCAGAGCGCCGCTCTGCTGGAACCATGCGGACTACAATTCTGCTGCATCAAGCAGCTAATTCAAAAGAATTCCAGGCAAGAAGGCTAACGAAATAATTCTTTAATTCTTGCTCTGGCAAGCGGCAAAGCCGATTACTGCAATTCTTGATAAAAATAAAAGACAGACAGTACTTAAAAGAAGCAGGACACATGCATTCGTGCGTGTGTCCTGCTTCTTTAACATTAAGGCGTTCAGTCGTCCGTCCAGTCCTGCGACCACCATTCGCGGCGCGTATCGAAGCCGCCGCGACCATCGTCCACGGGGATGCCGGGCGTGTCGTCAGGATTGTCGAAACCGCCGCTGCCGCCCACGGGAATGTAGGAGGTGGTGAGCAGCGCGGCCCCCGCCCTCATACTCACGAGGTCGGTCGTTGGGGAAACATAGCGTCTCATCAGCGCAGTATTTTCTTGCCGTTCATGATAAACACGCCCTTTTGCCCCGTGCGGGCCGTGCGGCCGTCAATGGAATGGATGAGGGCGGGGGCGGCTTGCACGTCAGCCGTGCCGATGCTCTCCACCTCGTCATCATCCCCGAACACCTTTACGCGGACGCTTGCCGGCGGCGTGATAATCTGGCCGTCGCGGCTCTCCATCTTCAGGTACCAGCGGAAGGGCACGAGGTTGTTGTCGCTGCTGGCCGCGCGGTGCAGCGTGCCGCCGCCCATGGAGTAGTAGTCGTTGGTGAACATGTCCGTGCCGCTCACGCCGGCATAGGTACCCGTGAAGGTGTAGTTGATTTCCGTGGAGGAGCATGTCAACTCGTTCTCTGCGGCGCGGTAGAGGGCGGCGTTGTGCAGGGTGATAGTCTTGCTCCCCGTAGATTTGGCGCGGATGAGGTAGGGGTGGTTGGCCTTGAGAGTGCCGCTCTTCACGTAGCGCACCTCCAGCAGCGTGCGGTCGAAGACACCGTCCTCGTCGTCGTCATACTGATGGAACATATTGATGGCGGCCACGTCGAAGTCCGCCTGCCAGTCCTCGTAGCTCATCTGGAAAGGCACGTAGAGCGCCTGCCAGTTCGTGTTACTGAAATTGCGCGTGTACGACAGCGTCCCCACCATACACTTCTCATCGCGTGTGTAAGGCGTACCGTCCGTCAGCGTCACGCTCTCCACATGCGGCAAATCGGTATCGGGAGTGAGTTCGTCAAGTTTACTCATGTCGAACTTTTGGATATTGTAGAAGTTATTCCAACCATTATGGCCGCAATATCTTATCCAAGCTTCGTTTGTGTTAGGCACATAAAGTGTGGCCGTGTTATACACATCTTCTTCAAAAGCGGAAGCATCCATAGAGGGTGGAACCATGCTCTGCGCAAACACTTTTTTTATGCCGCTGCAAGCAGCCAAGGCTTCGCTTCCTATTCTTTCCACGCTGTTAGGGATAGTGACGGAGGTCAGGCCGCTGCAACCAAAGAAGGCTTTGGCTTCTATGCTCGTTACTCCCTCTGGAATAGCAAAATCACCCTGTAATTCTTTCTCGTTTAAGTAGAGTTTTCTGTCTTCAAACATCCAATCAGGCAATGCAGTCATTAAACTACCCAATCCTGTGATGCCGCACCAACTTGCAAGGTCTGTAATGTAGATGCTATTCAGGCTGTAGCATTCATTGAAGGCATCGCTTCCAATGGACTTCAAACCATTGCCGATGGTGACGGAGGTCAGACCAGTGCAATAATAGAAGGCGTAATCTCCAATGCTCGTCACGCTGTTGGGAATGGTGACGGAGGTCAGGTCGCAGCAATTCAAGAAGGCGTCATGTCCTATGCTTGTCACGTTATAGGTTTTTCCTCCATAGGTTACAGTGGAGGGAATAACGACAGAGCCGGAATAGAATTCGCCATAGGATTCGTTATAAGTCACCTCAACATCGTTTCCCACCTTGTTGTAATAAATGCCGTCCACCTCAAAATCGTAGGCTAACGCTTGGCCGATGCACAAGAGCATCAGTGCGAAAAGGGATAAAAGTTTTTTCATAAATTGCTTTTGCCTCGCAATCCCCCGGCTCGGTCTTCTTATTGGTGAAAGGTTACAAGAAAAGCGTAGGGACTTGTCCTTACTCATCTAAGTCGGGCTCTGGAAAACCAAGTAGAAATAAGTAGCAACAAACGCCCCACGCCGTTGTATGTAGCAGCTACACGGCGCAGAGCCATGTATGCATACCGATATACATACACGTGGACATTCTGTATTGCAGCATCTTTCTACTTAAAGAGAAATTTTCCAGATTTCGACTTAGTAGATGCAGCGTAGAACGCCTTCTTGACAAACGATTTTTCTCGTCTGCGGGTGCAAAGATACGAATAAGTGAGCGAAAAGCCAAATTTATTTGAGCTTTTCCGAACGGGAGTATCTAAAATATTGCTGTCCGGCTTCGGCGATTCCCCGAAGGGGTTAAACAACTCAGACAGGGGCTCATCGGCTTGCCGCTCGCCAAAGCGAGAGCGCCCCTGGTGCACGGTTGCCGTACTTATGGCCGCCCCAGCGGGGCATAACATCCGCAGGCTCTTGCTGTTATGCCGCGTTGCGGCGTGCACGGTGGTCGCACTTGCGACCAGGGGCGCTGCCCCTGGCTGGGGTGTGTCACCCCTTCGGGGTACAGGCTAAACTTTTTAGCGGACACTAATAATTCCTAATTCATGCCTGACCGCAGGTATTTATTCCTGATTTTTTCCTAATTTATGTAGCGCCGCAGGCATCTCTTCCAAATTTTTTCCTAATTCATGCCCCGCCGCAGGCATCTCTTCCAAATTTATTCCTAATTCATGCCCCGCCGCAGGCGATATCCCTTTCCCGAAACTGTAAAATATTTTGACAAAATTTTG
>JAKSLT010000039.1 GCA_024401055.1 Bacteroidaceae bacterium | reverse complement strand
TAGGAAAAAATTAGGAATAAATACCTGCGGTTAGGCATGAATTAGGAATAAATTTTTCATGAATTTTG
The DNA here is from genome assembly GCA_024401055.1 of Bacteroidaceae bacterium. Taxonomy (GTDB): domain Bacteria; phylum Bacteroidota; class Bacteroidia; order Bacteroidales; family Bacteroidaceae; genus Alloprevotella. The sequence goes on along the minus strand of JAKSLT010000039.1, from coordinate 21,731 downwards.
GAGGGTGAGAGCGGGGCGGGGTACGTTCGCCGATTTTTTGTGACGATATAAGGAGATTCGTTCGGAAGCGTTTGTAGGAAAACGGCAGGCAAAACTACACTTTTCGTCACGCCACCTTCATTATTTTGACAAAAAAAGCCCCTGCCGGACAATAAACGGCCATTGCGCGCGTTTATTTTACGATGGAACGCGCCTATATACATACATACATACGCCGCCTGCCCGCACGCACGAAGGCCTGTCTGGCCCGCGCGCGCCGCTTGTTTATGCCCGCCGCGGCGGGCCGGATCGCAAGCATGGCTGGGCTCTTTGCCCTGACTCTCTTGCTGGCGGCATGCAGCTCGAAGGTCAACACGGCCGGCTCTCGCTTCTGGCAGAAATTCAATACAAAGTACAACGTCTTCTACAACGGCAAGCAGGCCTACAAGGAGGGCATGCAGGCTAAGGAGAAGGGGGCTCAGGACAACTACACGGAGGTCCTGCCCCTCTTCATGGTGGGCAACGAGAAGAACGCTGCCCTCGGCAAGGGCAATTTCGAGACGTGCATCGAAAAGATGCAGAAGGCCGTGACGCTCCACTCCATCAAGAAGAAGCCCGACATGTCCGGGAACAAGACGCTGACGCCAGCGCAGAAACTCTACCGCCAGCGCAAGGAATTCAATCCGCAACTCAAGAAGGCGTGGCTGATGATGGGCGAGGCGCAGTTCCAGAAAGGTGAGTTTGAAGAGGCTGCGGCCACGTTCTCATATATTATCCGCCTGTATGCAGCCGAACCCGAGGTGGCTGCCGAGGCACGCACGTGGCTGGCGCGCTGTTACGCGCAAATCAAGTGGTATTATGACGCCGAGGATGTCATGAACCGCCAGAAGCGCGACTCCCTGCCGCCGCGCCTCGTTTCGGAGCGCGACGCCACGATGGCCGACCTCCTCATCCGTCAGGAGCGTTTCGACGAGGCTATGCCCTATCTGGAGAGCACCATCAAGCACACGCGCAGCAAAGCCCAGAAGGGCCGCCTCTATTTCCTCAAGGCGCAGATAGAACACGCCATCGGCCACGACGACGAGGCCTACAAGTCTCTCGGGAAGTGCGCAAAGACGAGCCCCGTCTATCTTCAGAAATTCAACGCCCGCATCATGCAGACCGAGATGCTGGGCCAGGACCGCTCGAAGGCGAAGGGGATGATAAGCCGCCTCAAGCGCATGACGCACAACGCCAGCAACAAGGAATACCTCGACCAGGTGTATTACGCCATGGGCAACATATATCTCGCACAGGCCGACACGGCCTCGGCCATCTCCGCCTACGAGAAGGGCCGCGAGAAAGCTACGCGCTCGGGCATAGAGAAGGGCGTGCTGCTGCTCAAGCTGGGCGAGGTATATTGGGACCAGCGCAAATTCGACAAGGCGCAGCCGTGCTTCAGCGAGTGCATATCCATGCTGGGCAAGGACCACAAGCGCTATCAGGAGGTGATGAAGCGCTCCAAGGTGCTCGACGAACTCGTGCCCTACACCTCCGCCGTATATCTCCAGGATTCTCTGCAGACCCTCGCCCGCATGCCGGAGGCCGAGCGCAACGCCGCCATCGACCGCGTCATAGAGGCCCTCAAGAAGAAGGAGGCCGAGGAGAAGAAACTCCGCCGCGACTCCGCGGCTCAGGCCCGCGCCGCTGCCAACGGGCAGGAATATGGCAGACAAGAGACGACAGAAAACAAGCGGCTGCCCGGCGCCGACAGCGGTGACCGCTCGTGGTACTTCTATAACCCCACGCTCGTGAACCAGGGCAAGCAGGACTTCCGCAAAGTGTGGGGCAACCGCAAGAACGAGGACGACTGGCGCCGCGCCAACCACACCGTGATTGCCACGTCCGAGGAAGAGACGGAGGAAATGGCCGACAGTCTCGCCGCCGACAGCCTTGCCGCCGATTCACTCGCCACCGATTCGCTCGCCACGGGCTTTGCCTCCGAGGCCGACTCCCTTGCCGCCGACCCGCACAACCGCGAGTACTATCTGGCGCAGATACCGTTCACCGAGGAACAGATGGCGGCATCGCACGATATCATCAAAGACGGCCTCTACAACGCCGGCGTCATCGAGAAGGACAAGCTCGACGACTTCCCGCTGGCCGAGGAGACGCTGGGCCGCCTCGTGACGGAATACCCCGACGCCTCACAGATGGAGGACGCCCTCTACCACATGTTCCTCCTATACTCCCGATGGAATAAGCCCGATGAAGCCGACAGGTACAGGGCGATGCTGGCGGAGAAGTTCCCCGACGGCGCGATGACGAAGATGATTACCGACCCCGACTTCGAACTCCTCGCCCGCTATGGCCTACAGATGGAGGACTCGCTCTACACCGAGACATACCAAGCCTACCGCGACCGCCGCTCCTCGGTGGTCAATGACAACTACGCCACCTCCACGCGCCGTTTCCCCACGGGGCTGAACCGTCCGAAGTTCATCTTCGTGCACGCCCTCAACGGTCTCGGCACGCTGTCCACCGACAGCATCATCTCCGAACTGCGCGGCCTCGTGAAGGACTTCCCCAAGGCCGACGTGGCCGAGATGGCGGGCATGATAGTCAACGGTCTGGAGAGCGGGCGCACCATCGGCGACGGCCGCTACGACCTCGGTTCGCTATGGGACCGCCGCGCGGCAGAAGGCGTTGAGGGTGCCGACTCCCTCAAGGGAAAGGAACTCACCGCCGAGCGCAACGTGCCGTTCTCTTTCGTACTGGCCTATCCCAACGACAGCATCAACGACGACCGCCTGCTCTACGAGGTGGCCCACTTCAACTTCACGCGTTTCATGGTGCGCGGTTTCGAACTCACGTTTGAGAAGGACAAACGGCTCACGCAGTTCCGCGTCGGCGGTTTCAACTCCTACGATGAGGCCCTGGCCTATGCCCGCAAACTCTACGACGAGGCCGAAAACCAGGAGATGATAAAGAAGGCCCGCGCCTTCATCATATCCGACGCCAACCTGCCCTTGCTGGGCATTGTGGCCAGTTATGACGAGTATCAGGAGTTCTACGAGAAGCACTACTCGCCCCTGCCGCTGCCCGACAACATCAAGACGCTCCTCAACGAGCCCAAGGTGAAGACCATCTACGAGGACGAGGTGGTTCCCAAGACTTCGGCCGCCGAGGATGGCGACGACGATGCCGCCGTGCAGGATGACGCCATGCCCGTCGAGATGGAGGACATTCCCGTTGAGATGGAAGACACCCCCGTCGAGGAGGAGGCGCTCCCCGTTGAAGAGGAGGCTGTTCCCTCCAAGGACGAGCCCGTGGCCAAGGAGCCTCAGGCACCCGTCACCCCGACCGAGCCCGCTGCGCCAGAGAAGGCCGAACCCGTGAAGCAGGAAGAGCCCGCCAAGACTGAGGAAGAACCCGCCAAGACCGAGGAAGAGCCTGTCAAGACTGAGGAACAACCCGTCAAGACCGAAGAGGACGACGTGCCTGTAGAGGAAGAAGGCGGCAAGGAAGAGGAAGAAGACCTCCCCGTCATCGAGGAAGAAACCACCACGGAGGAAGACCTCCCCGTAGTGGAGGAAGAAGATGGCGAGGAAGAGGAAGAAGACCTCCCCATCATCGAGGAAGAAACCACCACGGAGGAAGACCTCCCCGTAGTGGAGGAAGAGGAGGAAAGTGAAGACGAGGAAGAGGTCATCATCGTCGAGTAATCTTATCCCCGGCCCGTATTCAAGTATGAAGAAAGCATATACAAGTATGAAGAAAACACTCAATATCATTTTTCTCGCCCTCATGGGCATTTGTTCGGCACACGCCGACACCGTGACCTACCGCATCGTGGAGTACGACGCCATCGCCGCCGACTTCAAACTATCGCCCTGCGGCGTTCAGCCCACGGGCAGCACCGCCGTCTTCGACAGTCCCTACGGTGCCACCGTCGGCAACCGCTACAACCAGATTCCCCGCAACTGCTCCGCCACTCTCTGGCTCACGGGCTGGGACGGCTGCGTCATCAACAGCGTCACCCTCTCCCTCTGCTCCAACAAGACGAGCGGCACGCTGGCCCTGCGCGTCAACGCCGGCGACGAGAGCCTCTTCACGATGAATCCCCTACCCTTCAACGACGAGGCGTGGTTCGGCCAGTGGCTCAGCAAGGACCTCCACATCTTTGTCGATATCACGAAGGAGATGACAAACAAAATTCCCGTGCCTGCCGACACCGACGTGGCCATCACCCTGAAAGCCGGCACGCAGGAGGGCTCCGTATATGTCGATGCCATCACCGTTGACTACACTCCCGCCGCACCGACGGAGTCCGCCCTCGGCTGGATATACGAGAAAATCGAAGCAAAGGACAAACTCGCTGACGGTGACGTAGTGATGCTTTATCGTTCCGGCGATGCCGCCGGCGACATTGACGGCATGGACACGAGCCACTACCTCGACGCCATCGGCATTGCCTCCACCGCCAACGTGCGTGAGCCCTTCGTGCTCTTCTTCACGGCCAACAAGACGGCCGACAGCCACTGGACACTCACCGACCAGTACGGCCGCCGGCTCTGTGCCGCCGGTGCGCAGCATCTGGCATGGGACGAGGGCGTCAGCACCTGGGACATTTCCCTCGGCTACGACGGCGCCACCATCGCCAGCACCAACACGAAATACGGCACCCTGCGCTACAACGCCCCCTCCGGCTCTTATCCGCGCTTCTGGAACTACACCAGCAAGTCGCTCCCCCTGCCTTATCTCTACCGCCGCAGCAAACAGATTGAGCCCACGCCCTGCACGAGCATAGTGCTGCCCTTCACGGAGCGCACCGTGGCCTTGAGCGAGCAGGACACCGTGGCCATCAGCGCCCGCCTGCTGCCCGCCACCGTAACGGACCGCCGCCTCGTATGGTCGTCCTCCGACGAGGCCGTAGCTTCCGTCTATGGCGGCATTGTCAACCTCCACGCCCCCGGCACCGTCACGCTCTCCGTCCGCACCCTCGACAACGCCGCCCAAGCCCAGTGCTCCCTCCGCGTGGTGGAGGTGCCCGAAGGCATCACCCCCTCCCAACTGTCAACTAATAACTATAAACTGTCAACCCCCTACGACCTGACCGGCCGCACCGTCAAGACCTCTCCCTTTAAGGGGGAACGAGGGGGGCTCCATGGCATCCTCATCAAAGACAACAAGAAATTCTTTAACACTTCCCACGAATAATACCCTATGAAAAAGATTTCCCTATTCTCCCTCGCCGCCCTGCTTCTTGCTTCCTGCGCCGGCGAAAAAAGCAGCCTCACCCCCACCCTCAAGGATAACGGCTGCAACACACAGATTTGTGATTACCTCTACGCCATAGAGTACGACGACTACGACTTCGCCGCCGGCATCGAAGCCTTGCAGGCCTTCATGCCCCAAGCTGCCTGTTCCGAAGTGCGCAAAGGCCCGTTCGTGGGCCGCAACCTCGACTGGTACATCAACCACGACGCTTCGGCCGTCATCAAGGTCAACGCCGCCGAAGGGCGCCACGCTTCCCTCGGCGTGGTGGGCTGCATGCCGCAATTCAGCAACGAAGTGGCCGCCTCGGGAGCTTGGAACGACGTCTATAACGTCCTTCCCCTCTTCACCGTTGACGGCGTGAACGACCAGGGCCTCTACATCGGCGTGAACGTGATGCCCACCGGCGAGACGTCATGCGACTCTACCCACTGGGAGACCGGCAAATGGGGCCACGGCGCCGCTTTCACCCGTCCCAAAGCCCGGGAGACCTACTGCGTGGCTTACCTCGTGCGCATCGTTCTCGACCGCGCCGGCTCCGTGGCCGAGGCCAAGACGCTCCTTGACAGCATCAACTGGTACGAACCCTACAACTTCCCCCACGAAGGCGAGACGCAGGCTTTCCACTGGCTCATCAGCGACGACTCAACAAGCGTTGTAGTAGAATTCCTCGACAATAAACTCTGCCTTACCGAGACCGACAAGGTGACGGAACCCTCCTACGCCACCATAATGACCAACTTCACGAACAAGGTGAAGGACGAGGCCGGCCTCATCCAGACCTCCGGCGCCGGCTACGAGCGCTGGGACGTGCTGCACGCCGGTTACGCCGCTGCCGAGGAGAGTTTCGACGGCATTCAGGAGTTGATGAAAAAAGTGTGGTACACTCAGGCCTACACGAAGGAGATTGGCGCCAAAGACTTCTGGTTTACCGAATCGGCAGGTCCCGAACGCCCCGCCGCTAAGTTCTATGGCAACCCCGACGCCTGGGACATTGCGGGCTTCAAGACTATGATGGAAGGCGTGCAGAAGAAGTTTGCCGACAAGGCCAACTGGCACACGGACACCACCACCCTGTGGTACACCACCCACACCAGCGTCTATAACATTGCCGAGCGCAAGCTCCACCTCCTCACCCACGAGGGCCTCGACGCCCAGAAGGATTTCTACGAGTTCTCGCTGGACGACACCTTCGTCAAGCCGCTGGAGCATAAGAAATAGTGGAACGCGTAGGGCCGTTCCCTACAGCGATTCTTTTTTAGCAAGGGCTGAAAGCCCTAGGCTAGACAATTAAGGGCCTTCAGCCCAACACGAAGGTGCCTGCCGTTAGGTAGGCGATGAGAGAGGGCATTGCCGTGGGCTATCGCCTACCTAACGGCAGGCGTCCGTCGCCCTCCGTTTACCAGCCATGGCGTCCTTCCTTCGGTCGTCCTTATGGCTGGCTACCTTATATCATGCCTACGGCATTCTCTCGATAAACTGCCAATCACAAATGCAAAATTATCAACCACAAATGCTATACGACTAATCACAAGCTCTCTTCCCCTTCACCATGCGCCCCTTCGTTCCGATGACGAGGGGGCGCAGTTGTTTCTTCTCCGGACTTCCCCGTTCTTTCTCCCCTTTCGGTTATCGTGCGACTGGAGTCAAACGACGGGCACTTCCCGAAAAGGAACGACAGAAGGCGGTCGGGCACGCTACACATTATATATAAATAACGCGCGCAAGAGGGCCCGTTTCGGGGGTGGCGGGGAGCAAAATGGCGGGGAGCGGAAAAAAAAATCGCATTTTTAACATAGAGAGCCTTGCGGCATTGAAACTTTATATGTAATTTTGGCGCGTAAAATTTTATTATTCGCATGAAGCGCTTATTCCTTCTTCTTCTGACAGTCCTTCCTCTCTCCGTCATGGCCGAGGAACCCATCACGCCACCCTCCGACCGACCCACGCGCACGATGTATGCCAACGTGACGAGCACTTTCTACAACTACACGACGGACACCTCCGTGGAGATGGTGCTCAGCGGACAGGATGTTTATATTCAGGGCCTGTGCCTCTCTTATCCCGAATACTGGATTAAGGGAACGATGAACGCCGAGGGCACGATAACATTCCCGCAGCGGCAGTTCCTCTTCCTCAACGAGGGCTACGACGATTACATGGAGACGGACTACTCCTATCCGATTTATGCCTACGGCATCTCGCCGGACGGGGCGTACTGCGACTTCAAAATGCACTACGACTACGACACCGACACCTACACCTCCGACCCCGGCACGGACCTTACGGAGGTGGCCGACTATTACGGTTCGCTCTACCCCAACGACCGCTACACGAACATCACCATTTCGTCCTCCTCGCCTTCCGAAGAGGGTGGCACGCCCACTGTCCTGCCCGACGGGCTGAAGGTGAAACCCTACACGCTGTCGGCGATGGAATGGACGCAGGGCGAAATTACCTACGACGCCGGCATCGCCATCGATGGCACCGATGCCTACCTCACGGACTTCTGCATGATGGCGCAGGACTCCGGCCATTGCCTGAAAGGCTACACGCAGGGCGACTACCTCATCTTCCCCGCCGAGCAATACCTCGACACCTATGAGGACGACACGACGCCGGCCACCCACTTCTTCGTCTATGGCGCAGACTTCGACGGCGCCACGCTGTCCACCAGCGACCTCATCCTCTACTACGACCGCGAGACGGACTCCTACACGGCGAGCGCCGGCATCATGGTGAGCATGGGGCGCATCACCTCCTCCACCGTGTCGTTTGCCGAGTTCCTCACCGGCGTAGTCTTCCAGGGCGAAGGCATAGAGGGGATTGAGGCCCCCTCCACCTTCCCCAAGGGGGAGAGTTCCGATAAGGGCGGCGCCTCCCCCCTTGGGGGGAATGAGGGGGGCTACTTCGACCTGCAAGGCAGGGCGCTCAAGACTTCCCCCTTTAAGGGGGAGCGAGGGAGGCTCCGCGGCATCTTCTTCCAGAACGGCGAGAAACTCATCCGCTAATCCTTCTCAAACTAATTTATACCCAACACGCAACAAACAATGCCCAAGCACTTCCTTCTCTCCCTCCTGACGGCGGCCGCACTCATGGCCGCCCTTCCCGCCCGTGCCGACGAGCCGTTTCGCGACCACCGCTACGACTCGTGGAAAGTAATGACGCTGCCCAAGGACGCCATCGTGTTCGCAGGCAACAGCATCACGGACATGCACAACTGGACGGAGGCCTTCGGCAATGACCCGCGCATCGTCAACAGAGGCAACAGCGGCGGCTACAGCCACGAGATGCTGCAAACCGCAGAGACGTGGGCACGCTTCAAACCGGCGAAAGTCTTCATCAAGATAGGTACTAACGACCTCGGCACGGGCTACACGCCCGAGATGGTGGCCGGGAATGTGCAGCGCACCGTGGACATCATCCGCGCCGAGAGCCGCAAGACGGAAATCTACATCCAAAGCATCCTCCCCGCCCGCGACCAGCAGAACCGCACCCCCGCCACCACGCAGGCCACCAACGAACTGCTCCGCAAAATCGCCGAGCACACGCCCCGCACCACCTATATCGACCTCTACAGCCGCCTCGGCGGTATCCTTCAGGGCGCACCCTACTCGCTGGACAACCTCCACATGGAGGCCCTCGGCTACCGCATCTGGTGCGAGGCCCTGGAGCCCTACCTCGGCGGCATCAAGTGCGTATATCCCGCCAACACCGAGCAGCGTCAGGACACCGGCGGCCTGGGCTACAGCCACGGCATGCGCGCCACCTATTTCAGCATGCAGCCCGTCGGCCACGACGACGTGCTCTTCTTCGGCGACGAGATGGTGAAGAACGGCGAATGGAACGAACTCCTCCACAATCCCCACGTCCTCAACCGCGGCTCGCACTGGGGCTACGGCGGCGACATCGCCTGCACGAGCCGTTTCGTGGACGCCGCCTTCGCCAACCGCGACATCGTGATGCGCGAAGACCCCAAACAGGTACTCCTCTACACCGGAACGGCCGACCTCAACGGCAAGACCCCTCTGGAGGACATCGAGGCACAGTATAAGGCACTCATAGAGAAGGTGCGCCGCGAGGCACCCACGAGCAAGATTGCCCTTGTGAGCCTTATGCCCACAATGTGGCCCAACGACCGCATCCCTGCCTTCAATAAGTGGCTGCGCGAGACAGCGGCCGCCGACGCCTCCCTTTCCTACATCGACATCTACACGCCCCTGGCCACGCCCAACGGCGCCGCCAACCCCGCTTACTTCAAGGCCAACTACATCTACGGTCTGGGCTACGCCGTCATCAGCGAGGTGCTCGCCCGCCACATCGACGGCTGCACGCCCCTCACCCTCCGCCAAGCCCGCAAGAACAAGGCCGACTACGAGAGGCGCGCCGCAAAATGGCTGGAGAACTGACACACATTTAGGTAGATTCTATAAATTAGCCGCGACGGTTTTGCGGCTCTTCTGAAGTAGATTTCTTTCTTTCTGAAGGAGCGGTGCGGGCACTACTTTTGTACGCCTACAAAAGTGACTGAATGAAAGGAAGGAAGATACGAGAGAAGAGACCAAAAGCGGCCGAGCATAGAATACTACCCGAAATGAAAGAGAAAACTAATTTATAGAAACTACCTTTAATTCACCATAATTACTAACTCAAAAACCGTAAGACAATGAAAAAAACTCTTACCCTTCTCTGCCTCGCAGTCCTCATGACTGTGACAGCGATGGCCTCCGGCCCCTTCCGCGAACACCGCTGGGAGTCCTTCCACGGCCTCAAACCCGCAGAGAACAGCATCGTCTTCGTGGGCAACAGCATCACGAACATGCACGACTGGTGGGAAGCCTTCGGCGGCAACCATCAGATTCTCAACCGCGGCACGAGCGGCGGCTTCACTACCGAGGTGCTCCCCCATCTCGAGATGATTCTTGAAGGCCACCCCGCCAAGGTATTCATCGGAATCGGCACCAACGACGTCACCTCCTCCGAGCCCGCCGTCGTGGCCGAGAACATCCGCCTCATCATCACCCGCATCCGTAAGGAGAGCCCCAACACGGAGGTTTACATGCAGAGCGTACTGCCCTCCACCAACGGCAACCGCGGTGCCCGCATCGTGACGCTCAACAACCTCGTCAAGCCCATCGTTGAGGAACTCAACAAGGAGTATGGCAAGGTGACCTACCTCGACGTGTTCAGCCAGCTCGTAGCCACCGACGGCGTCAGCTTCAAGACCTACAACGGCAAGAGCCTCGCCTTCGACAACCTCCACCCCACGGTTATCGGCTACGGCATCTGGTGTAACACCATCGCTCCCCAAGTAGGTAGCAACTGCGTCTATGACATCAACGCCTCCACCATTTACAACGGCGGCCAGAACAATTCCACCGGCGACCGCATCACTTGCTTCGCCCAGCAGGTAGTCAATGCCAACGACATCCTCATCCTCGGCGACGAGATGGTCAGCAGCGGCGAGTGGCACGAGTGGCTACAGAGCGACAAGGTGAAGAACCGCGGCCTCGGCTGGGGCTATCCCGGCTCGAACATCGACCAGCTCATCACCAACGCTTCCATCTACTTCCAGCACGCCAAGAGTGTGGCTCCCAAGGCCATCCTCGTGTACGCCGGTATCTCCGAAGCCAGCAGCAGCGTAACGGCTGCCAACTTCAAGACGAAGTGCCAGAACCTCATCAACGCCCTGCGCAAGAAGGCTCCCCAAACGAAGATTTACTTCATCACGCCTCTCAACACGCCTACCGCCAGCTACAACAACAACCTCAAGTCCTACATCACTCAGCTGAACAGCCTGACGAGCAACAGCAACGTGAAGGTGATTGACGCCACCAGCATGAACGGCAACGCCAAGTACTTCTATGTAGGCGACGGCGGCAACTACTTCACCTCCTACGGCTACGCCAAACTCTCCCAGATTATCGAGACCGCCCTCAAGCAGGACTTCAACGACCTCGACATCAAGGCCGTCACCGACGAAGAGTGCACGAAGAACAACGAACTGTACGCTGCCCGCAAGGTGCTGGGCGACGTCCTGACCGACGCTTTCCGCAAGCCCGGCAAGACTGGCACAGGCATCGGTGAGTACAGCGAAGGCTCTTTAACCGAACTCAACGGCAAGATTGACGCCGCCTGCGCTCTGCTGGCCGGCACCACCGCCACCGCAGACCAGCTGCGCGCTGCCGCTGAAGAGCTCCAGAACGCAACGCCCTCCCTCAACGTTCCCGAGGCTGGCAAGTACTACACTATCTGCTGCAACTACAAGAACGCCAACAACCGCTACCTCGTCGTAAACAACGGCAACCTGGCCTCCGTCACCTCTCTGCCCAGCGGCAACGCCGGCGTATGGAAGTTCACGGGCACCGGTCTCCAGAGCGTAGCCACCCCCACCAAGTATCTCGGTGTGAACGGCGGCTTCACCTTCACCACCACCGAGGCTCCTATCCAGTTCGGTGAGGGCCTGAACGCCGGCACGGTGTGCATCGGCGAAATCTTCGACGGCGGTGTCCGCAACGCTGCCCTTAACAGCAACGGCACCATCACCGGCGGCCAGTTCACCAACGGCCGCTACGACGACTACAACGGCTGGTCTTCCGACTTCATCATGGTAGAAGTGGAAGGCGGCGAGGTGGTTGACCCCATCGACCCCGTTGATCCTCCCGTTGACCCCGTAGATCCCAAACCCACCAAGACCTACACCCTCGGCGACAAGGTCACCAGCATTGACGAAGTAGTTGACGGCGGCGTATATGCCATCGTTCACCACAACGCTCCCGGCTATGTGACTTACAACACCGAGAACCACGCTCTCGCAGGCAACACTGAATTCATCGACGGCACGAACGCCTTCGTCTTCAACGGCGACAACGAGAACGGCTTCACCATCAAGTCCGCCGTGGCCGACCGCTACTTCCCCATCCTCTCCACCACTGCCGGCACCGGTAACACCATCACCCTCGCAGAGAGCGGCGACAAGTTCACCGTAGTGGACTACGACAGCAATGTTGACAACGGCATCCAGCTCCGCAGCATGGGCAGCAGCTACAACGGCAGCACCGCCAACGTATATCTCAACAGCGGCGGCGGCACCAGCGCCTTCGTAGGCTGGTGGAAGCAGGAAGGCGGCAACAGCCAGATGGACCTCTACAAGGTTACCGTCGCTGAACCCGAGCCCGAGAAGTTCCAGATTGTAGAGTCCGCCGGCATATTCTCCAACACCGCCAGCGCCTCTTCCTTCCACGACTGCTGGACCAGCACGCAGAACAACCCGCAGATTGTTGTCAATGTCTCCGACGGCGCTCCTGCCAACAATATGATTGGCAACGCCACCCACCTGAACGACGGCCTCGTATGCTACAGCGGTTCCCAGCGCGGTGGCTACAAGTGCACCATGACCGTGAGCACCAACACCCCGGGCTACACCATCACCGGCTACTCCTTCAAGGTGAGCAACCTTGAGACCGGCTACGAGCTTGTAGTGGGCGACGGCACCTCCAGCGTCACCACCTCCGCCACGCCTCAGGAAATCGCCAAGGAAGACCTCAACGCCACCAGCTTCGCCATCACCATCGACGGCTCCGCCAAGGAATACAACAAGGGCGCTCTCTTCACCGAGTTCTATGTATATTATAAGTACGAAGGCGGCGAGGAGCCCGTTGGCCCCGAAGAAGGCGAAGAGACCACCTACACCATCGACAAGAACAACGGTCGCTGGACTGCCACCAACGGCAACGGCACCTTCGCAAGCGTATGGACCAGCACCGACAACAAGCTGAAGTTCACCGCCTCCGCCAATAATATGGCCTGGAGCGGCGACAACATTGACGCTCGCTGCGGCACCAATCCTCCCTGCACCTACGCCATCGAGCCCGCCGACAAGAACAACTACGTCATCACCGGCTACTCCCTCAAGCTCCACTCCAACGGTGCTTCCAGCGAGAACTGGACCATCAACGGCAAGAGTTACACCTCCACCTCCACCACCGATGTCAAGGAAATCAACGTGACCGGTATTGAGGAGCGTCGCGTAGAGTTCACCGAGACCGGCACCAACGCCGTCGGCACCCTTCTCTACGACTTCACCGTAACGATGCAGTACAAGCCCCGCGACCCCAGCGAGGTGGACTACGACGACTACATGACCGTGTTCGACACCCACGCCAGCTCCGTGCCCTACCGCATCCCCGCCGTGGGCCAGACCAAGGACGGCGACCTCATCTTCGTGGCTGACTACCGCTACTCCCACGCCGACATCGGCGCCGGCACCAAGCTTGACCTGAAGTATCGCAAGCAGTATGCTGACGGCACTTGGGGCCAGGAGAAGACTCTCGCAGCCTACATTCCTCAACCCTTCTGCGCCTTCGGTGACCCCTGCATCGTATGCGACCGCGAGAGCAACCGCGTTATGGTTACCTCTTGCTGCGGCAATGTCGGCTTCCCCGGCGGTACCTACAACAACCACCAGGGTTGGGCCCGCTGGTACTCCGAGGACGGCGGTGAGACTTGGGAATCTACCTACACCGACCTCGCTCCCCAGGTCGTAGCCTGGCTCGACCAGCGCAAGGACGACCAGATGCAGGCCTTCTTCATCGGCTCCGGTAAGATCAGCCAGAGCAGCACCGTCAAGGTCGGCAAGTACTATCGCCTCTACTGCGCCTCCAACACCCGTATGCAGAGCGGCAAGTGCAACTTCGTATGGTATTCCGACGACTTCGGCGAGACCTGGAACATGCTCGGCACGCCCGACGTGAAGCCCATCAACGGCGGCGACGAGCCTAAGGCCGACGAAATGCCCGACGGCAGCGTTGTTGTCAGCAGCCGCGACAGTGGCCGTATCTTCAACGTCTATCACTACACCAACATTGCCACCGGTGAAGGCTACTGGGGCAAGCAGACCACTTCCTCCTCCAACAACAAGGGTTGCTTCGGCGCTTCCTGCAACGGCGAAATCATGTTCGTCCCCGTTACCCGCGTAGAAGACGGCGCCAAGACCTACCTCGCCCTGCAGTCCGTTCCTATGAGCGGCAGCCGCGTCAACGTAGGTATCTACTGGAAGGACCTCAAGGACCTCTCCTACTACCGCACCTCCACCGAGTTCGCCCCCAACTGGACGGCTTATCAGATTTCCGAGACCACCTCTGCCTACAGCACCATGTGCCAGATGAAGTCCGGCCACATCGCCTTCTTCTATGAGGAGAACGGCCACAACGACGGCTACGACATGGTCTATAAGAAGTTCGACATCAGCAAGATCACGAAGGGCAAATATACCTACAGCGTCCTCACCGACGAGGAAAAGGCCGAATACCTCTCCAACGGCGTAGATCCCTACTTCGAAGGCAAGACCCTCTCCGAGAAGCTCTCCAAGGCTATCGAGGCCTACAAGGCTGATCCCACCTACGCCAACTACGAGGTGCTCAACGAAGCCGTGCAGAACCCCGGAGGCGACGATCCCACGCCCGCTGAAGCCGGCAACTACTACATCCGTCTGGACGGCACCGACCTCTACTTCTCCACCACCGAAGTAGCCGACAACGCCCAGTACACCTACTCCATCTCCGCCGAGAAGGAAGCCTTCGTCGTTACTCCCTCTGCCGACGGCTTCACCATCCAGAGCCTCGACACCGACAAGTTCGTAGGTTACAACCACACCAACACGTGGGACTTCTCCGACGATGAAGATGTATGGTACATTGAGAGCTTTGAAGAGCCCACCGCCATCCTCAAGGACGGCAGCCAGGGCTTCGGCATTGACGAAGAGTTCGACGGCGCCGGCGTTTACACCGACAAGATCGGCCAGCTCTGGGTATTTGAGCCCGCCGAAGTTGTAGGCATCAACGTCCTCCGTCCCGAACTGCAGAATGCCATCCGCTTCGACCTCCAGGGCCGTCGCATCAACGGCAATGCCCGCGGCATCGTCCTGCAGCGTGGTGCCAAGGTTATCAAGTAATCACTCACACATCCCCTCATAATCGGGGCGGCATCCAAACGGGTGCCGCCCCTTTTTATTTCCCCCGAAGGGGCATGATATTTCCCGCCCGCAGGGCGGCACTATTTCTCGGCGATAGCCGACGGAGGACTTTGTTTTCGTTGCTTCGCAAGAAATACGGCGGCTTCGCCGGAAATAGTTTTTTTTAGGAAATAGACTTCAAACTATTTACCTCAGTCCGGGATAAGTCTTCTCATTCAAGGTTTGCAAGTTCCCGCATACATAGGCAAGCGGCAAGCCGATTACGGCCTTGCGGTACACGCTTTCGCCGACATCGTCGTCTTGGCCACAGCTGTGGCCAAGTATGCGTCACAGCTGTGGCCAAGTATGCGTCACAACTGTGGCCATGTATCGGTCACAGCTGTGGCCATGATGACTAAATGCCGACTAAGAACAACTACTTGCCTCCGGCAAAGATAAACTCCTCGTCTCTCTACGAGTTAATACGCAAATAATTGGTTGAGTTTTATTAGTGTCCGCTAAAAAGTTTAGCCTGTACCCCGAAGGGGTTACACAACCCAGCCAGGGGCAGCGCCCCTGGTCGCAAGTGCGACCACCGTGCACGCCCCAGCGGGGCACAACAACCACAGAACCTTGCTGTTATGCCCCGCTGGGGCGGCCGTAAATGCGACAACCGTGTACCAGGGGCGCTGCCCCTGGCTGGGTTGTGTAACCCCTTCGGGGTATGCAAAAGCCCCCACAGACGGTATCGCTGCGGGGGCAAATAATATGATGGTCTGATTGGCCTTAATCAAAAAGCACGCCGTCGCCGTTGGGGTCGAGGGTCTTGGAGAGCTTCTCGATGTTGAGGCTGCGGGCGGAGGCATCGACGATGTCCTTGTAGATGCCGCCCTTGGTGTAGAGTTCTTCGGGGCCTCCGCTCTGCTCCACACGTCCGTCGCGGAGGGCGTAGATGATGTCGCTGTCGATAATCTGGGAGATGGAGTGGGAGATGATGACGACGGTGCGGCCCTGCTTGATGGCATCAATGGAGGCCTTGATTTGCTCGGTGGCGATGGCGTCGAGGGAGGCGGTGGGCTCGTCGAGGAAGATTATGGGCGGGTTCTTGAGGAACATGCGGGCGATGGCGATACGCTGCTGCTGGCCGCCGGAGAGGGCGGTGGCCTTGGAGTCGAAGCCGTTGGGGAGGCCCATTATCTGGTCGTAGATGTAGGCCTTGCGGGCGGCATCCTGGATTTCCTCCTCGGTGGCGGTGGGCTTGCCATAGGCTATGTTCTCGCGGATGGTGCCGTCGAAGATATGGTTCTTCTGGAGCACGAGGCCTATGTTCTCGCGCAGGTACTGCGTGTCGTAGTCCTCAAGGGGCACGCCGTCGAGGGTGATGGTGCCGCAGTCGGGCGAGTAGAACTTGTCAAGGAGGTTGACGATGGTGCTCTTGCCGGCGCCGGAAAGGCCCACGAAGGCCGTGATGTGGCCGGGGGCGATGGTCATGTTGATGTTGTGCAGGGCCTTCGTGCCGCTGGGATAGGTGAAGTCCACGCCCTTGATTTCCAGGCGGCCCTCTATCTTCTCGGGCTTGTAGGTGCCGCTGGCCTCTATCTCGTCGTCGGCCTCAAGGATGTCGAAGAAGCCTTCGGCATAGATGAGAGCGTCGTTGAGTTGGTCGAAGATGCGCTGGAGCTGGGTGATGGGGGCCGTGACGTTGGAGAAGAGCATGACATGGTACATGATTTTACCGATGGTCATGCCGGGATACTCAATGAGGACGAGGTAGGCGGTGAGGATAATGATGAGCACGGTGCCTACCTGGCGCACGAAACTCTTGAGGCCGTCGAAATAGAACGACGTCTTGCGCACGAGCATCTGGTTGTCGGTGAAGTTGGTCTGGAGGTCCCACTGCTTCCGGCTCTCAATCTCCTCGCGGTTGAAGGACTTGATGACGTTGATGCTCTCGATGATGCTCATCACGCCCTGCGACTTCTTCTCGCGATAGGAGCGCATGTTGCGGCGCCAGCCCTTCAGGCGCTTGGCCTGGCGGACGGTTATCCATATATAGATGGGTACGATGAAGAGTGCGGTGAGACCCACCCAGAAGTTGGCCATGAACATCAGCACGAGGGCCAGCAGGGCACTGGTGAAGAGCGGCAGGAGGTCGATGAAGAAGTTCTGCACCGTAGAGGAGAGACTGCTCACGCCCTGGTCGATACGCGTCTGAAGTTTGCCGGTCTCGTTGTCGTTCTGCGAGAAGAAGGCCACGCGGTAGGAGAGGATGCGGTCCACTACGGCCTGCGCCAGGTCTTTGGATACGAAGATGCGCATGCGTTCGCCGAAATACTGCTGGGCGTAGGTGATTCCGGCGGAGAGGATTTCCTTGCCGATGAGCACGATGCTGATAATCATCAGTATGCGGGCGGCCTTGTCCCATGCGAAGTCGGGAATGCCGATGAGGCCGTTGACCTCGTCCACTGTCCAGTCGAGCACTACGGCGTTCACCTGTGCGATGAGCGAGCCGATGAGCGTAAGGATGAGCGTGAGGATGACGAGTTTACGATACGGCCGCACATACGGCGCAATCTTCTTGAGGAGAGAAAAGAGGTTCATTTAAGAGTACTAAAGGAAAATTGGAAATGAGAAATTCTTATTGTGGCGGGGCGGCTGCTTACTTAGTCAGCACCTTTTCGTTTCCTTTGATGACGATGCCTTGCGTGTGTCCAGCTTGCCGTTTGCCTTGAAGGTCATAGGAAGTTGACAGGTGAGAGTTGACAGGTGACAGTTGGGAGGGGCTGATGCTCTCGGGTACGGGCTTGACGTACTTCAGAACGTAGGTGGTGTTTTCGGAAGCCACAACGCCCTTTTCAGGCATACCGCTCTCGTAGTTGTATCCGTCAATGGCGGGAATCTGCAGAGCGATAGTTTCGCCGGCACCCACGACATAGCGGTGCTCTTCGAGTTTCTTGCCTTCGGCATCCTCGCAGAGCAATGTGATGGCCACGACTTCATCAATAACCCAGGCGGCACCCTGCACATGAAGGGCGGGCAGTTCTGCGTTGGCGTCAATATTGCAGTTGCCGGAAGTAATGATGCCGGGCAGGGCGTCCATCGTGTGTGCTACGGGCACGAGGTCTTTGCCGTTGATGGTGAGGTTGTAGTCGGCATATTCGGGGCGGAAGGTGACGGTCACATACTGAGCCGTTCCGCTGGCGAGCACGGGCCACATCTGGCGACCCTTTTGTGTGCTGTTGGAACCGAAGTATTTGGAAGTCTTGCTCTTGGCATTCTTCAGTTTTACGCTCTGTGTGCCGTCGGCGTTATCCTTAATCATGGTGACTATCCAGTCGGTGGCGGCTTCTTCCTCGGCGGAGTGCTGGAGGTACTGGCCGGAGGTGTAGGAGATGGCAGAGTCCTTGTATCGGGCAATGTTGTTGCGGAAGCGGTAGGACTTCTGCGCCTCAAGGCGGGGCATGGTAGCCTTGACGGCAGCTACGGCTTTTTCAAGGTCGGCTGCATCGGCTTCTCCCACTTCGGCCTGTACGATGACAGCCTTCAAGGCTTCTACGCTTTCGGCAGAGTAACGTCCTGGCACGGCCTTTCCGGTGAAGGTGGGAACGGCGGCCACAACCTTTGCCTGCTCGATGGCCGTTTCAAGAGCAGAGGGTGTGGTGGAACCGTCATCAATAATGTGGCGACCGTATTCATAACCACCGAGGTTGAGCATGACAGTGTCGCGGCGCATACGCGTCTGGAAATCGGAGAAGTCCTTCAGGTTGGCAGCCGTCCATCCCGTTTCAGCCATACACATCAGTCGGGGGAGAGCCATGTGCTCCATCATGTCGGGGGTGCCGATGTTCTCACACCAGAATGTGCCCTGAACACCGATGATATGCTTCTGCTGCGCAGTGGTGAGGCCGGAGGGCATCGGGTCAATGCCATAGACGTTCTGCACATTGTCGCTGCCGTCGCCAGGCAGGTAGGTCTCGGGGAAGTCGCGGCTCTGGGCGCGGTTGATATAACCGCGTGTCCAGGGGGTGAGCATAGCGTCAAGACCCATCTGTGCAGCCTTGGTGGCGTTGCCCCAGGCATTAGTCCAGCACCATACCGTAGCATTGGTGGAAGCCATCAGTTCTGTGTCGGCTCCTTCAGCGTCAATGCTCTCGTTCCATGTGGCGAGACGGTGGCCACGTTTGCCGATGTGGTCAGCCACGTCTTTGTTGAAGTGACTCTGCAAGGCGCGGATATTGCTCAATCCCAGTGTGGTCATCTTCCTCTTGCACTCGGCGTTGTTGCTCCATGCCGAGGTGGGGCACTCGTCGCCGCCGATATGGATGAGTTCGCCGGGGAAGATATCCATTATCTCGTCCAGAACATCGCGTACGAACTGCATGGCACCCTCATTGGCCACGTTGAGTACATCGCTGCTCACGCCATAAGGCATTAGGCCACCGTGAGTGCCGCCAGGGTTGCAAGAGAACTCGGGGTAAGCCGCCATACAGGCAAGTGCATGACCGGGGAATTCGATTTCGGGCACGATTTCAATATGGCGTTCAGCAGCATAAGCCACTACCTCGCGCATATCGTCCTGCGTGTAGAAATAGGGGCCGTAAGGCTCGTTCGTCCAGTACGGGCCTTCAACGCGGTCCACCATCCACGAGTTGGGAGCAGTGGCTGCAACGGTCGTAAGCTTGGGGTATTTCTTGATTTCGGCGCGCCAGCCCTGGTCGTCGGTGAGGTGCCAGTGGAAGCGGTTCATCTTATATACAGCCATCAAGTTGAGCACGCGCTTTATTTCCTCCACCGTGTAGAAGTGGCGGCTGCAGTCAAGCATAAAACCGCGGTATTTGAAGCGGGGCGCATCGTCAATGGTGATGTAGGGTAATGAATACTCCGTGAAGCGGGCGTCCTTCACGCCGATTGTCACACAGGCGGGCAGGAGTTTCTTGATGGTTACGAGACCATAGTACAGACCCGTCTCGCTGGGTGCGGTAATCTGCACGCCTTGTTCGGTGACCGTAAGTTTATAGCCTTCGCTGCCGTATGTGGTAGCAGAGAGTTTGCTGTCCAGCGTGAGCGTGATGAAGGCACCTTCGGATGAGGAAGCGGAAGCGCTGTAGCCCGTAGCCGAGGCATTGAAGTCGGCCACAAACTTCTCCACGTCCTTCATCGTAGCCTCTGAAAGCCCCGTGCCGCCTACAGTAAGCATGGAGGGAAGGGTAAGAATACCGTCCTCCCTTTTCACGGTCTTCGGGCGCGGCGTGATGTTGATAATCTTAAAGGGGGCCTCTCCCTGGGTGTAGTTGAAGGTCACCGTGATGTCTTTGTCGGTAACGGTCACCTCCTTGGAGAGTTCCGTCGCCGTGTAGCCGTCCAATTCGGGAGCCTCTACAGAGAAAGAGCCCGCCGATGCAATCAGCGAAATCGTTCTGGTCTTGAAGCCGGCATCGCTGCATTCGCATTTTACGTTCACAATATAGAAAGGCCCGTATGCCACATAGCGTGCCCAGTCACCGGCGGCAGTAGAGAAGTCGCGGTTGTTGGCGCGATAGTTAAGTCCGGCCGTGTTGCGGAAACGCACTTGCTGATTGCTGGCATAAGCCGGAGCCGTACCGTCATCGGGCTGCACGAATTTCCAGTCGAAGCCCTTGGCAGAGGGGTCGCTGCTCCATACGGAGTTGCCATTGCCGGCATCCGTAAGAACCTCGCCGGCAAAGTTCTTCACGCACACCGTGCCATTGACCGAGCCGGAGACCAACGAATAGAGATAGTTGGTGGAGAGGTCATTGACCCCCGTGCTGCTCGTGTCGAAAGTTGACCAGTCCGTTCGCTGGGTGGTGTGGAAGGCAAAGCGTTTGCCTGTGTCTTTGAAGGCATTGAGCTGAGTCACTGTAAGCATCAGCCCAGCCTCTTTCGCCTGTGCTTGAGTCTTGATGATGTCTGCGGAAGCATTACCACAGATTCCCAAAACGGCAAACGCCAATAGAAGTACCTTTTTCATTGTGTTGTAAATATAATTAAGATTAGGTCTATATCGCATGCAAAATTAGTCAAAAAGTTTCGCATTGCCAAGAAAAAAGTTTAGAAATGCCCCATCTGCGCGTGCGCGGCCACAGATAAGATATATTTACCGCCTCCTTTTCGGAGTCTTCTTACGAATTCACGCCGCACACCTTATATATATACACACGCGCGAAGTACATTTTCTGCTACACCTCTTACACCTCCTACACCCCGCCCTTACACAAATACGACACGGCCGACTCAAATGAGCCGGCCGTGTGCCTTGTGTTTCGTATTCTTGCTCGGGAGTGTTCAACTCTCGGCAACAGGTTTCCGTTCCCCTCCCCGCGGGAGGGGGCTGGGGAGGGTCATTTATCGCAGAACCTTCTTGCCGCCCTGAATCATCAGGCCGTGGCCGGCGCTGTGGCGGACGGTGCGGCCCTGGAGGTCGTAGGCGGGAGCGGTGGCGCCGAAGTCGGCGTTGATGCTGCTGACGCCCTCGGGGATGATGGGGTTACCCTCGGTGTCGAAGGCGATGTCGAGGCCGGCGGTG
>JAKSLT010000038.1 GCA_024401055.1 Bacteroidaceae bacterium | reverse complement strand
TTGTATCGGTGCGGGGTAGCACCGCTGTGAATAAAAAAGGTGTCTATTTTTTGACTCCGCAAAGTTACACATTTCTCTCTTATAAAACCTACCAATTCATACGCGATATACTTTCATTTCGTACAAAATGACTCTCAAAATATACAAAATGTACACACACAAGGCCTTCCGGCAACTTTATTTGCAAGGAAACGGCGGGCTTTCCGACAAAATACATTATCTTTGCACCGCAAAACGACGCGAAGTCCCTACCTATGCTCAAAACCCTTATCTGTTTCGTGCCCTTCGCAGTGTGTCTCTTCTGGTTTGCGGCCTTTGCCGCGTGCTACAGGAAGAGCGACGCGGCAAAGCGCTCCCTCACCTGGTTTCTCGCCACCTGCGTGGTGCTCTATTTCAACCACGGCTTATTCTTCACCGTGGGCATCCCGCAGAATACGGAATGCGTGTGGGCCTTCTGCTCGCTGTCGGTGTATCCGCTGTATTTTATTTATATTTGCGCCCTCGTGGGCAGACCGCTGAAGGCTTGGCACAAACTGCTGCTGCTCCTGCCCGCCGCATTGGTCGCCGCGGCTATGTTGCTGACCGACGGCCCTGGCCCGGAGATAGCCCGCAAGGTGATAAGTATCATACAGATACCTTGCGTGTGCTATTTCGGATTTCGCAGGTTGCAGGCCTTCGATGCCAAACTGGCCGATATCTATGCCGACACCGAGGAGCACAGCACGGGAGAAATCAAGGGCCTGTTGCTGGCCTTCTTCCTCATATCGGTGCTCTCCATCGTGGCCTCGGTGCTGGGCAGACAGTTCTTTGCCGAGACCGACTGGCCTTATCTCGTCACGGCCGCCCTACCCTTCTCCGTGTTGCTCTATGTGCTGGGCTTTATCGGTTTCGTGCGACCGCTCACTTCTTTACAGGATGAGGCACAAGGGGTCATGGGTAATGGGGCATGGGGCACGGAGGAAGGGCTGGGGACGAAGATAGAGGCGCTGATGAGCGAGGAACACCTCTTCCTAATGAAAGGTCTGAAGATAGACGACGTGGCAAGTAGGACAGGTTCGTGCCGCACTTATATATCCAATTATATCAACCAGACGCACGGCTGCTCCTTCTCCGACTATATCAACCGCCAGCGCATTGCCTATGCCAAGACGCTCATGCAGAGGGATGCCGGCGCCAAGATGTTGAGCGTGGCAATGGACTCCGGATTTTCCAGCGAACAGTCGTTCTATCGCAACTTCCAGAAGTTTGAAGGCATAAAGCCCGCACAGTGGCAGAAGCGGCAGAGTGAATCAAGGGGACAGATTCCCTGATTTATATCCGTGTATCAGGAGGGGCTCCTCGTTTCAAGAAAAATTGTTGCCTCAACGGAGGGGCGGCTATGCTTCATAAAAAAAGCATATAGGTCAAATTAGCCGCAATTTGACCTATACATCGAAAAAAGGCAACACACCGCTGCTATAAACAGCTTATGAGTGTGTTGCCTTTAAGTATATGTGCGATTTTCCGGCCGAAGTCACGATTTCGGCAGGAAGGCGCTGATATCCTTGCCGTAGCGGATGAGTTCACGGAGGGCGGAGGACGACACGCACTGGTATTCGGGCTCGGTGAAGAGCAGCACGGTATCGATGCCGGAGAGGCGCTTGTTCATGGCGGCGATGTCGCGCTCATATTCAAAGTCGTGGACGGAGCGCAGGCCGCGGAGTATGTGCGTGGCACCCACGCGGCGGGCCATATCCACGGTAAGGTCGGTGTAGGCCTCCACACAGACATGGGGGTTGTCCTCATAAAGGGCGCGGATGTCCGCCAGGCGGTGCTCCATTTCCGACTGCGGCGTCTTCAGCACATTGACGCCGATGCCGATGACGACTTTATCGAACATCTTAAGGCCGCGCTCTACGATGTTGGCGTGCCCCACGGTGAAGGGGTCGAAGGAACCGGGGAAGAGGGCACAAGACCCACCCCCAGCCCCTCCCTCCGAGGGAGGGGAGTAGATACTTTTAGACTTGTTGGACATTATTGTTTGCGATTATATACATTTAACACAAAGCCAATGTGTCTTATTTTAACAAGAATTTAAGAAGCAATTCCAGAGGGCTTGGAATTTATAAGAATAGCTGCAAGGAACAGCAGAATTCCATGCGGTCTTCACTGGCACGTTCCGCCTAATTTTATTCAGCAGTGCCCTGCACTGCACAATTCTTAAAGATTCATTGTTATTACGCGGAAAATTTCTATAATTCTTGTTTAATAATAAATAATCAGCCAAGGTCATCGGAGGGGGTGACCGGATCTTCCTCCACCACCAGGTTATCGATGATGAACTGCTGGCGCTCCATGGTGTTCTTGCCCATATAGTATTCCAGGAGATCCTGCACCTTGTCGCCCTTGTGGAGCTGCACCTGTTCGAGGCGCATCTCGGGGCCGATGAAGTGGACGAATTCCTCCGGGCTTATCTCGCCGAGGCCCTTGAAACGGGTGATTTCGGGGGCGGGCTGCAGTTTCTCAATGGCGGCGAGACGTTCCTCTTCGGAATAACAGTAGATGGTCTCAAACTCGGCGCGCTGGCCTTTTTTCAGGCCCTTCTTCTTGTTGCGGACACGGAAGAGCGGCGTCTGGAGGATATATACGTGGCCCTTCTTGATGAGGTCGGGGAAGAACTGGAGGAAGAAGGTAATCATCAGCAGGCGGATGTGCATACCGTCCACGTCGGCGTCGGTGGCCACGATGACTTTGTTGTAGCGCAGGTCGTCGATGCTCTCCTCAATGTTGAGGGCGGCCTGCAGGAGGTTGAACTCCTCGTTTTCATATACCACCTTCTTCGTCAAACCGAAGGAGTTGAGGGGCTTGCCGCGGAGGGAGAACACGGCCTGCGTGTTCACGTCGCGGCACTTCGTGATGCTGCCGCTGGCGCTGTCGCCCTCGGTGATGAAGATGCTGGAGTCGAAGCGCGGGTCCTCAGGATGGTCCTCGCCCTTGCGGGCCTTGGGCGGCGTGTCGTTGAGGTGTATGCGGCAGTCGCGCAGTTTCTTGTTGTGGAGGTTGGCCTTCTTGGCACGTTCACGGGCCAGTTTCTGCACGCCGGCGATGGCTTTGCGGTCGCGTTCGCTCTCCTGGATTTTCTGGAGCATCACCTCGCCGATGTCGGTGTGCTTGTGGAGGTAGTTATCCACCTGCGTCTTGATGAAGTCGCCCACGAACTTGTTCACGCTCACGCCGCTCAGGGCGAAAGGCTTGCCGCGCTTGTCCTTCTCGGGAGCCATGTAGAGCGAGCCGAGCTTGATTTTCGTCTGGCTCTCGAAGGTGGGCTCGATAACCCTTATTGCGATGGCAGCTACCATACCGTTGCGCACGTCGGCCACGTCAAAGTTCTTGCCGAAGTACTCCTTGATGGTCTTGGCGATGTGTTCCTTGAAGGCTGCCTGGTGTGTACCGCCCTGCGTGGTGTTCTGGCCGTTCACGAAGGAGTAGTATTCTTCGCCGTTCTGGGCCACGTGGGTGAAGGCTATCTCTATGCCGTCGCCCTGGAGGTGGACGATGGGGTAGCGCAGGGGGGCCGTGATGCGGTCGTTGAGGAGGTCTTCCAGTCCGTTGCGCGACACGATGCGGCGGCCGTTGTTGAATATGGCCAGACCGGTGTTCAGATACGTATAGTTGCGGAGCATTTCCTCCACGAACTCACTGTGGAACCTGTAGTTCTGGAAGAGCGAGGGGTCGGGCTCGAAATAGACGTACGTGCCGTTCTCCTCCTCGGTCTCGCCGCTCTTGTCGTTGATGAGGCGACCGCACGAGAACGTGGCCTCGTGGTATTCGCCGTCACGCACGGCCTTGGCCACGAACTTTATGCTCAGCGCGTTCACGGCCTTCAGGCCCACGCCGTTCAGGCCCACGGAGGCCGTATAGGTGTCGTTGTCGTACTTGCCGCCGGTGTTGAGTTGGCTCACGGCGGGGATGAGGCTGCCGAGAGGGATGCCGCGGCCGTAGTCACGGATGGAGGTGTACTGGCTGCCCGTGTCGGCCGTGCCGATTTCTACCTCTATCTTCTTGCCGAAGCCGGCGTTGAACTCGTCGATGGAGTTGTCTATTGTCTCTTTCAGGAGCACATAGATACCGTCCTCGGGGTGTGAACCGTCGCCCAGTCGGCCGATATACATACCCGGGCGGCGCCGGATGTGCTCCGTGTCGTCCAGATGGATGATGTTGTCTTCGGAATAGTTGCTTGCAGGTTGCTGTGCCTGCTCATTAAGGAGTGTTTCGTCTTGCATATTAGGCTATTTGGTGCAAAGTTACGAATAAGCGAGCGAAGAGCCAAAAGAAACGGCGTTTTTCTTGGTTTTTCCGAGCAAAAGTAACTAAAAACGCAGTTTAGAAGTACGCATTTATCGGGAGATGGCCAAGCCTTGAGGCGAAAAAAGCCCCCGCAAACTTGCGAGGGCTCTTATTGAGGGAAAAAACTGCAGAGTAGCTTACTTCACGAGTACCTTGTGGCCACCCACGATGTTAAGACCGCGCTGGGTCTTCACGATGCTGCGGCCCTGGAGGTCGAAGATGCGACCCTGAACCTGAGCGTCGATGACGGCCTGGATGCCTGCGGGATACTGACCGTTGAGGACGACAATCTGGCTGCCGGAGTCAAACTCGTGGGTGCCGTTAAAGTCCTTCACCTTGCCATAGACAACGACTTCGTCGCCCTCCTTGATAAGGGTGGCACCTGCTTCGTTGAACTTCTGGCCGCCGAGGCCGTAGCCGCGGTAAACTTCAAGGTCTGTTGTTCCTTCGGCATCCCAGATGAAATAGGTGGCGTTGCCGTACGTGCCCTCAGTGTCAATTTCTTTCACCTTCTTGATGATGCCCTTCACGTAAATCTTGCTGCTGAGTCCCTTGCCTGCGGTGATGAGTTCGTGAGCCTGGGCTACGGTGTAGGGAGTATCAATGGTGTTGCTGATGTCCTCGGAAGGATCTTCGGCGGGCTTCACGGTAAGTTCGTAGGTCACGGTCTGAGCCTCATAAACATCGTTACCGGCGAAGGCTGCAGAGATAGTGGTCTTGCCTTCAGCCACGAGGGTCACGACGCCCTGAGCGTCGATGGTGGCTACGCTGGTTTCGCTGCTGGCGAAGGTCACGGGCAGTTCGTTCACGTTGGAGAGAGTGGGAATCTTGTTATCCTCATTGCTCTTGCCAAGGAAAGCGTCGCGGGAGGCGGTGCCCCAGGAGAGGCCGGCGGGTTTCTTGGCGGTGCCCTGATACAGTTTGGCGTCGTCAAAGCGCACGTTGGCACTGCCAGCGGTGAAAGTAATGGTTACTTCCTTCGTGCCGGCTGCTACGGTGACGGGATACTCGTCGGTATTGCCGGTGCGGGTGCTCTTGCCCAGTTCTGCGCCAACGGCAGTAACGGTGAGGGCCTTGTTGTTGCGCTTGAAGGAGAGGGTCATCTCGCCGCTCTTACCGTTCATGGGAATCGTCACGGAGAAGCTTCCGGGTTCGGGGTGCTTCTTTGTGTCGTACTTGTTGATAAGCAGTTCGGGAGCCTCGCCGCCGGCAAGGGCTTCGGCGTAAATCTTGGTGGCGCCGGCGCCATCCACGCAAACATACTTGTAAGTGCCGCCAGCGGGTACGGCTTCGGCTTCATAAGAGCTGAAGTTTTCCTGCCAGAGGATGTCTTCGGCCATTGCGGTGTTGCAGACCATAGCCATTACGGCTACGAGAAAGAGTAAAGTTTTCTTCATAAGGTAATGTTTTATAGGGTTAATAATGATTTGGATGCACATTTCCGAGTACAAAAATACAAAGTTTATTTCATTTGGCCAAACTCTGACATAAAAATATAATATATAATAATGTGAGGTGCCCCTTTTTGGAAGTCGGCATCCCATTTTTCGCGACATTATTCCGCTGGAAGGGGACTTAGTGGAGCCTTGCGAAATTTCGTGTCAGAAAAAGCTTCGCGCACTTGTTTTTTATTGCAAAATTTTGTACCTTTGCAGCACAAAACATCCCTTGCGAATTTCCCGGCATCATGTCTCTCAACGACTTTATCCTCTCCCACCGCACTTCCGACGTGCATTCCCTGGCGCTGAGCCTCAAAGGCTTCACGCCCGACGAAGCGCGCCACATCCTCCGTCAGGTGGAGGGCTGGCAGCGGCTGAGGGACAAGGTGCCGTCGTGGGCCTGCGTCGAGGGTCTGCTCTATCCCGAGCGCCTGCCGCTGGAGCAGTGTTCCGGCGAGGCGGCAGCGCGCTACAAGGCCGGCCTTCTCTCCGGCGGCCGTCTGCTCGTGGATCTCACCGGCGGCCTGGGCGTGGATTTTAGCTTTATGGCGCGCGGATTTTCCGAGGCTGTATATGTGGAGCGCAACGAAGACCTCTGCCGCATCGCCCGTGAAAATTTCCCACTCCTCGGTCTGTCCCACGCTACGATAGTAGAAGGCGACGGCATAGCCTATCTCCGTCAGTTTTCCCGCATGGCCGACGTCATCTTCCTCGACCCCTACCGCCGCGACGAGGCGGGAAAAAAGACCGTATTCATCGAGGATTGTACGCCCAATGTCATCGCGCTTCTCCCTCTTCTCCGCGAGAAGACGCGGCGTCTCATCGTGAAACTCTCCCCGATGCTCGATGTCACGGCAGCCCTGCGTTCCCTCGCACCCTCGGAGGCCCGCACCGACGTACACGTGGTGGGTGCCGGCGGCGAGGTGAAAGAGGTGCTCTTCGACGTGGACTTTTCGCAAAAACCTGCGGATTCACCGCAGATTTTCTGCCATGAGGACGCCTTTTCCTTCTCTTTCTCGCCCGCAGAAGAGCAGGATGCCGCCGTTCAGGCCGTTCTCCCGCCGGCAGAAGGCGAATTCTTCCTCTTTGAGCCGTGTGCCGCCCTCATGAAGGCGGCTCCCTTCCGCCTCCTTGCCCGGCGCTTCGGCCTCATGCCGCTCCACGCCAACAGCCATCTCTATTTCGGCCCGCGTGACGTGAAGGAGTTCCCCGGCCGTCGGTTCTGCGTGAAGCGCGTGTCGGGATTGGGAAAAGCCGAGCAGCGACAGTTGCGCGGAGAACGCATGAACCTTGCCGTGCGCAACTTCCCCCTCAGCGTGGCGCAGCTTCGCGCCAAGCTACGCCTCCTTGACGGCGGAGAGCAGTATGGTTTTGCCACCACCCTGGCCGACGGACGCCACGCCTTGCTGCTCTGCCAGAAAGTGGGCACGGACTTTATTTAGAAAATGTCAAAATTTTTTACAGTTTCGGCCGGCCCGGTTTGGATAGCCTCCCGCAAAGTTCCCATAAGGGCCGGAGTATGAAACCCATAGGGCGAAGTCTTCTCCAGCAGGGAAGAAACCCGTGAAAAGCAGTCGGTTTCATTCGATTTTCTCCTCCTTTAATTATGTTCTTCTTCCCTTTTAATTTTCACTAGTTCCCATTTAATTTTCAGTAAAAGGGAAGTAGGAAAAATTAAATGGGAACTAATACGAATTAAATGGGAACTAGTTCAAATTAAATGGGAAGAAGTTGCGATTAAATGGGAAGAAATTTATTTTTAATGGGAATTAGATAAAATTAAATGCGGTAGCGCCGTCAGCGGACGGCAAAAAAGGCAAAAAAAAGCATGAAAAAGCCCGATTAAATGCCGAGAAAGAAAAATTTTTGTCAAAAATTTTTACAGTTTCATCGCAGAAAACGCATACGTAGTTCCCTTTTAATCGGCATGCAGCGAGACATACTTTTCCCTCTTTGAGAGACAAGATTCACCCAATGTCCGCCGTGTGATAGGGAATTATTAGAAATGGCTGCATGGTGCGGCCCGAATCCTACGGAATCATCAGCCAATGTTCGCATTGTAATTATAACAATCCTTAAATGCCGAATTCCGAATGAAGAATCATAAAAATCATAATTTATCATAATAATCATCATAACGCCGCAGGCCGCTGCGCAGGCTATAATGATTGTTATGAAACATTATGATTATTATGATTTTAATGCCAATTAACAATCCTATATTTTTACCTCAAAACATACCGTTATGAACATCACAAATCGCGTGGCGCTGGTACGCGCCTGGATGCAGAGCAGAGGCATCCGCCGCTACATCGTTCCTACTATCGACCCCCACAACTCGGAGTATGTGCCGGCCCACTGGCAGTGTCGCGAATGGCTGACAGGTTTCGACGGGTCGGCCGGCACCGCCGTGTTGACCGCCGACGGGGCATGGCTCTACACCGATTCGCGCTACTGGATACAGGCCGCGGAGCAACTGAAGGACACGCCCTTCACGCTGGTGCGCGACGACCGCGTGGCAGAGGAGGAGGGTGACGTGGTGTATGACCCGCGCGAATGGCCCGACCCGTTTGACCAATGGTGGGAGGGCCGTCCGGCGTTCCCCCTTTCAAAAGCATGGAAAATGTCCGATGAAACCGCGGGAGAAAGTGCCGAAAGCAAGCTTCGCCGCCTCGTGGAATACCTGCGCGATGAGGGCGAAGAGCAACTGCTGGTGGAGGAACTCTCCGAGGTGGCGTGGACGCTCAACCTGCGCGGCGACGACATCCCATACAATCCCTTCCTCATCGCCTTCCTGCTGGTGCGCGCCGACGGATGCCACACCTTATATATAAATAAAGAGCAGATACCGGCGGATATAGAGGCCTATCTGGCGGGACTCGGCGTGACGTTGGCACCGTATGAGGACGCACCGCGCGGAAACGGCGTGAAAAGTCCGGTGGGAGCGTGGCGCAACGTGAAGAATGCCGCCGAGGCCGATGGTTTCCGCCGCGCCCACGAACAGGACGGCGTAGCGATGGTGCGTTTTCTGCGGTGGCTGCAAGAAACCGACGTGGCGCAGCTCACGGAACTCGACATAGACGCGCGCCTCACGGCCTTGCGTGCCGAGAGTCCCGACTATCTCTCGCTAAGTTTCGGCACGATAGCCGCGTATGGCCCCCACGGTGCCATCGTACACTATGAAGCCACCGAGGAATCGGCCGCCCGCCTCGCGCCGAGCGGACTCCTGCTGCTCGACAGCGGAGCGCACTATCGCACAGGCACTACCGACATCACGCGCACCCTCGCCCTCGGCACGCTGACGGAGGAAGAACGCAGCGTCTATACGCTCGTGCTGAAAGGTCACCTGCAACTCCAGAATATGCGCTTCCCCGAAGGCACCACGGGCCTGCAACTCGACACGGCAGTACGCATGCCGCTGTGGCGGGCCGGTCTGGACTTCGGCCACGGCACGGGCCACGGCGTGGGACACGTGCTCGGAGTGCACGAAGGCCCTCATCAGATACGTAAAAACGTGCGCGACTGCACGCTGCTGCCGTTCCGCGCCGGCCAAACCATGACCGACGAGCCGGGAGTGTATCTGGAGGGACGTTTTGGCGTAAGAATCGAGAATATGTTGTTGAGTGTGGAAGCAAAAACAGGCGAATTCACCGAAGGAAACGGGTCTTGCAATCAGTCCGTATGGCTGGAGTGGGAGCCCCTCACGCTTTGCCCCTACGATTTACGGCCCGTCATGCCGGAACTTCTCACTCCGGACGAGAAGAATTGGCTCAATGCCTACCACGAACAGGTGCGCTCGCGCCTTCTGCCCCTCTTGCCCACGGAGGAGGATAGGCAATGGCTCATAGAGGCGACGGAAGCCATTTAGAAAGATCAGGAAAAGAAAATGCCGGCGCACTGTAAAGCAGTGTGCCGGCATTTTGTGTGATGAAATTTAGAAGGCTGCGCCGAGAGCCATGAGAATGAGGATGTAGCGGAGGGCCTTGCCGATGGTGGACGTGAGCGTGCTGAGCCAGAAGTTCACGCGCATGAAGCCCTGGGCGATGGTGATGGCGCTACCGAGGAAGGGAACCCACGCGAGGAAGCCGCCCCAAAAGCCGTACTGCTGCGTCCAACGCTTGCTCTTCTCCCATTTCTTCGGCTTAATCTTGAATTTGCGGATGATGTACTCCTCGCTGCAAAGCATGCCCACGCCGTAGTTGAAGACGCCGCCGAGGACGTTGCCGAGGGTGGCGGTCCAGAGGAGCGTCCACATCAGGCTGCCGTCGGCCACGCCTTGCTGCTTCTCAAGGGAATATACGCCGCCGATGACCACCTCGCTGGGAAACGGAAAGAAACTGCCGGCGAGGAAAGCCGCGATGAACATGCCCCAAGGGCCCCACTGTATCAGAATGTCGATAATATAGTCCATAGTCCAAGGTTATTGAAGAGAATGAGAGCGAAAAGAATGAACGTGAAGAGCCAGAAGAAGAAATTCTGGAGGCGACTCTCGGCCAGCGCGGCGTAGTGGCCGATGATGGGAGCGGTGATTACGATGACGCAGGCGGTGAGAGGGGCTACATGGTCGGGATACAGCGCGGCGAGGATGAGGAGGAAATAGAACTCCATCGTGAGCATTTCGAGGGAAAGGCGGGCGCGGGTGTTGTCCTTGTAACTCGTGCGGCCGAAATGGGCGATGCTCCAGAAAGCGATGACGAGGAGCACGGCCGCACTGACGAGGATAGGAAGCGGGGGCCAAGAATAGAGGGGCCGGTGGAGATAGGGGGTGACGAGGTCCTGAGGGGGTATGCCTTTCCACACTATATATATAAAGGTATAGAGGGCCGGCAGGAGGAGACCGAAGAGGGAGGCGCGCCACACGCGGGCCGAGAGAATCTGCATGTGGTGGTGGCAACCGAACCAGA
This sequence comes from Bacteroidaceae bacterium, assembly GCA_024401055.1. Classification (GTDB taxonomy): domain Bacteria; phylum Bacteroidota; class Bacteroidia; order Bacteroidales; family Bacteroidaceae; genus Alloprevotella. The sequence continues at coordinate 11,444 of JAKSLT010000038.1, read as the reverse complement.
GGACCGGCACGGCGAGAATGAGAGGCGGGAAGATGCAGACGCCGACGCCGAAAGCGAGGAAGGCGGCAGCGGCATTCCACACGGGCTCACGCTGCTGATAGGCGGTGAGAAGGCTGAAGTTGGTGGCACTCAGGGCGAGGGCGAGGAGACAGCAGAGCAGGTCGGTGTGGAGAAAGCTCATGCAGGCGGCGAGGATGAGGAACGAGGTGCTCATCATTCGCGACCTCTCGCGCATGAGGTGGCAGCGGTTGTTCATCTCGAGGATGAGATAGGCCGACAGAAGGATGGCGAAGAGACACAACGCCCTCTGCCACACAAGCCATTGGCCCGCCATCCAGATGAAGACGGTGGCGAAAAGGATGACGACGAGCGTGCCGTCGCTTTGTGTGATGCGGTTGCGGAGCGTGTTGCGCATAGAAAAGACAAGTCTGGCAGGCCTTCACCTAACCCCTTCCTGAAGGGCGGGGACGGACGGGGAAAGAAAGGGCTGGAGATATTATTGGGGGATAATGTCGCGGCCAATGTCGCGGCGGAAATACTTGCCGGGGAAATCGATGGCCTCGGCACCGAGCATGGAGAGCCGGAGGGCTTCGGCGTGGGTGGCACCGTAGCTGCTGACGGCAATGACACGGCCGCCGTCGGTGACGAGCTGGCCTTCCTTCTCGGCGGTGCCGGCCTGAAAGACGATGGTACGGCCGTCGTTGAGCGTGGGAGCGACGCCGGTGATGGGGAGCCCCTTGGCGTAAGCGCCGGGATAGCCGCCACTGACAAGCATGACGCAGACGGCGGCACGGGGGTCGAAAGAGACGGAGCGGCGGTCGAGAGTGCCGTCGGCTACGCCCTGGAAGAGGTCCACCAGGTCAGACTGGAGGCGGAGCATGACGGTCTCCGTCTCGGGGTCTCCCATACGGCAGTTGTACTCAATGACCTTGGGCTGGCCCTGGCAGTTGATAAGGCCGAAGAAGATGAAGCCCTTGTAGTCTATGTTCTCGGCTGCGAGGCCTTCCACGGTGGGGCGTATGATTTCGTCCTCCACCTTCCGCATCCACTGGGGCGTGGCGAAGGGCACGGGCGACACAGAGCCCATGCCGCCGGTGTTGAGGCCGGTGTCGCCCTCGCCAATGCGTTTGTAGTCCTTGGCTTCGGGCAGGATTTGGTAGTGGCGTCCGTCGGTGAGCACGAAGACGGAGCACTCAACGCCGGAGAGGAACTCCTCGATGACGACGCGGCTGCTGGCCGTGCCGAACATGCCGCCGAGCATCTCGCGCAACTCGTGCTCGGCCTCCTCCAGCGTGGGGAGGATGAGCACGCCCTTGCCGGCACAGAGGCCGTCGGCCTTGAGGACGTAGGGCGGGGTGAGCGTGTGGAGGAAAGCGATGCCGGCCTCCAGCTGTGTGCCGTCGAAGGTCTGATAGCGGGCCGTGGGGATGCCGTGGCGCAGCATGAACTGCTTGGCAAAATCCTTGGAACCCTCCAACTGGGCACCGGCCTTTGAGGGACCGATGACGGCTACTTCAGGACAATGTTCGCGGAAATAGTCATAAATGCCCTCCACAAGGGGAGCTTCGGGGCCTACCACTACCATTTCCACGCTTTCGCGGCGGACAAGGGCGGCCAGTTCGGCAAAGTTGGTGAGGTGTGTGCGCAGCAGTTCGCCGCAACGGGGGCTCTGCTGGATTTTCCATGCTAAAGCGTGCTCGCGGCCGCCGTTTCCGAGAAGTAGAATTTTCATAATGGGGAGGTTTTGACTGCAAAAATACAAAAAATCCAGCATTTAACTGTGCTAATCCCGTAAAAAGTAGTAATTTTGCAGACATAATTCGAAATTCTTAATTCATAATTCCAAATTACCCATGAACTTCGTAGAAGAACTCAAGTGGCGCGGCATGCTCCATCAGATGATGCCCGGCACACAGGAACTTTTCGACAAAGGCGAAATGGTGACGGCCTACGTAGGTATCGACCCCACCGCCGACTCCCTCCACATCGGCCACCTCTGCGGCGTGATGATGCTCCGTCATCTGCAGCAGGCCGGCCACAAGCCCCTCGCCCTCGTGGGCGGCGCCACCGGCATGATTGGCGACCCCTCCGGCAAGAGTCAGGAGCGCAACCTCCTCACCGAGGAAACGCTGCGCCATAACGTAGAGTGCATCAAGAAGCAACTCTCCCACTTCCTCGATTTTGAGAGTGACGCCCCTAACGCCGCAGAACTGGTGAACAATTACGACTGGATGAAGAACTTCACCTTCCTCGACTTCGCCCGCGAAATAGGCAAGAGAATCACCGTAAATTATATGATGGCGAAGGACAGCGTCAAGCGCCGCCTCAACGGAGAGGCCCAGGACGGCATGTCATTCACCGAGTTCACCTACCAGTTGCTGCAGGGCTACGACTTCCTGCACCTCTATCAGGAAAAGGGCTGCCGCCTGCAGATGGGAGGCTCCGACCAGTGGGGAAATATCACCACCGGCACGGAACTTATCCGCCGCACCCTCGGCACCGAGGCCGAAGCCTTCGCCCTTACCTGCCCCCTCATCACAAAGGCCGACGGCAAGAAATTCGGCAAGACCGAGCAGGGCAACGTATGGCTCGACCGCGAACGCACAAGCCCCTATCAGTTCTATCAGTTCTGGCTCAACGTGGGCGACGAGGAGGCCGAGCGCTACATAAAGATATTCACCTCGCTGCCTCACGACGAGATAGAGCGCCTCATTGAGGAGCACCGCGCCGACCCCGGCCGCCGCGTGCTGCAGAAGCGCCTCGGCGAGGAAGTGACCTGCCTCGTGCACAGCCGTGAAGACTACGAGATGGCCCTGGAGGCCACCAACATCCTCTTCGGCAAGGCTACGAAGGAAAGCCTCCTGAAGCTCGACGAACAGACGCTCCTCGACGTCTTCGCCGGTGTGCCTCACTACGAAGTGGAGCGCGAGAAGGCCGTAGGCGCCAAGGCCGTGGACCTTCTGGCCGAGACCACGTCGTGCTTTGCTTCCAAGGGCGAGATGCGCAAGCTCACCCAGGGCGGCGGCGTCAGCATCAACAAGGAAAAGCTCGCCCAGTTCGACCAGATTATCACCGAGGCCGACCTCTTGGACGGCAAATACCTCATCGCCCAGCAGGGAAAGAAGAAGTACTTCCTCATCATCGTGAAGTAACAGCCGCTTTGTCGGGAGGTAAGACTTACCTGTCGTGAAGCAATGCTTGCCTATCGTGAGGTAAGACCTGCCTATCGTGAAGTAAGGTTTGCATCCTGCGCGGCAAAAGGCGCGAGACGGCACATTTTCAGCCGGAAAGCTTGGAAATGTGGCGAATAGTTCGTAATTTTGCAGTCGCAAATGCACCGAGGACAGATTTGATAGCTTGCAACCTCGCTAAAACAATGCTAAAAAGGCCCACAACATGAGGGGCCGCCCCTGCAAGCGAATGCCTGTCCCCTGCCACCGAGCAGAAGACAGGCATTTTTTTGCACCCTCCGGCTTTCGGCCAAAACTTCCGCAGTCCGGCACGCTCCATACGACCGATGCCCGCCCCTCTTCCTCCTATCGCAACTTTTATCTTTTAACTTTTATCTTTTAACTTCAACATCGCAACTTTTAACTTTTCTCTTTTAACTATTAACTCATAACATGTACCTATTTACTTCCGAATCGGTGTCAGAAGGACACCCCGACAAGGTGGCGGACCAAATCTCCGACGCCGTGCTTGACGAGCTGCTGTCGCAAGACCCCAGCTCCAAAGTAGCTTGCGAAACCCTCGTCACGACCGGACAGGTCATCGTGGCGGGCGAAGTAAAGTCTGAGGGCTACGTGGACCTCAACGACGTGGTGCGCCGCACCATCCGCCGCATTGGATACACGAAGTCCGAGTATCAGTTCGACGCCGACTCCTGCGGCATCCTCTCTGCCATCCATTCCCAGAGCCCCGACATCAATCAGGGCGTGGAGCGCGAAAAGCCCGAGGAGCAGGGCGCGGGCGACCAGGGCATGATGTTCGGCTATGCCAACAACGAGACCGACCGCTACATGCCTCTGCCCCTTTCTCTGGCCCACGACATTCTCATTGTGCTGGCCGAGATACGCCGCGAGGGCAAGGTGATGACCTATCTCCGCCCCGACGCCAAGAGCCAGGTGACCGTGGAATACGACGACCAGGACCGCGCCCAGCGCATCGACACTATCGTCGTCAGCACGCAGCACGACCCCGACGTGACGCAGGAGCAGATTCGCGAGGACGTCATCAACATCCTCATCCCCCGCGTCCTCGAAGAGCGCGTCAACACCCCCGAGGTGAAGGCTCTCTTCACCAAGAGCGCAATCAAGTATTTCGTCAATCCCACGGGCCAGTTCATCATCGGCGGCCCCCACGGCGACACGGGTCTCACCGGTCGCAAGATAATAGTCGATACCTACGGTGGCCGCGGAGCCCACGGCGGTGGCGCATTCTCGGGTAAGGACCCCAGCAAGGTGGACCGTTCCGCCGCATACGCCGCCCGCCATATTGCCAAGAACCTCGTGGCCGCCGGCGTGAGCGACGAGTGCCTCGTGCAGCTGAGTTACGCCATCGGTGTGGCCGAGCCCATCAGCATCTACGTGAACACCTACGGCAAGGGCCGCCTCGCGCTCAGCGACGGCGAGATTGCCCGCAAAGTGGGCGAGATCTTCGACCTCCGTCCCCACGCCATCGAGCAGCGCCTCAAGCTGCGCAATCCTATCTATGAGGAAACCGCCCGCTACGGTCACATGGGCCATCAGCCGCGCCTCGTGAAGCGCATCGTGGAAGGCCGCGAGCAGGAGGTGGAACTCTTCACGTGGGAAAAACTCGACTATGTAGAACGTATAAAGGAGGCTCTCGGCCTGTAGGGCCTGCTTCCGCGGAAGCTCCTGTACCTCCGATAAACCCTAAACACCCCCAACGACAATGAATATAGCCGTATATTGCGCGTCGAGCAGTAAGCTCCGCCCCGTATTCTATGACACCGCCGCCGAACTGGGCCGCCTGATGGCCGAGCGCGGCCACACGCTCCTCAATGGCGCCGGCACGATGGGCCTCATGGGAGCCTCCGGCGACGCATGCCTCAATGCCGGCGGCAAAGCCATAGGCGTGATACCCCAGTTCATGGTGGACGAAGGCTGGGCCCACCAGGGCATGACATCCCTCGTCATCACCCAGACGATGCACGAGCGCAAGGCCCGCTTGGCCGAGATGTCGGACGCCTGCATTGTGCTGCCCGGCGGACTGGGCACCTACGATGAGTTCTTCGACATCGTCACGCTCAAGCAGCTGGGCCTCTACCTCAAGCCCATCATCATCCTCAACACCGAAGGCTTCTACGACCGCCTCCTTGCCCACCTCGCTTACGCCATGGACGAGCACATGCTCCGCACAGAGCACGCCGAGGCCTGGCGCGTGGCCACTACGCCCGCCGAGGCTCTCGACCTGTGTGAGCAGACGCCGCTCTTCGATGCCGACATCCGCAAGTTGGCGAAGGTATAGCTCCCCCGCCGTCGCGCCCGCCTCACCGGCCGTTTCTGAAATCTCACACATCGCCTTGTACTCCTGTAGCAGATGACCGCCAACGACACCCTATATTATTTCCATCAGCAGCCCGACAGCGTGGAGCTCCCTGTCATAGACATCACGGAGGCCTCCCTCCTGAAGGAGAGCCCGTGGGCCGGGCTGAGCACCGGCACGTATGCCCCCCGTGGGATTGACGTGGCGGTGAGGCCCTACGCCTTGCCGGAAGACGACGGTGCGGTGGCGGTGCTCCTGGTGCTCTTCGTGCTGGGCGTGTGGCTGTTCAGCCGTTCGTGGCGCTACATGAGCAATGCCGTGACGGAGTTTTTCTTCTCGCGGAGCAACGCCAACATCTATGACGCCGGCAAGCCCGACAGCGTGCTCCACGGCGGTCTGCCGCTGTATCTCTTCTCGGCCCTCGCCGGCGGCCTGACGCTCTATGTGGTGCAGGGCTATGTGGGCCGGTCGGGCATGATGCCGGACGTGGCATCGCCGCTCCTCGACGAGCTGGGCCACGGCCTGACACTGCTCCTGTGCGTGGGCGCCGTGTCCCTGGCCATAGCGGTGAAGGTGACGGTGCTCCAGATGGTGAACAGCACCTTCTTCTCCGAGCGTCAGCGCAGCGTGTGGCGCGACGGCCTGCGACTGGTGTGGCTGCTCGGCGGCGTGGCGCTGTGGCTCGTAATTGTAGCGGCGGTGTTCTTCGGCGTGGCACCGCAGAGCATACAAATGGCAGTGCTTTTGGTAATTGTGGTTGCCAAACTGCTGATACTAATAAAGACACACAGCGCTTTTTTCCCCCGTGCCAATGAATTATCACGCCTTATTTTGTATTTTTGCACGCTTGAATTAGCCCCGGCCCTCCTGCTTGCGGCATTTTTGATGCATCAATGATAAAAAAAATACTTATTTCCCAACCGGCTCCCGCTTCGTCCACCCACAATCCTTATTCTGATTTCAAGAGCAGCCTGGGTGTTGACGTCGTGTTCCACCCCCTTATCAAGGTGGAGCCCGTCACCGAGCGCGAGTTCCGCAACCAGAAGGTTGACATCTCGTCCTATAACGCCATTGTCTTCTCCTCGCGTTACTCCATCGACTATTTTTTCCACGTGTGCAAGCTTATGCGCGTCACGCCGCCAGTCGATATGAAGTATTTCGGAATCAGCGAGCAGGTGATGCTCTACATTCAGAAGTATGTGCAGTATCGCAAGCGCAAGGTGTTCTTCTCGCCCACCGGTCGCTGGGAGGATCTCATGCCGGCCATGCTCAAGCACAAGGCTTCGCGCTTCCTCATCCCGCAGAACAACGAGCACAAGGCCGACATCAGCACCCTCATGAAGGCCAACGGCCTGAACTTCACCGAGAGCGTGATGTATCGCACCGTGCCCAACACCCTTGCCGAAGGCAGCACGCTGAGCGATTTCGATGCCCTGGTGCTCTTCACCTCCAGCGGCGTGAAGTCGCTCGTCAGCAGCTTCCCCGACTGGGAGCAGGGCAACACGCGCCTCATTTGCTTCGGCGACAGCGCATGCCGCGCCGTGGCAAACACCTCCCTGCGCCTTGACTACAGTCCGCGGCTGAGATCAGGCTCGTCGGTGGCCAAGGAACTGGAGGCATATATCAACAAGGTGAATGCCGCAGTGTAGTAACAAATGAAAGTCAACGGATTTCCCAAGTCCGAGCACCTCTGCCTTCAGCGCGACATCGACGCGCTGTTTGCACATCCCGATGGCCGTGCGTCAGCATGGCCATTGCGTCTTGTATGGCGGCAGGCGGACGAAGGGCCGTGCAAGATGCTGGTGAGCGTGGCGAAGCGCCACCTGCGGCATGCCGTGGACCGCAATCTGGCCAAGCGTCAGGTGCGCGAACACTACCGCCTGAACAAATTCCTCCTCCAGGCTTCCGACGCCTTGCCCGAGGGATTGCATCTCGCCTTCATCTGGATGGCCGACGCCCCCGTGAACGCGGAGCGCGTGGAGAAGAGCGTGACGCATCTGCTCAAGGCGTGCCGCGCCGCACTGCACCAAACCCCATCTCCCGCGCAATGAGTATATTTGCCCGCCTGCTGATAGCGCCCATACGCTTTTATCAGCGCTTCATCTCCCCTCTCACGCCGCCGGCCTGCCGCTTCACGCCCACGTGTTCGCAGTATGCCGTCGAGGCTCTGCGTGAGCATGGCGCGCTAAGGGGCAGCTGGCTCGCCATAAGGCGCATCCTGAGATGCCATCCCTGGGGCGGCAGCGGCTACGACCCCGTGCCGCCGAGAAAAGGAAAGACAACCGACAATTAGCAGGAAAGTACCCCCAAAAATTCCTGCTAATTGTTTTTTTACGGGTGTCCGGCAATGCCGCCGGACACCCCTGATTTTTTGTCAAAATTTTTTACAGTTTCGACCCCCTAAAGTGGCAAAATACGGCGATATTCTGAACGCGCCGGCTGGCGGCTCCGAATATCGCCGTATTTCGAAAGTTGCGTAAAATGCTGACCTACCAATCGTTACGACAAATTCCGCGCAAAACGTCCCCTGCTGCGCGCCACTAAAAGGGAGATAGGAGCACATTTTGGGCGCGTGGAGCGAAGGGAATATAGCGTTTTCGCGTCCTTAGTCCGCTTTCAGTGCCGACTAACGCCCTTTTGGTTCGCACTAATCCGCCTTCTGTGGCCACTACTTCCCATTTAATTTGAATTAGTTCCCATTTAATTTGAATTAGTCCGCTTTTAGTGCGCACTAGTTCCCTTTTAGTGAAAACCGAAAGGGAGCCAGTGCAAATTAAAAGGGAACTAGTGCAAAAAACGTCGGCGGACGGTTTTGGAGAGCCTGCGGCGGGCGGCGTTTTCTCGCCATTTTTCAAACATCAAAATTTTTTACAGTTTCGTGATGCTGAAAATGGGCGTTGCGCGGCTTCTTTATGCGCTTTCAGTGTGGCGCGCGGCAGGGGGCGTTTACCAGAGCGCGTCGATGATGCGCTGGCGGTATGAGTTGCCCTGATGGAAGTTGTAGGAGAGGGTGATGAGGCCGGAGACGTTGCGGGCCGTGCCGGCTTTCACGGTGTTCAGCAGGGAGAAGTCGCCCTGCAGGCCGAGGGTGATGCCGTTGGCGAACTGGTAGGCCGCCTGTGCCTGGAGTCCGGCGTCGAAGCGTCGGAGCGTGCCGGAGGGAAGGGAGAAGCCCTTCTCGGTGCGGCTGATGCGCTCGCCTTCGGTGGCGTAGGGGTCGCCCTTGATGTCGCGGCGGGCCTGGAGGCCGCAGGAGGCGAAGGGGCCGGCGGAGAGGATGACGTAGTTGAGGCCGTCGGTGTGTATGTAGTAGTTGACGGGCAGGGCGAGGGTGAGATAGGTGAGCGCGGTCTTGCGGCTCATGAGCCCGGTGCGGTAGGTTTCTGTGTCGGGGTTCCAGTCGGGGTTGTCGGCGGGGGTGGGGTAGGCATCCTTGAACTTGTCGTAGGTGACGGCTTGGTCGCGGTCGCGCCAGCCCTTGCTCTGGACGTAGAGGCCGGGGCTGATGCCCCACTTCTGGGAAAATTCATACTCGTAGGCCACGCCGCCCATGAAGGACGACACGGGGCGCGCGTCGGTGTAGTGGGAGGCGATGCCGCCACCTATCTTGAAAAGGACGTTTTGGGAAGCGGCAGAGAGAGTAATGAGAAAAAGGAGAAAAACGGCCTCTCCCCGTCGGAGACGGCTGCGCCGCTCCGACACCCCTCCCCTGCGAGGGAGGGGGAATATACTTCTGCAGGATATAAGCATGGGTGTAATGAATTTAGAAAAGAGTCAGTCGCTCATAAGTATCTCCGCCGCAGGCGGACACAGGCGAAGCCGGGCACTCCCCCTTGGGGGAGCGGGGAGGGGGCTTTAAAGGAGACGGAACTCATACCCCTCGCGCCTTAAGAACTCGATGGAGCGGGGCAGGGCGTAGAGGATTTTGTCGTGGGACTTGAGGGAGTCGTGGAAGGTGATGATGGAGCCGGGGCGGGCAAGGTGGCGCACGTTGCGCAGGACGTCGTGGCCGTTGAGCTTGCGGGAGTAGTCGCGCGTGACGACGTCCCACATGACGACGCGGTAGCCGGCATGCTTCACGGCCATATAGTGCGAGTGGAACATAAAGCCGTGGGGCGGGCGGAAGAGGTCGGTGTGGAGGATGTCGTTGGCCTGCTCCACGTTGCGGAGATAGGCGAGGGCGGAGTGCTTGAGGGTGCCCCAGTGGTTGTAGGTGTGGTTGCCGAGGCGGTGGCCGGCATCCTTGACGGCTTGAAAGACGTCGGGGTGCTTCACGCAGTTCTCGCCCACCATGAAGAAGGTGGCCTTGATGTCGTAGTGGCGGAGGACGTCGAGGACGAAGGGTGTGACTTCGGGTATGGGGCCGTCGTCGAAGGTAAGATAAACCGCACGCTCTGCCGGGGTGGGCCTCCACAGGGCGTGCGGGTAGAGATAGCGCATGAGTCGCGCGGGCTGTTCGATGAGCATGGTGAGAAGTGGGGCTTCTACTGACCTTCCGCGGAGCGCTGCTGGAGACGCTGGGCGAGGAGCTGGCCTACGGGCGTCTGCTCCAGCTTGGCGAGGACGGCGTCGTAGCGGGCGGCCTGCTTGGAGTTGCAGCGGTGGAGACCCTCCACGGCAGAGCTGAGGAAGATGTAGCGGCGCTCGCAATTGAGACCGTAGGAGGAGAGCTGGCTCCAGGAGAGGGTGTTGTACCAGTCAAGATACTGCGCAGCGTTCTTGGCAATGCTCAGGAGGATGCGTTCCGACTCCTTGTCGTGGCCGAGCTGATGGAAAATCTCGGGCATGTCGAAGAGGCCGGTGGCATAGTCGTAGCCCACGGAGGAGAACTCGTAGCGCACGTTGTAGGCGGGGATTTCCTTCTCGCACTTCTGCAGGGCCTTGAGGGCCTTGTCGCGCTTGCCCTCCTTGAGGAGCTGCTTGGCAAGGGTGACGAACATGGCGCGATGGGTGAAGCACATGCGCAGGGTGGTCTCGTCGAGGTAAAGGCCGGGCTGCGAGAGATTGCCGTACTTGAAGCGGTTCATCATGTTGTCGTACATGCGGTCGGCGTCGCAGGCTCCCTCGGGTTGGGGGAAGGGAGTAATGCGGCGGGCAAGACCCTCAAGCTGGAGGTAGCCGGTGAGATTGGCCTCGTTGTCCTCGCCGAGGGTGGTGGACATGAACATGGGGCGCGTCCAGTGGTGGTGGGCGAGCATCTCATAGACCATCATCTCGCTCTTCTTTACCTTCTGTTTGCCCTTGAGGCTGATGACCATCTTCTCGGGGATGGAGTCGGGACCGCCGGGGAGCTTCATGCCGCTGCGTATGACGTCGTCGCGGTTGACGGTGAGGACGATGGAGTCGGTGGGGATGAAGCCGAATTCGGGATTGCGCACGAATTTGTCGATGATGTACTGTAGTTCGAATGTTTCCTGGCCCGTCTGCTGCTTGAGGGTCTCGAGGTCTTCCTTGAAATCCTTGACGTAGAAGACGTCGCGGCCCATGTTGTCCACATACTCGGCGCGCTTCCATGTGATGGGGAGTGCGGGAGAGTCGTAGGCGGGACGGCGCATCTGGTCGGTGTACCAGTCGGTCTGGAGGTAGGAGAGGTTGCAGACGCGGGCATCGGTGCGGGTGCCTTCCACGTCCTGGCCGTACCAGAGGGGGAAACTGTCGTTGTCGCCGTTGGTGAAAATGATGGGGTTGCCTTCGGCGGGGAGGGAGTTGAGGTAGTTGGCGCCGAAGTCGCGGCAGGTGAAGCGGTCGGAGCGGTCGTGGTCGTCCCACGTCTGGCTGACCATCTGCAGGGGCACGAGAATGCCGATGACACTGGCGATGACGGCGGCCACGAGGGGCTTCTGGCGGAGCTTGTCCTCGAGAAGCGAGGCTATGGCGGCCACGCCGAGACCTATCCATATACAGAAGGCATAGAAGGAACCGGCATAGGCATAGTC
>JAKSLT010000037.1 GCA_024401055.1 Bacteroidaceae bacterium | reverse complement strand
TTGGCGCAGCCAACAAAGAGCCTCCCAGTCGGCTTCGCCGAGAAATAGCTCCGCCTATCGGCGGGAAATAATCTGCCCCTCCGGGGGAAATAGCATTGTTGATTATTTCTTCAAAAACTATTTCCGGCGCAGCCGCCTTTATTTCTTGGCGCAGCCAACATGAAGGTCCTCAGTCGGCTTCTTCAAACGAAAAAATTTATTCTATTGCTGTCCGCTAAAAAAGAATGTAATCTTGCGTATTCCTTATAAATGCTGGAGATTTGGAAGATTTCTATGCGAGGGGGCTTACGCAAGCCCCGAAGGGGCGTTACAACCCAGCCAGGGGCAGCGCCCCTGGTGATTGGAGCAGTACCATCTCCGCCCCAGCGGGGCACAACAACCACAGAACCTTGCTGTTATGCCCCGCTGGGGCGTGCACGGTGGTCGCACTTGCGACCAGGGGCGCTGCCCCTGGCTGGGTTGTGTAACCCCTTCGGGGTACAGGCTAAACTTTTTAGCGGACACTAATATTATTCAAAAATTCTTTAGGCCGAGGCGACAGCCGGGGCGGGGGGGAGCCGCCGCGATGAAAAAAAGAGCAGATAACCGAAGTTATCTGCTCTTTTCGTGGTGTCACCAGCACTACGAAGACCGAAATCGCATAAAAAACGATGCAGCCTTATAAGTTGTGCATAATAAGGTACATACGCGCGAGGATTTTTTCACAAAATTTCACGATTTAACATATTTTTACAGGGAAGTCGGGGAAAAAGTCGGGGAAAAATATGCCATATCAAAAGATTATTGTACTTTTGCATCGCAATCAAGATTTTTCCGCTATGGCTACTTTTGAACTTCGTCTTTCATCGAAGGCGCAACCGGGTACGGGACGCAGCGAGGTACTTATTAGGCTTCGTCATGGAAATTTGGATTTGTACGGCAAATCTGGATGCTACGTTTCGCCCGACAATTTCCACTACTACATCAACACGCGCAAATGTGAGCGCAAAGGCATCCGTGTGCCGTCACAACTGCAACGCCTAAACAGACGCGACGCCGAGCGCAGAGGCCTCTACATTTTGGAGAAAGGCGAAATCGTCGTAAGAGGCGCGTATGGCGGCGAAGATTGGCAACACGATAAGGAGACCAAGGAAGAGGTCGAGAAGATTGTACACGGCCTCGCAGAGGCTTTTGAGGGAGAATATTACAAGAGCATCCTCAACAGCGAATGGATGGCGCAGCACATCGACCGCATCAGGTTCCCAGAGAAGTACGTCGCAGCCGCTACTCCACAGGTGAGCATATACGAACACGCCGCCCGTTTCCTTACCGTCCGAGAGATAGAGCCGAGCACGTTCCGGGGCTACTGCGTGACGTTCCGCACTATGTATCGGTTCGAGAAATTTTGCCGCGCCACTGACACGCCCAACTTCGATTGGTTAGGTGAGGACATCAACAAAGACGTGATGGAGGACTTCAAAGATTACCTACGCCGAGAGAGCGACATCGCAGAGGAATACCCTACCCTATACAAGGGCATCGTCACCTCTATGCACGACGAACTCCCGGAGACGTTGTGCATGAGCCGTCGCGCCGACAAGATAAGCAACAAGGGCGACAACACTGTGAAAAAGACTCTGAGGAGCATCTGTACGTTTTTCGGTTGGTGCCGTGAAGAGGGAGTGATGAGCACGCAGCCCTTTGATGGCGTTGTGATAGGAGAGACGAAGTACGGCACGCCATTTTACCTGAGCATCGAAGAGCGCAATCAGGTCGCCGAGTTTGATTTGTCAGACAGGCCTCAACTTGCCGTGCAGCGCGATATATTCGTCTTTCAGTGTATGATTGGGGCACGTGTGGGCGATTTGCTCAGGCTCACCCCGGCCAACATACATGAGAGCGTTCTGGAATATGTACCGATAAAGACCAGAAACCAGCGAGAGCAAGTGGAGCCACGTGTTCCCCTAAATCAACAGGCAATGGCTATTGTCGAACGATATGCAGAAGCGACGCGCGACGGTCGTCTTTTGCCCTTCATAAGCGAGCAGAAATACAACGATGCAATAAAAGAGATACTGCGAGTTGTCGGAATTACAAGGCAGGTGCCCATACGCGACTCACACTCGGGAGAGACGGTGATGAGGCCTATCTGGCAAGTGGCATCGTCTCACATGGCGCGACGTACATTTGTGGGCGCAGCATATACGAAGGTGAAAGACCCAAACCTGATTGGCAAGATGAGCGGCCACAAAGAGGGCAGCAAGGCTTTCAACCGTTATCGCGACATCGCCGACAATGATTTGCGCGAAGTTACAAACGCTATCGAATAGGAGGCTATGGAAGAAAATGCAATAATACGCAAAGCGCACAGTGCGTTATGTGAAGACCTCGCGCCCATGATTGATTGCGGGGGAGACTTTAACACATACGACTGCACGGAATTGGTAAGGAAAATCGCCCGTGTGCTTCATACGCATACAGTCGATGGCTTCATAAGGGATTTGCTGAGCACTGCACCGTCTGACTACAATGGGGACGGCGACTATTACCCGAAAGGGTTTGCAGAGGCATATATTCTCGGCAAATACATGGTACTTCCCGCCTATCGTTGTGAAATGAGCACCGCCCTGAGTGAGTTGGAAGAGTCCGTGTTGAAATTGCCGTCTCTGGAAGCAGAGCGAGTGGCATCATATTTTCTCGCAATGACAAAAGACACTCAGGAGCGGCGCGAAAAGGTCGAGACCATCCGGGAGCAACTGCGAAATGACAGCGGGGATGGAAAGTGTCCCGGAGAGGGTGCCGCCAGAGAGATTTTGGAAGTGTTCACGCAGATAGAACAGACAGGCGACACCTTCATCAGTTCACTGCAACTTAATAGGGAAAAGAATCGCATTATTCTCACTCCTGAGCAAATGGAGGCTGCGGATATGTTGAAACAATGCATTCCCAATAAAAAGATACGTGAGAAGTTTGTATCGGAGACTTTTGTGGAAGGAGCAAAACGAAAGCATATTTACGAACAGATTAGAACCTTGAAAAGTGAGGGACATATAATTTCCACAAAAATGGACTTATTCAAAGCCATGGAAAAGAGCGGATTCAATATAGCGAAGTACTCTGCATTTGCTGACCAAATATGGTAAAAATAGGAGAATTTCATAACACGAAAGCGCAGACTCAGCACTGCGCTTTTTTCATATATCGGAATAAATTCGGAATTTCATCGGTACGCTGTTTCACCTTTTCCCAAAAGTCAAAAGAAACCCATACTTTTGCACCGTCTAACATTAAAAAAGTATTCACATGAATATTCAAAAGTATCTCGCAGACGGTGCCCATATCACCCTCGCAGTAAGTATCGCAGACCTTAATGAGTTTGCACAGTGTTTAATTGAGGAGGCCAGCAATGCCGCCCGTGAAGCAGCGGAGGCCTCAACTGCGCCCGTGCGCTACCTGACCGCCGATGAGGTGTGCAAGCGTCTCAGCGTGAAACGCCCTACCCTCTGGCGATGGGAAAAGAGGGACTACCTTACTCCCCGGAGAGTTGGAGGCCGTGTTCTCTATTTGGAGAGCGACGTGGAGCGCATCGTCATGAAGGAGTGTGTCTAACTTAACACGAAGCCGCTATGCAAAAGTCAACTACCACGGAGAGCCGTAAATCTTTCGTGTTTTATAGAGATTGGTTCGAAAGTTTACAGCCTTTAAATGAGGCCGATAAGTTAAGAATGTATCAGGCCATATGCAACTATGCGCTAAATGGCAAAGTGCCGAAGAAATGCGACCTCGCTTTCAATCTAATTAAAGCCACAATCGATCGCGACTGTCAGAAGTGGGCGAGCACCCAGAAGTCAAGAAGTGAGGCAGGCAAGCGACATACAGGAAATCAATACACGCGAAAGAATCAAATGGAACAAATGGAACAAACGGAACATAATGTAAATGTAAATGAGAATGAAAATGTAAATGAGAATGAGAATGAAAATGTAAATGAGAATGGGCATTCATCTTCATCAATAGACGATGATGACATGCCCCAGCAAGTAGAAGAATACCCAACAGAAGAAGAGTGGGCTTCATTCTGTTATAACTATATCAATAAATCTGGCTATCGTATCCCTGAGTATTTAGAAGAGGATGACCGGGAAATTGTTATTGGATGGATGAAGGATAAAGTATCTAAAATATATCGCTCTATTGACGAAATCGGTTGGATTGATGACCAGCATGAACCAATACATAATTGGAAAGCCTACGCAAGAACAAGTCTTCACACATACCTTAAAAATCTAACCAGAGAGGAGATAGATTTTCAACTCGGTTACGCATAATAGTACATGCCCATATCAAAAGACCCAGAGAAAAGAGCCCGGCAAATCGCCAACCTAACACACAAGGGGTTCAAGGGTAGCACGGAACGCGCACGGAACGCTCAGCGAAAAAGTGTAACCGTACAAGCCGAGAAGCGCAAGTCCGCTGAGAGGCTGCGTGAGTGGTTAGGGATGGCGGTCATCGACAACGACGGCCAACCGCGCGAATCAGTCATTTACCCGGGCGAAGTTATGCAGCAGGGGGAACTGTTAGACCTTCAACTTCTGCAAATGGGGTTAGACGGCAACCTCGAAGCGATTAAGTACATCGAGAAATTGGTAGGCGACGCGCCAGAGGACAACGTGAACGTGTGTATGAATGGCGGCATCAAAGCGCAGCAAGTTTACCGCTTCTACGACCTACAAGACAGGGACATCGAAGACGAAGAGGATTGGAGCCAATAAAAAGCCGCCCATCGTTTGCCAGATAAATAAAAATTCGTACTTTTGCATCGTCAAGCCATAGCGGCTTACATGATTGCTTAGGGGCGTGTCGCCAATATCGGTTGCACGCCCCTTTTTCATGCCCCGGAATGGGGAAAAACGGACGGGAAAAAGAGGGAGTCGGGGAAAAAGTCGGGGAAAAACGAGATAAGAAAAACGCTAACCTCTTTGTTTTATGGAGATTAGCGTTTTCTTTCGTGGTGTCACCAGGAATCGAACCGGGGACACAAGGATTTTCAGTCCTTTGCTCTACCAACTGAGCTATGACACCATGGCTCTCGAGGGGATGTCCCGCTCGTTTGCGAGTGCAAAAGTAGGACATTTTTTTGAATTGACAAAACTTTTTGCACGTTTTTTATGGGCCGCCCCCTGCTTTTCCCTTCTTTTACGGGGCAAATCGCTTTATGAAAATGTCAAAATGCGCTCTCGGCACTGCTCCATGAGCCATTTGGGGGTACTGGTGGCTCCGCATATTCCTACGCTCTCGGCTCCTTCAAACCACTCGGGCTGGATAGTGCGGGGGTCGTCCACCATGTGGCTGCGGGGGTTCTCCTTGAGACAAGCGTTGAAAAGCACGCGGCCGTTACTGCTTTTCTGTCCACACACGAAGATGATGACGTCGTGGCGCTGGGCGAAAGAGCGCACGCCCGGCAAGCGGTTGGCCACCTGGCGACAGATGGTGTCGAAATACTCAAAGCGCGCCGGGGGAAGGATGTGTTGCTGAATGTGCGCCACAAGGCGCTGGAAGCCTTCAAGGGGCTTGGTGGTCTGGGAGAAGAGGTAGATGTCGCGACTGTAGTCCAGCGTGTCGGCCTCGGAGCGCTCGGCAATGACGCGGGCATGGCCTTCTGTCTGGCCTACGAGACCCAGCACCTCTGCATGGCCGGGTTTGCCGTAGATGACTATCTGCGCGTCGGGGTGCTCCTCGTATGTGCTGCGAATGCGGCGCTGGAGCTGTAGCACCACCGGGCAGGTGGCGTCTATGAGATGTACTTCCTGCTGGCGTGCGGTGGCATAGGTGGAAGGTGGCTCACCGTGGGCACGCAGCAAGACGCGGGCATCGTGCAGCGAGCGGAAAGCCTCGTGGTCTATCATTTCAAGGCCCAACGCAGCAAGGCGTTCACACTCGCGTTCGTTGTGAACGATGTCGCCGAGGCAATAGAGTTGCCTGTGTGTGGTCAATTCTTCCTCGGCCTTGCGTATGGCGGTGGTCACGCCGAAGCAGAAACCGGAGCCGGAGTCTATCTCAATGTTCATAGAGAGTGAACAATGAACAATTATACAATGAACAATTTATCCCATTCTTGATTGGGCGAGGCGAAGTAGCCATGCACTCTGCTCCTCGCGGGTAAGGTTGGAGTTGTCGAGCACCACGGCATCGTCGGCCTGACGCAGGGGGGCCACCTCGCGATGGGAGTCGATATAGTCGCGTTCCTGCACGTTCTTGAGGATTTCTTCGTAACTGGCAGGCTGGCCTTTGGCCACGAGTTCGTCGTAGCGGCGCTGAGCACGTACCTCGGCGGTGGCGGTGACGAAAACTTTCAGTTCGGCCTGCGGGAAGACGGCGGTGCCAATGTCGCGGCCGTCCATCACGATACCTTTTTCCTGTCCCATATTCTGCTGCTGCCGCGTGAGGAAAGCACGGACATACGGCAGGGCGGCCACGGGGCTGACGTGGTTGCTGACCTCAATGCCACGGATGTAAGCCTCCACGCTCTCACCGTTGAGTGTGACTTCGGGAAGGCCCGTCTCGACGTTGAGGATAAAGCCGATGGTGACGCGGCCGGCGTCGATGTCTTCTTCCAACCGCGGCGAGATGCTGCCGTCGGCAGAGAAATAGTCATGCCGGAGGGCCCAGAGTGTTACGGCGCGGTACATAGCGCCGGTATCAACGTATATATAGCCCAGTTCGCGGGCCAGCTGTTTAGCCATAGTACTCTTACCGCAAGAGGAATGGCCATCAATGGCGATTATTATCTTTTTCATATTACTCACATTACTCACATTAAGCGCAACGTCCACATTAAAAACTATACGCCGCGCTAACCATAATGCTCGACGCTGCGCGATGGTAGCGGGCATAACTGAGACCGAGGCTGAAGCCCTTCACATGGATACCGCCACCCGCGGTGATGCCGGCGAAGGCTGTGCTGCCTGCGGCTTTGAGTTCGTAGGCGCGGCGGAAGTTATAGCCCAACGACAGCCAGAAGAGATCACTGGGAGCTTTGTAATCGAGCCCCACGACGAAGTGGTTGAGCACGTTGGTGGTCCACTTCACGGTGCCGTCCTCGTTGGTGGTGTAGTATTGCCGGTGGTTCCACTTGGTGAGGTCCACGGCGGTGACGTTCACATGCACGGGGCTGTGACCGATGGCCTTGCTGATGCCAGTCTGGAGCGAGAAGGGCACGCGCTCGGTGCAGTCGTTGTAGTTGGCTATCTGGGCTCCCACGTTCTTGGCTACGATGCCGAAACTAAGGTCTTTGTCGGGGTTGTAGTAGTTTAGACCGACATCTACCGCCATGCTGAACGCCGAGAAGTCGGCGAGGTGGGAATAGACGAACTTGAGGTTAGCGCCGCCCGTCCAGTAATCGTTGAGAAGGTAGCTGTAACCTGCGCCAAACATTATATCCTTGGGTGTGAATGAGCCAATAACCGTGCCGTCGGCTGCGGTCTCGTCCATACTGCCGGAAGAGAGGTAGCGCGCAAGGCCTGTGAAGGAATGGCGCTCGCCAAAGGCATGAACATACTGGGCGCCCATCATCGTGGCACCGGAGGCGTAACTCATAAAGTCGAAGGAAAGAGTACGCGGGCTCACGTTATAAAGCAGTGCAGGGTTGTGGAGCGCCAAGCCGGCGTTGTCGTCCACCACACTCACGTTTTCTCCACCCAGGGCAGCAGCGCGTGGAGAAGAGGGCAGGCTGAGCACTTCCATGGTGGCCGTGCTTTGCTGAGCCCTAATTCCGAGAACCAGAGAGGAGAAAAAAACTAAAAAAACGCTAAATTTGGACATCCTAACGAAATTTGTGGCAAAGATACTACTTTTTTTCGGAAATAAGCAGTAATTTTGCAGTCAATTGCAGAAAAGTGGCATGAAGAATCAAGATATGCTATCAAAAGAGTGGTGCGACCTTATCTTTGAAGGCCGTAACAAGGACTATGGAGCCTATGCCTTGCGACGTGATGCAGGACATCGCTACGCCGTGGCTCTTAGACTTTTTTTCAGCATATTTTTTGTACTTCTTTTTATAGCTGCTGTGGCAGGTTTCTACTTTTACAGCCAAGTGAAGCATGCCATGACGGAGCTTGACCAAATCACCAAAATGGAGGAGTTCAGGCCCAGCAAGGACAAGACGTTCCACGACGTGGCTCAAGGGCGCCGCCTCAAACCTCACATGAAGCCCGGCGCAACCATGTCGAAGCCCGAGATAATCGACGCCGTCACCTATAACATTCCCTTGGGCAACGACGGTCCCGAGGCGCAGATTATCCCCGACGACAACTTCGTCACCCTCGACCAAGACAGCATCCACGATAAACTGGCCGAAGACCTTCCCGAAGAAGGTATCCTCCTCACGCCCACCGAAGTGGTGGAGGAGATGCCGCAGTTCCCCGGCGGTGTGGGGACATTGATGAAATGGCTCGACGAGCACATCGTCTATACGCCCGCAAGTATTAAACAAAAGGTGGAGGGCGATATGGAAATAACCTTCCTCGTAGATAAGACGGGACATGTGCGCGACCCGAAGGTCACCAAGTCGCTCAACGCCTCTCTCGACCGCATCTCCCTCGCCGCCATCAAACAGATGCCCAAGTGGGGCCCGGCAAAGAGTAACGGCAAGGTGACTGTTGTCCAGATAACGCTCCCCATACACTTTCAGTTGAAATGAAGCCTCCTCCCCGGGGGAGAGCCATAGAGCAAAAAGTATATTATTACAAAAAAAATTCCAAACTTTATCCTAATACCATGAACCACCTTGACACCATCAACGCGGCCCTCAAGGCGCTCCCCTACCCCCAGAAGCCCGAAGGTCTCTATGAGCCTATCAGCTACGTTCTCTCAATGGGCGGCAAGCGCCTGCGCCCCGTGCTCACCCTTCTGGCCTACGGTCTCTACAGGGAGGACGTAGAGCGCGCCGTACCCGCAGCCCTCGCCCTGGAGACATACCACAACCACACGCTTCTCCACGACGACCTCATGGACAATGCCGACGTGCGCCGCGGCATGCCCACCGTCCACAAGAAGTGGGACGCCAACACCGCCGTACTCTCCGGCGACACTATGCTCATCATGGCGTGCCGCAAGATGATGGAGACCTCCACGCCCCACCTCCGCGAACTCATGGACCTCTTCCTCCGCACACAGCAAGAGATATGCGAAGGCCAGCAGTACGACGTGAACTTCGAGACGCGCACCGACGTCGCCGTGGAGGAGTACATTGAGATGATACGCCTCAAGACCAGCGTCCTCCTGGCCTGTGCCCTGCAATGCGGCGCCCTCATCGCCGACGCTCCCGTCGCCGACCAGCAACTGCTCTACGACTTCGGCCAGTACATCGGCCTCGCCTTCCAACTGCAGGACGACTACCTCGACTGCTACGGAGACCCCGCCGTCTTCGGCAAGGCCATCGGTGGCGACATCCGTTGCGGCAAGAAGACTTTCATGCTCATCAGTGCCGTAGCCCGTGCCGACGAAGCCGATGCCGAAACCCTCCTCACCAGCCGCGACCCTTCCGTCGTCCTGCCCCTCTACGAGCGCCACGGCATTCCCCAGCTGGCACGTGAAAAGATGCAGGAATACTACGCCAAGGCTCTGGCCGTGCTTGAAAAGCTCAACGTGCCCGCCGAGCGCAAGCAAGTGCTTTGGGAGTATGCCGAAGCCCTCCTGAAGAGGGAGAAATAAAAGCCCCCTCCCCGCTCCCCCAAGGGGGAGTGCCTCACTCGCTCCGCTTCGTTCGAGTCCGCCTGCGGCGGAGATGCCCACGAGCGACTACACACATTACCCACATTAAGCGAAGCGTTCACATTACTCACATTAAGCGAAGCGTCACCACCCTTTTCACCACTGGGGGCATTATCCCCCTCCCTATTCGGGGAGGTGTGGCAGAGTGCCGAAGGCAGCTCTGACGGGGTGAGGCTGAAGTTCCTCATTATGTTCATCGATACCCACACTCATCTCTATCTTGAAGACTACGACGCCGACCGCGAGGAAGTCATCCAACGGGCCCGCGAAGCAGGCGCCGTGGCCCTGTTGCAACCCAACGTGGACGCCAGTTCCTATGCGCCCATGATGGCACTCTGCGACGCCCACCCCGACTTGTGCTATCCCATGATAGGCCTCCACCCCACCGAGCTCCCCGCCACCGACGTGGATGCCACGCTCGACGAGATGGAGCGCCTCCTCAACGCCCACCCCTCGCGCTTCATCGCCGTGGGTGAGGTGGGGCTCGACTTCTACTGGGACGCCAGCCGCGCCGAGGAGCAACTCGCGGCGTTCCAACGCCAGATACAGTGGGCCCTGCGCTATGACCTCCCCATCATGATACACTCGCGCTCCGCCCATCGCCAGCTCGTCAACACTCTCCTCCCCTACGCCAACGATCTACGCGGCGTGTTCCACTGCTTCAGCGGCAGCCGGGAGGAGGCCGAAGAGCTCCTCCGCCGTTTCCCCCGCTTCGCCCTCGGCATCGGCGGCGTGCTGACCTTCAAGAAATGCAAACTCCCCGACACGCTCCTCCAGTCCGTGCCGCTCTCGCGCATCGTCCTTGAGACGGACGCCCCCTGGCTCGCCCCTACGCCCCATCGCGGCACGCGCAACGAATCCGCCTATATTCCTTATATTATAGATAAACTGGCAGAAATCTACCAGCTCACGCCTGAAGATATCGCCACTGCCACCACACGCAATGCCACATCAATCTTCACTCTTCTCCCTTCCCGTTGATTTTATCTCCTTCGGCTCCGGTTCCAGCGGTAACTGCTACTACCTGCGCCACGGAGACTACGGCCTCCTCATCGACCTCGGTGTGGGCGTGCGCCGTTTCCTCAAGGACTTCAGCGCCTACGGATGCAACATAAACCAGGTCAAGGCCGTCCTCCTCACCCACGACCACCTCGACCACGTGCGTGCCGCCGGTAACTTCAGCCAGAAGCTCCACTGGCCCATCTACGCCACGGAGCCTGTCTTCGCCGGCATCCGCCGCAACCCCATCATCCGCCGGAAGGTGCCTGATGAATATGCCCATTTCATCCATCACGGCGAACCGTTCCAGCTCGGGCCGTTCACCATTGAGTCCTTCCCCGTGCCCCACGACGCTTCCGACAACTCCGGCTACTTCATCACCTGCGACGGCATCTCCTTCTGCCTCATCACCGACGCCGGCACCGAGACGCCCGACATCTGTCATTATGTGGCCCGTGCCCAGTATCTCGTCATCGAGTCCAACCACGACCCCGACATGCTCGCCTCGGGGCCCTACCCTCTCCCTCTTCAGCATCGCATCCGCAGCGGCCGCGGCCACCTCAGCAATCCCCAATGCGCCGAGCTTCTCCGCCAGCACGTCAACCCCGATCTCCTCGATGGCCTCTGGCTCTGCCACCTCTCACAGGAAAACAACCGTCCTGAGCTCGCCGTGGCCACCGCCACCCAGGCCCTCGCCGACCTCCCCCTGCGCTGCGCCCCCGTAGCCCTCCGTCGCGTACAACCCACGGGGCCGTACATATTAAGTGAAAAGTAAAAAGTAAAAAATTAAAAAAAGGAGCAGTCCTCCTTACAACCTATAAAGATAATTTCTTTTAGGCCCGCTCCCTCGAAGGCGGGGAGTAAGAACTCAAGGATGAAAGAATATCAAGCACAACACCTAATATCATCAGCAGAGCCCCAAAGGCCTCAAGCCACTTCCCCATTACACTCCCCTCCCGCTCACAGAGCGGACTCTTGCCCTGCGTCAGCAGACCCTTTCCCCAACAGGGGAGAGGTGGCGAAGCCGGAGAGAGGCTGGGGAAAGATGGCGAAAGCCCAAAAGGGGCAGGGAGGGGTTGGGGGTGGGTCTTCTTGGTACATCCTCTACACCAAGTCGCCGCTCACGTTCCGTCAGCGCTTCCTTACCTTCAAGCCCATCTTCGAGGCGAAGGAAAGTCATACTTTTTTTGCCGAAGTCCGCAGTCCCAACGAGTACGTCTCCAGCACCGCCGACCCCGACAAGTTTACGTCTGCCCAGGCCCGCGATTACCTCTTCAACTACGTCTTCGTACACACCGACGACATCAACGCCCTGCAGCGCCTCCTCACCCATCCCGACGCCCATCTCGGCGCCAACATCCTGCATCGGCGCTTCATCAACGACCACCTCGAAGCCGACACCATCGCTGCCGAGGAGATAGACCGTTTCTTCCTCTTCTGCCGTGCCTTCACCCTCTACAGCGGCCAGCAGCATATCCCGTTCATCGAAATTCCCGCCGAATACCAGTCCGGTGCCCTCGGCATAATCACCGCCGGCGACTACAAAGGCCTCAGCGTGAAGATTGCCAACCGGCAGGATGACGTACCCGAGGGGCACGTCGCCGTGTTCGTCACCGTCATGCCTGCCCTCGGAGTCACTATGACGCTGCCGCGCGAGCATGTCCACATCGTTAGCGACGCTGCCTACGCAGACAACAAATACGTCATCTACGACCAGTTCTTCTCTTCTTTCACCCACCCCGAGGGCCGCCAGCGCCTTCTCGCCGACGCTCCCACCCCCACCGACATCGCCCGTGCCCTCCGCATGAAAGTCATCGCCGGCACCCTGCGCACCAGCGGCCCCCGTGCCCAGCGTGACTCAGCCCGCCTGCAGTTCCTTAAACTCTCTGCCCTTCTTATTTGCCACCGCATCCTCCATGCCCCGGAGGCCGCCACACCCCTCCTTCCCCTCTGGCACCGGCGCGCCGGCAAGTATGCGGAAACGGCCGTTGCGGAACTTCTCCGCGAATTGTACGCTTCCCTCCTCCCCCAAGAAGAATCATAGAGCAGTATTGCTGTCCGGGGAAAAAGAAAGTAATCTTTCGTGTCGCTTGTAAATGCTAGCGATTTGAAAGGTTACCAATAGGAGGGGCTTACTTTTTAACCTGCAACGGCAAAGCGCCGAAGGTGCGACAGATTGGAGGATAGGGCGCGAGCCCTATCTTTTGTGTATGACCCTTTATGGGAGCGCTGTAAGTGCGACATAATTACCACTTTACTTGAATTGTGTCGCACTTACAGCGCTCCCAGAACAAATGGCAACGAGTGAGGTAGGGCTCGCGCCCTACCCTCCGTTATGTCGTCCTTTCAGGACTTTCAACTTTCCCGGACACTAATAATTTCTTTTAAGTTCCCTCCCTCGCAGGGGAGGCGGGGGGATAGGCCTTCTTTCAGTTCAGCAAAGCAGCAGGCTTTGCGCGCCTATCCCACTCTACAGGTCTCCCTTAGGGAGATTTAGAGGGTCTAAAGAAGGCCGCGCATTTCTGCGCGGCCTTCTTCTATGTAGTGCGGGGAATGTTTACTTATTCAGTCCAGCCCCAGATGCCACCACGGCGGGTCATGACGTCGGCGGGATCGTCAACGTCGTCATCGGGGTTTTCGTCGGGATCGATTATGGGCGCCTGGCTGAGGTCGAGGATGTCACTTTCGTGGGACAGGTCGATAGAACGAGTCACGGGGGAAAAATATGTCTTTTTCATAATCATACTTATAATCTTATTATCTCAAATTACTTAAACATAATCTTCTGACCGTTGATTACATTAATCTGGCCCTTCTGTACCTTGTCGAGGCGGTGGCCCTGGAGGTCGTAAATCTCGGCATTGCCGGTATGGCCGTGGAGAGCCTCGATGGCGGAGATGATGTCGTCGAAGCCGAGCTTCACGCACTCAGCATCGCTGCCGGCAACGGGCTTGAGCCAGATGGCCTTGCCCATCGGAGCGGTCGTAGCGGTGTACTTATAGAAGCCGATACCCTTAGACTTGTTGGCAAGCACATAGGGGTTCTGATCCTTCAGGTATGTGTTGTAAAGTTCAGCAGGATTACCTTCGGTGAAGCCTACAAAGGCAGCGTCCTCTTCAGTGCGGACTTCTGCCACGGCGGCTGCCTTAGGAGAAACCTTTATCTCGCCGGGAGACATGCTTTCGCTATAGAGGACATAGCCACCCTGCGGTACAACGTGGTCGGTATCTACGCGCTCAAGGCCGAGGTAGGGTTCGTCCTTGACGGTGCGCTCCTGCGTACCCTTGTAAACCTCAACGCCGTCGGGGAATACCATGGGGAAGGGCAGCCAGATGGTGGACCATACGCCTTCGTGGCCGTCGCCGGTGCCGGAGGCAAGTTTGGGCTTGTTGTAGGTGTACTTCACAGGCTCCATCACGATGGCGGAGGAGTAGTCATCATTCATGAAGGGCATTTCTACGTCGCTGGCCCAAGTGGGATTGGACTCGTCGGCCACGTTCATGGTAGCCACGTTGCCGTTGGCATCGGTGAGGCAGAGGGTAGCGTACATCGCAGCGGGAGTAGCATTGATGGTTTCGCCGTCGGCCTCGATACCGTTCATGAGTTCATAGCTGAGGTCGCAGCTCTCGGCATCATAGCTGCCGGCGGTGCCGCCCTGGTTCATGAAGTAGGTGAGTTCCTCGTTGTTGTTACCGGCAAGGAAGTAGGTGTCTTCATCCTTCTGGGCGAGCACATAGACGGCAGCCTGCAGGGAGTCGGTGGTATAACCGCCGCCGTCCTTCAGATACAGGTTGTGACCACTCTTTGTGCGTACGGCCAGACGGTAAGCCTCGCCGGGTCTGGGCGCGATCCTCTCCTGTTGGGAGTTGACAAGCTTGTTGGTATATGTATTAAAGAGTGCACGCGTGCAGCCCTTTGATGTATCATTGATACGGTCAAGGAGTTCCTGAAGGTCGAGATATTCCTGACTGTTCTTGTCAGCAAGGGCACCTACGCCGCCCTTCTCAATGGCGTCAATCATAGCCTGGACGGCCAGCTTGTCAGCTTCGGTGCAGACTTCGCCGTCGTGGAAGGTGAAGGAAGAGGCCTGGTCGCCATAACCGCCACTGTAAAGGCAGAGGAGGCTGTCGGGGTTCTGACCATGATATGCAGCCTCATCGCGGAAGTTCATATACATTCCCGTGCCGCGAATGCGGAACTGATATTTAGCTGCACCCTTTTCAGGAGCATATACCAATTCGAACAGCGAGGAAGCATCGGTGCCGTCGGACAATGTAGCGCGGGACCATACACCATCGTAAGTATTGCTTGATACCAAATTGTAGTGTGCCTGCTCCTCGGTCTTTTCTACGCCGTGATGCTTGAAGGCAATGTAGCAATTTGTTTCGGAGGACAGCTGGTCGTTGTGGAAGCGGAAACCGTTATACCAGTCGCCTTCTACAATCCAAATGTAGGCAGCGTCGTCGCCGAAGGTGGGTTCCTTCGGGCTGATGCGGGGTACCCAAACCGTCTGGTCAACGTTATCAATCGTCAGGTCAACTTCTTCTACGTGGAAGTAGTAGTGATTGCGCACGTCGATATCCACGGTGGTCATCTGACCGGGAACGAAGGGCATGTTTGCGTTGTAAGCGGTGATGACCTTGATGTCGGTGGCAGTGCCGTCAATCAGGCCGTCGGTCACGCCCTGATCATAGGTAACGTCCACATAGCCGGGGATTGTGAAGGGATGCTGAGGAGCCTGGCCCACATACTCGGTGACAGCCTCGGCAGCCGTTTCCAGAAGGGTCTCGGTGTCGCCTTCCTTCAGATAGAGCGTGTAGTTCACCTGAACAGCTTCGGCAGCGGTGTAGGTCACGGTGACGGTGTGATCCGTGAGGGTTACGCCAGAGCAAAGGTAACCGCGGAGCTCAGGAGCGGAGAAAGCACTCTGCTCGGAACCTGCGGGAGCGAGGAAGAAACCGCCGTTACCGGCCTTCTTGCCGTCATAAAGGACATAGCCGCGGCAGCCGTCGGGCTGGGTAATTACGACATTGTATTCTTCCAGGCCTTCGGTGTCAACAGCGTTGAACTTCCACTCGTTGTCATTGTGAGCACCGTTCCATGTCGTCACGGCACGGAGGCCTGCCTCGTTGACATAGGGAGAACCGTTAGATGCGTTCAGACGGTCATGGCCGCCAGTGATGGCTGTGCTGTTGATGAGGTTGTAGTAACCGTCGTTCGCACCTGCGGTGTACTGGAACTCGGTGATGCTGCTTGAGGCTTTGCCGCCAGAGGGCTTGATGCCCTTGCCGGTCTCAGCGTTCACGATATCGGTGATGTTGCCTTCGCCGTCGGAGGTCACCTTCCAGATGTAGCCGTTGGTATTGACGGTGGTACCCTGAAGAGTAATTTCGTCGGCATACTGAATGTCATTGAAGAGGAAGGGCTGACGTCCCGTCTCGTGGTTCTCGATGGTGACGTAGTATGTAGCGGCATCCAGCGGGCAAATCTTCGGGAGCTTGGCGATGATGGGGTCGAGGTCAACAGTCGTACCCAGCACAGGAGTGAGGCGGAGCATGTTGCCGCCGTCGCCGGTGCCGTTGTAGTGAGTGATGACAGCAGGAACGAAGCTATTGCTGATACCCACGTGGTGGCCGTCGATATTGAGGACAACGGGGAAGTCTTCCTTATGGGAACCCGTGCTGGCCTCGAAAGTGAGGGAGGTATTGACGGGAGCGTCAACGCCTACGGCGCGGTTGTTGTTCTCATTCTTACCCGTGACGTTGATGAACTTCTCGCCGCCTACGGAATAGAAATAGTACTGACCGTGGTGCTCTACGAAGAGGAACTGCTGGTCGGGATCGGAAGGATCAACGTCAACGTTCTCCTTCGTGGTAGAGCTCAGGCCGTTCTCGGTGTAAATCATTGCACCGCGGTCGTAGGTGGTAATGGTATAGGGCACACCCTGCTCAATCTGGTCGAGAGAGGTGGGCTTCGTCACGATGATTTCGGTGAGGATGATTGTCTTGGCCTCGTTATCGATAGTCACGAATACATTGTCGTTGTCCGTGAAGTTGGCGTCGGTCAGGGTCGTGCCGGCAGGAACGATAAGCACGCCGCCTGCTGCAACGGCACTGGCGTAGGTGTAGCCGGAAATGCCCGTTACGCCAACGGAGCCCGTGCCGCTTACGGTGTAAACGTCAACGTTCTTGACTTCCTCAATGATGTAGTCGGTAGTCCATGCAGGATTGCCGCCGTTATTGTGACCGGTACTCCAGCAGCCACCGCTGCCAAATGAGCCCCAACCGTTCTTGGATTGATTAAGGGCAAAAGTACCTATATTACGATTCTGAGCCTTGTTATAAAGATGATAGCAACCGGCATCTTCCTGGTTATCACAAGCGCGTACGTCGAAGATGCTGGCGGTCGTGTTCACGCCGTTCACGTTGAGATACTTGCCATCGCCGTAACCGCTCTGGAACTTCCAAGGACAAGTTTCGGCGTCACTGCCGTCGTTGGCAACAGCCACCCAATAAGACTGTGTGGCGCTGGCCGCAGTCGGGAAAGTCATGCTTGTGCCGTCATTGCTCAGATAGATGTCATCAAGTTCTTCGCTATTGAAGTGAGCCTTGATAGTATAGACCCTACCGGCTGTGGGGATAAGAGATACAGTGTAGTTAGCCTTAATCCTTGCTACGGGGTCATACTCTCCCAGAGCGTCAGGCACTGCTACATAGAACGTGCCCTGAGGTATATCCAGCTTCCATTCGCCACTGGTAATCTGGCCCGTGGGGAAGGTAATATCGAATATATTATAAACGCCGGTCCTTACTGCTACGGAGGTGGCAGTGACGGTAGTTTCACCATTCTTCAGGGTGGGAAGTATCTGCGTCGTTCCTTCAAGCTGGCCGCCGGGGAAAGGTATGATACCCTCAGAAACGTTGTCGCCGGTGAACTCAACGCTCACGGTGCTGAGGCTATGCACTTCTGCGCCGTCTGCGGGCGTGAGGGTGTTGGGAACGGTTACGGAAAGAATCTCAATGAAGAAGTCTGTAGTCCAGTCACCGGTGTTATGCTTTTCTCCTTTACCATATTGGCCGCCGGAAATGCCGCCTTCCTTACCAACGGCGTAGCTTGTACTGCCGTTGAACAAGGTCTTGGTACCCTCTGCCAAACCATCTTGCACAGTAAAGGCCACGCCCGTCGTGTTGGTCGTCAGACCGGAACCTGTGGCGAGGTAACGGGTATTATTCTTCACATTCTGGAACTTGCCGTCACCGGTATAAATCCAGTTGCCGCTCTTGTCGGCGGGCAGCTCGGCAGCAGCCACGGCCGTCGTGCCACTGTCACAAATGTACCATTCAGCGTCCTTGTCGGCAAATACGCCCTTGATGGTGTAAGTTTCGCCCACGACAAAGGGAAGAGGAGCGTAAGTAACGGTAATGGCAGTGCCTTCCATAGACACGGTGGGAGCCTTATAGCCCGAAACGCTGGCGCCGGAGAGCAGAGAAGCGTCGAGGCCGGTGGGAGCATTCAGCGTGCTGCTTTGGGTCTGGCCGTAGTAGAGAAGACCGCCGGTGACGCCTTCGGGAAGGCCCGTCACGGTGATGGTGTAGTCTGTCATTGCAGGAGTCTCCGGGGTGTATGTCCACTGGGTAGCCGCAGCGTCCGTGCTCCAACCCACAAGGTGGTTGCCGCCATCAATATGGCCATACTGGCGATTACCGCCGCCGGTCTGCTTGAAGGCGATGTAGTCGCCCACGGCCACAAACTCGAAGGTGGTGGTGTTGCCCGTGTTGAGCGATACGTTGTTGCTCTGAGTGATATTGCCGAGGAAGCGGCCTGTGGCAGCGTTCATCAGCTGGAGAGCGCCGGAGCCGTTGTCCTTAGCATACCACAGCGTGCCGAGCCCCGTGCCGTCGGCATTGCCGTTAACCTGTTCGCCGTTGGCGTTCATATACGTGCTGTAGTTGCGGTTCTGCAGACGGAAGTATGTGCCGGCCGCGGGAACTGCCTGATAATTCACATAGATGTCGTTGCCGTCAACAGTAAGTTCATAGGCATAGCCGGCCGGGGCATCGGGAGTGATGTCGTCAGCGGTCACTTCCACGCTGCTTATCGTCTGTCCGTCGGTATAAGGCTGACCGCCGTAGAGCACCTTGGCGTCAGTGGGAGCATTGCCTGTGATATGTACGGTGTAGGTCTTGGTGCCGAAGTCCAGTTCAAAGACGTTGAAGGTAGAGCCGGCGTCGGCGTCTTTCCAGTGTTTCAACAGATTGTACTGATGATTGACGTACTGCTGGCCTTCTACGTTCAGGCAGAAGCCGCCGCTGGCCTGTGCTTCCGCCGTCCATCCCGTGAGACGCACCTTGAAGTCGGAGCTGTTGGTGTCGCTGAGGGCGCAATCGGTGTTGTTGTCAGCACTGTAGAGGGAGAAGCCGCTGCCAGCAGCCTTGTTGTAAACCTTTACGGTGCCGTCGCTATTCAGCACGAAGCCCCAGGCATACTTGTCTGCTGTCTTGTAGCCCTCGCCGTCGGTCTGAATGTTGGGAGTAGCGCTAGCATCGTAATATGGAGCGCGCTCTTTGCCGTAGTGGATGGTCATGCCATACCATTTCTGGATATTGGCGAAGCTGTCGGCTGTCTCGAAGGGCCATTTCCGATAGCTTACGTTGATAGTGTAGTCGGAACCAACGGTTACTGTGGCAGGGAAATAGCCCGGCACAACTTCAGCTACAACGTCGGCTTCGGTGGCTGTGCTGCTGAGGGAAACAGTGTTATCTACTACCGTTACACCCTTAACGGTAACGGTTACTGCGGAGGGAGCGCCTTCCACGTTAACGGTGTAGGTTACATCGGTTATTTCTTCAACGAGAGTGAACTTGAACTTGGAGCCGTCGTCGCCGTTGCCGGGATTGCTGGCACTGCTGCCCCAGCCCCAGAGAGCCTGTTCGTTATCCCATACTGCGAGACCTACGCCTTTGTCATTGGGATAAGCATTCTCATTAGCAATCTTGAAGCACTCGTATCCAGCCTCAAACTTGGAGTTCTTGTAGGTTACTACGTCAATAAGGCTGTAGGGGTCGTTGAGGTTGTCAGTAACGCCGGCCACTGCATCGTTGGCTGCGCTGGCGAAGGTCAGAACCTGCTTGGTGTCCTTGTTCATGAACTGGAAGTAGGAGCCGTTGGCAATCACAGCCCACTTGCCGTCGTCGGTGGAGGGAGCGGTAGTATTGGTGATAGCGGGAAGCTCGCTGGCATAGAAATAACCCTTGCGCTTTTCTTTGATGGAGTAGAACTTAGTGCCTGCCTGCCATACGCCATTTACGGGAGCTTGGGAGGTCGTGAAGGTGCGGAACACTTCCTTGATAGCAGCGAGCTGCTCGCTCGTCAGTTCGGCAACGGGCTGGATGCAGAGCATATTGCCGTCGTCGCCCGTATTGTTCCAGTTGGTCAGGATGCCCTTACCCTGGTCCGTGCTCATATTGCACTGGTGGCTGTTGTCAATGCGAAGCACAGTGGGATGGGTGGTCTTGTGGCTGCCGGTGGAGGCGAGCAGTTCTATGCCTTCTGTGGGAACGGTGGCACTCGTATGGAGACCGTCGCTACCATAAGCCACAAACTTATCTGCGCCAAGGCTATAGAGGTAAGTATTACCGCCGTACTTTAAGAACACGAACTGGCAGTTTTCGTCATTGGCATTGAAGGTATAGCCAGCCCTGTTGCTTCCGGAGATATAGCCGTCGGCATAGGTGGAACTATACACGAAACTGCCACGGTTGAAAGAGGAGAGCGTATATACGCGAGATTCTACGATGTCATTGGCAGAAGTGAGGGGTAACAGGGCAATTGTAAAATAATTGCCGGCATCACCGGTCTTGTAATTGCTAATGAGAAGCTGGGACTGGCCACCGAAATTAAGGCAGTGGTTATCATCCCAACGCGGCTGGGCTGTACCGTTGCCCCAGTCGTTAAGCGCCAGGGCGGCGGCGTCGCCGATGTTGTCAACGAGTGTGCCGTCGTTTTTGGAATACTTCGCAGCGCCTACGCTATAAAGGTAGTAGTTGTCGCCGCTTTTCTTAAATTGGAACTGATAGTCCGTGCTGAGGGGACTGAATGTCGTGCCAGCATCTGTAGAGCTGGCCAGCTTGGACTTGTCACTGCTGACAGTGAGAGAGCCACGTGAACACGTCAATGTGTAGATGGCATTTTCCTCCACTTGGTCAATCGATGTGACGTTGGCCCACGCTCCCGTTACCATCAGGCAAATAAGAGCGAGAAGAGTAAATAGTTTTTTCATTGTAATGAAAGTTAATTAATAAGTTATTTGTATTTATTTTCTTTTCATGCGAGGCAGTGGCGGCGTATTCACGCACACGTTTTGGCAAGTTGCGCATACACGTAAAACTACTCTGCGCTACAAATTTACACATTATATATAATATACGCGCGCGTGAAAAGGCAAATTTAGCATTTTTTATATGTCTACATCGCCGTTTTGCTACACATAGGCAGCAAAAACAATAAAACAACCTTCACCTATCGCTGTCCGAAAGATTGGCAAAATACGAGTGTTCCTTTGAAGGATAAGGCGGGAAACCTCCACTTTGAGGGGGAGATGATGTGATAGGAAATATAAAGCGGCCGATTCGAGGCGTAAACGTTGGAAAACCGCTTTCCGTTTCGTTTCTACATATGTGGAAAATACTTTCGACATATGTGGAAAATACTTTCGACATATGTGGAAAATACTTTCGACATATGTGGAAAATAGTTTCGACAATTGTCAAAATCAAATGGAAGGAGGAAGTCAATAGAAAATTAGGAAATTAGCAAATTGGCAAGGCCTTTTCCTTATTTCCCCCGTAGGGCAACCTATTTCCCGCCCGAGGGCGGCGCTATTTCTTGCCGAAGGCAAATGATAATCTTTGTCGCTCCGCGAGAAATACAAGTCGCTCCGCTCCGAAATAGACATTCGCTTCGCTCAGAAATTGTATTTCCTTATTTCCCCCACAGGGCAACCTATTTCCTGCCCGTAGGGCGGTGCTATTTCTTGCCGAAGGCAAATGATAATCTTAGTCGCCCCGCGAGAAATACAAGTCGCTCCGCTCCGAAATTGACATTCGCTTCGCTCAGAAATTGTATTTCCTTATTTCCCCCGAAGGGGCAACCTATTTCCCGCCGGGAGGGCGGTGCTATTTCTTGCCGAAGGCAAATGATAATCTTTGTCGCTCCGCGAGAAATATCAGTCGCTTCGCTCAGAAATAGACATTCGCTTCGCTTAGAAATTGTATTTCCTTATATTGCTGTCCGGGGAAAGTTGAAAGTCCTGAAAGGACGACATAATGGAGGGTAGGGCGAGAGCCCTACCGTACTCGTTGCCATTTGTTCTGGGAGCGCTGTAAGTGCGACACAATTCAAGTAAAGTGGTAATTATGTCGCACTTACAGCGCTCCCGTAAAGGGTCATACACAAAAGATAGGGCTCTCGCCCTATCCTCCAATCTGTCGCCCCTTCGGGGCTTTGCCGTCGCTTGCTAAAAGGTAAGCCCCTCCTCTTGACAACCTTCCATACCTCCTGGATTTACAAGGGATACGAAAGATTACTTTCTTTTTCCCTGGACAGCAATAATTTCCTTATTTCCCCCGCAGGGCAACCTATTTCCCGCCCGAGGGCGGTGCTATTTCTTGCCGAAGGCAAATGATAATCTTAGTCGCTCCGCGAGAAATACAAGTCGCTCCGCTCCGAAATAGACATTCGCTTCGCTCAGAAATTGTATTTCCTTATTTCCCCCGCAGGGCAACCTATTTCCCGCCGGGAGGGCGGTGCTATTTCTTGCCGAAGGCAAATGATAATCTTAGTCGCTCCGCGAG
>JAKSLT010000036.1 GCA_024401055.1 Bacteroidaceae bacterium | reverse complement strand
TCCCTTTCGCTGGAAATTAAAAGGGAACTAGTTCAAATTAAAAGAGGACTAATTCAAATTAAATGGGAAGAAGTTTGAATTAAATGAGGACTAGTGGCCAGAGGATGCGGGTCTGGGACGGCGCGGGCTGGAAAAAGTGGGCGCGAGCCTTGAAAATGTCATCCCGAAATAACAAAAATCCCGTCGCGAACGGCGAAAAGTCCCCAAAATTTAGTACAAAATTTTGTCAAAATATTTTACAGTTTCGGGGAAGGGATAAATGCCTGCGGCGCTACATAAATTAGGAAAAAATTAGGAATAAATACCTGCGGTTAGGCATGAATTAGGAATAAATTATTCATAAATTTTCGCGGTTTGTATCATGGGGCGCTATCGCCTACCTGACGGCAGGCATCCCGTGCGTCGAGGCCCCCGACCAGGCATAACGCTGCGCTCATGGCTGGCTACCCTATCTCATGCCTACGGCATTTCGCGTTTTGACGCGGCTGCGCGTTGTTTTTGTCATATTTATTTGGCTTTTCGCTCACTTATTTGTATCTTTGCACTCGCAAGCGAGACAAACCGCTTGTCAAGAAGGCGTTCCACGCTTTATCCTTTAATCGAAATCGCCAGTTTCACTATAAGCTGAAGGATATAGGGTATGTAACGTCCACCTGTATGTGTTCTTGCATACGGCACACTCCACGCCGAATAGCAATTACATATCGGCGTGGGGTTGCTATATTCTTATTCATTTCAGCAAGGTATTTGGCGATACCCGATTAAGATGAGTAAGGACAAGTCCCTACGCTTTTCTTGTACGCAAAACTAATCACATTGGCCAGAGGGGCGGCCGCACTGCTTACTCAGCATGCCCAACTTCATTGCCGCACGCTTCTCCTCCTTTTCCGATTTGGCCGCTGCCTACGCGGCCTGCTATCGCCCTGCGCTGCTGGCAGAACACCGGCTGGTGCGGCAGGTGGTGCAGGGCGCGGAGTTCTCCGATATGGAGAAGGCCGAGGTGGTGCTCATCGGCGAGCACCAGCGCCGCCTGTCGTCCGTGCCGAGGCTGCAAGGCCACAGGGCCGAGGCTCTGCGCCACGTGGCTGCCACGCTGGGCGACTTCCGGCATTACGACGACTTCGAGGCACTCTATGCCGACGTGTGCGCCCACTACGGCGGCGACCCGTGGGTGGGGCCTCTGACGCGCTACGACATGGCACGCCGCATCGGTGCCGCCCTGCCCGAAGCCGTGCAGCCGAAGGAGTACGTGTATCTGGAGAGCGAGGCCCACACGGCCGCGTGCTGCCTGCTGGGCAATGAGAACCTGGCGCACCGCGTGCCGCTCGGCGCGTTCCCCGCGGAGTTGGCCGCACTGGGTGCCTTGCACGTGGAGCGCGCCCTCGGCGTGTTCCGCCGCGTAATATGCCGCGGTGCCACCATCCCCAGCCACACCTTCCGCCTTCCGCGCACGCCCCTCGCCCTGCGCACCGACCTCTACAGCGCCGCGTTGCAGGAGAAACTGCGGGTGCAGATATAATAATATATAATGTGTGACCGAAAACAGCTAAACAACCCTATATTACTAACCTAAAAACAAAACATTATGAAAAAGTTTCTTGCTTTTTTAGTTCTCGTTTGCCTGACGGTGACGGGAGCGTGGGCCGACATCACTCAGGTTGCACTTGAAGAACTTATCTCTGCCGCTGAAGCCGCCTATGCAGCCAACAACGTTGGCCTTCCCGGCGCTAACCTCATCACTGCCAACTCTCAGTTCAGCAGTAATGCTACAGAGACTCGTGAAGGCAATCTCAACAATCTGCTTGATGGCAACCTCAATACCTACTGGCACTCCAGCTGGGCCAGCGAAGTTGACCGCCATGTGCACTACCTCCAGGTTGCTCTCTCCGAGGCCATCAGTGGACAAATCCAGATGACCATGGGACGCCGCAGCGGCGCTGACAACGACCACCCCGTAGAGATGTCCGTAGAGTATAGCGTTGACGGTAGCGAACCTTACACGCTGCTTGATGGCTCTATGAAGTTCGAGACCACCACCGGCTATGTGACCGGCACCTTCACCCTGCCCACTGCTGCCAAGTACCTCCGCTTCTTCAACGAGGAAAGCAATGGCTCCTACCAGCGTGGTTACTGGCACTGCTCCGAGTTCCAACTCAACAAGATGGGCGCCTCCCTCAACGAGACCTATGCCACCGAGGCTGCCAACATGCTCGCAGCCCTGAACACGGCCAAGGCTATCACCTCAGGCGCCACTCAGGCGAACATCGATGCCTTGCAAACTGCACTTAATGCTTATAAGGAAACTGTTA
Organism: Bacteroidaceae bacterium; assembly: GCA_024401055.1. GTDB lineage: Bacteria > Bacteroidota > Bacteroidia > Bacteroidales > Bacteroidaceae > Alloprevotella. The sequence goes on along the minus strand of JAKSLT010000036.1, from coordinate 20,457 downwards.
TTCCCATCTACACCGTAATCATCAATGGTGCTACCGACGGTAAAGTTATCTACAACAGCACACAGTATGGCAACGGCGAGACCTTCAAGGCCGCTGACCTTGACGCCTCTGATTTGGCCGTCCTCGCCATTGACGGCTGCTACACCGCAACTGTTAGCGTTACCGGCAACATTGTAACCGTCACCTACATCCCCTTCCCCGTCAAGTATGCTTCCAGCTATGACAAAATTGAGCATTGGTATGCCTTAAACCTTCAATGCAACAACAAGCACTACGCTTATTACAGTGCCAGCGCCACCCCCAATGTGCAGGCCAATGTAACGAATTACCAGAGAACTCCCGAGTTTGCTTGGGGCTTTGTGGGCAATCCCACCGACGGCTTCGTTATTTACAACAAGGCTTCCGGCAAGGCTCTCTACAGCGCAGACAACAACACCTCCTGCACCGTTGAGACCTCTGGCTCCACCTTCAAGGCTACCCTCACCGGCTGGACTTCATCTAAAGCAGACGGCGGCTTCTGCCTCAACGTAGAGGGCCAGCAGTACGTCAACTTCCAGAGCAACCAGCTGATGCATTGGGCCTCTAACGATGCCGGCTCCACCTTCCACGCCATTGAAATAGCTGGTCCTTCTACAATACGTATTGTAGGAGCACCAGAAGGAGTGAATCCCTCTTTGACATATCATGGCATAAAATATGGCGACGGAGACATCCTTCCAATCCCGTTTGTTGACGAAGATGAAGTGGAGATAGAAACAATTGATGGCTATATTTCCATTTTGTCTTACTCTGTTGGTCTTATTACTGTTACCTACGAGCCCAAATCCGTACTTTGCGCGGATGATGTGGATGTGACGAAGTGCTATTATATTTATACAGAGCGCGGTGGTCTTGGAGCTGCGAGCGCCGATGCCTCAAAGGTGGCAAAAATAGCTGTAAGCAACATAGACAAGCACGACGCTTTGCAGCAGTTCGCCTTTATTAAATATGATGACAACTTATACCTTTATAATGTGGGTGCGAAGAAGTTCGTGACGCAGAGCGGTGCTCTCTCTTCCTCGTGTGATTACGCGCCCGTACTCTTTACGGATGCCGGCAATAACACTGTGCGCCTCTATTATAACGCAAATAAAAATATAAACATCAATAGCGGTAGTTATGTCCTTTTTGACAATTGGACGACCAAAGATCGTGGCAATAGTTTCCGCATATTTGTTGCAGAGGACTTTGACCAAAGCGAAATAGTAGAAGAGCTGTATAATGCCAACCATATATACGTGGATGGTTTCAACGACGCGATGTCTTATACGCAGCCACGCGAATGCAACTATACTGAAATTACGTATAACCGCACCTTCAACAACTTGGATTGGCAGGCGCTCTACATTCCCTTCTCGCTGAACTACGACGAGTGGAAGGATGACTTCGACATTGCCGAGATATTTAACTTCATGCACTATGACGACGATGATGACGGCAACTTCGACCGCGTGAATCTTGTTGTTATGAAGAAGACTTCCGGAAGCACAAAGCCTAACTTCCCGTATCTTATTCGCGCCAAGAACACTGGAGACTATTCCCGAACTTTCAACAATAAGACGCTTCAGCCTGCCGAAAGCAACAGCGTAGATTGCAGCTCAACGTTATATACTTACACTTTCACCGGCACATACGCTCCTCTCAACACGATGTATGCCAACGGCTACTACGCCATGAGTGGCGGCTCCTTGCAGAGAGCCAACAGCGCCAGTGTGGTGCTTAAACCTCAGCGCTGGTATATGAGCATCACGCCTCGCAGCGGTGGTTATGCCTCTGTGAAGGCCCAGAACATCAAGATTGTGGTGGACGGCGAAGATGAGACGGAGGCAATTGAAGCCCCCTCCTGCTCCTCCAAGGGTGAGAGCCCTGTAGCTTACGACCTTATGGGCCGCGGCGTGAAGGGTGCCGTGAAGGGCATCAGCATCGTGAACGGTAAAAAGATTATTAATTAGCAAATTTGGAAATTAGCAAATTCGGAAATGCCCTGCGGACAGACAATATAATTTGCTAATTCTCACATTTGCTAATTTGCAAATTTGCTAATTTTCTAATTTTCTAATTATGAAGAAGTATATTATCCCCGAGGCCGAGCTGGCCTCCATGACATCCGAGCGAGCTTTCCTTGGCGGCGCCAGCGAGATACCGTTTGGCGGCGAGACGGGCGAGTTCGACACCCGCGCACAGGATAGTTGGGCGGATGATTGGGAATAAGACCCACCACTGCCCCTCCCAGCCTCTCTCCGGCTTCGCCACCTCTCCCCAGCCTCTCTCCGGCTCCGCCACCTCTCCCCTGTTGGGGAAAGGGTACGCTAACGCGGGGAAAGGGTCCGCTCTGCGAGCGGGAGGGGAATGAAATGGGAGAGTAAAAGAAACACCCCGTCAAGGATTAAAGGCCTTGGCGGGGTGTGTTGTATGGGGGGATGTAAGAGGTGTAAGAGGTGTAAGAAGTGTAGCAGTTCTTCGCGCGTGTGCGTGCGTATATTATATAATAAGGTGACGATATACAATTTGGCACAACATATTTTTATTTATCAAGAATTAAGGAATTTTTATCGTGTTCTGATAATGATTTTTTAGGAATTACGCAGTGCCCGGGCACTGCTGAATAGTTGTCCGCAGGAATTCTGCTGCATCAAGCAGCTAATTCAAAGAAATTCTTTATATAAGGCTAACGAAGTAATTCTTTAATTCTTGCTCTGGCAAGCGGCAAAGCCGATTACTGTAATTCTTGATAAAAATATAAGACAGATAGGTTTGTGCCAACACGTATATCATTACCTATAATAATGTCTATTCTTCGCTGAGTACCGTGAGCGTGTGTATTTTCTGCAAGGCGGCAATGAGGGCAGGTTCTTCGCTCTGACGAATACGGAAACGGAGGATAGTGGCTACGTCGGTATAGTCGGGCGGTAGCATTTCGGCGCCCACGCCGCGGGCCAGGCGCATGGCGGCGTCGGCATCGGGATAGGGCACTTGGGCCTTTACCTCGCTCGTCAGTATGCGCTCTTCCGTGGCGGCGGCATCGAGGGCGGCGCCGGCGGCGGTCTTGTAGGCTACGGCAAGGCCACCCGTGCCGAGCTTTACGCCTCCGAAATAGCGCACGATGACGACGAGGGTCTCCGTGAGCCCGCGTGATACTATCTGCCCATGGATGGGCTTGCCGGCAGAGCCGCCGGGTTCGCCGTCGTCCACGGCGCGGAAACGCTCCCCCTCGGTGCCGAGGGCATAGGCGTAGCACACGTGGCGGGCATCGTAGTACTCCCGCCGGTATTGCTCCACGAGGGTCTTCACCTCCTCCTCACTGCCTACATGATGGGCGAAGGCGAGGAAACGGGAGCGCTTTTCCACGTATGTGGCTTCGCCGGGCGAGGAAAGTGTTAAATAGTTATCCATGGGACGGGTATGTAAAAAAGCCCCCCTCATGCCCTCCTCATCGGCGCGAGCCGGGGCTGAGGATAGGGGCATGAGGGGGCTGCATGTGCATGTGTATCAGTGGACGGGGACCGCTGCGGGGGCTGCGGGGGCTGCGGAGTGTTCGGCTCCTTCGGCAGCATGGGTGGCTGCGCCTGGGGCTTCGGCTTCTTCGCCCTCCTCGGAGGCTTCGGCTTCACGCCGCTGCGAGGCTATTTTCTTGAGGGCGCCGTTGATTGCTTCGTTGGCATCTTCCACATAGCGGCCGTGGGGATACTTGCGGAGATAGGCCTTGTAGGACTCCATCGTATTCGACGTGCGGGCGTTGACATACTCCAGGGAGTCTATCTTCATATCGCAAAGGCGGTTGTAGTGCGGATTGCCGTAGTTGGCCTTGAAGTTGAGGAAGTCGCCGATATTGCCGATGGCCTGTATTTGCGTCCATTCCTCTGCCATGTCCTCGAGCTGTTCCTTGCGTTCGCGCACTTTGCCGGCGCGGGGGCTGTCGGGATAGTCGGACAGGAAATCTTCATAGGCCTGGACGTCGTAGCTGCCTTCGAGGGCCTTATAGGCTTCGCGGTCTTTGCCGGGCTTTCCGTTTTTCTCGATGGCGTAGCAGCAAAGATAGCCTGCTCCGAAACCTACTGCGAAGAGCACGATGCCGAGGATTATTACAAGTAATTTTGTCTTGCTGTCCATGATATTTTATGAGCTGTGTTCGGGTAAACTTTTTGTCTCTCAATCGTTGGCGATGTTGGGCACGGGCTGCCAGTCGTCGGGGCAGTAGAAGATGGCCTTGACCATAGCTTCGTCCATGGCTTTGAGCTCGCCGCTGGCCACGAGGGCGTCCATGTCGGCCTTGAACTCGTCGTAGATTTCGTCGTTCATGACGTACCAGGCGTTGCCGTAGTCGCCGATGCGGAGGGCTATGGTGCGGAGGAAGCCGAAGCGCTCGAAATAGGGCCAGAGATTGTAGCCGCTCAGGCGGGAGGTCTTGCGTATCCAGTTGAGGATGAAGGGCACGGAGTTCTCGCTGGACTGGCTGGAGGCATCGACATAGTTGTTCTTTACCCAGCAGCTCTCGGGGAAGCGCTTCTTGAGGGCGGCGAGCTTGTTGTTCTTGTTGCCGTTCTGTGCGGAGGCGATGAGCTCGTACTTGTCGGCCTCGCCCTTCTTCTCAATCTGAGAGCCGTTCTCGTCGTCGTTCTGGCGGAGAGACTCGTACCAGTCGGCGCTGAAATCGCAGTACTTGGTGTCGGTCTTGCCGTCGGGACGGTTCTGGGTGAAGTAGTTGTTGAGCATGATGAAGGGGGTGAGTGCCTCGCAGACGTCCATTTCATTGATATGGAGTGCGCGGCGGGGATTGGCGTCGTAGGCGGTGGCGGTGGTGTCGGCACCCGTCTGTGCGGCGGCTACCTCGCGGAGCTTGGCGTTGCGGATTTCGGTGCGATACTTATAGGCTTGTCCGCGATAGGCCATTCCGTGCTCCACGGCGTCTTGCTTGACGGGGGTGGCGGTGGTCTCGTAGAAGTGCTTGCGGGCATCCGGCCATGACTGTATCTTGTCGGAGGTGCGGTAGCCCATGTGCGTTATATTATAATAGGACTGCACGTTGTTGCTGACCTCGCCGAGACCGGCCCAGCAGAAGTAGGGGTGCATCTGGTGCTGGTGGCCCCACTCGTGGGAGAGTCCCCAGATGGCATCGTTATCGTTGTAGATAAGGGTCTTGCAGTTGAGCACGCGCTGCTCCTGATTGTGGTGGAAGCTGACGCCGAAGCCGCCCTGGAACATGTAGTAGGTGAAGTTCACGTAGGCCATGGTGCGGTTGCGGGGTATGCGGTTGTACTTCTCGAATCCGAGGGAGCGGTGTTCCCATACGATGAGGCTGTCGAGCACGTTGATGTACTGGCGGTAGCCGAGGCCGCTGCCCTTGGAGTCCTTGCAGTAGTTGGCGAGGCCTTCGGAAGTCCAGATGGAGTGTACGCGCTTGCCGACGACGTCCATACAGATGTTGGGGGCATTGGTGCAGAGTTCCTTCATCTCCTTGTTGGTGAGGGAGGGATTGAGATAGCCGTTGATAATGCCGTTGACGAAGTGTACGCGGATGTTGGGCTGGTTCTCGGCATCGTCGTCGTAGTAGCGTATGTAGGCGAGGCCGTCGTAGTCGAAGGTGTAGTCGATGACGTTGACGCCGTTGTGGAGGCCGTAGGTGTAGCTCTGGGGATCGCCGCCGTCGAAGTTGAAGCCTTCCTTGCCGGTCCACCAGGCGGTGACGGCGAGGCCGGCGCTCTTGCCTTCGGGGATGCCGGCCACGATGACGGCCTGCTTGCCCTTGGTGATGCTGATACCGGTGACGCCGGCACGCTGGTCGTAGAGTTTGCCGGGGGCGTTCCAGCGCTCGGAGAGGGTCTGGAGGGTGGTGTAGCACTCATATTCGGCAACGCGCCACTTGGTTTCGTAGGTGCCGCTGTAGAGCTGGGTGGCGAGGGCCTTGACGAAGGGATTCTCAAGGGCGTCGATGTCAGCCTTGGTCACGCCGGGGCGGAGGGTGCTATATACGTCGTCGCCGAAGATGCTGTACTCGGCCTTGCCCTCGTCGTTGTAGGCATAGAACTCCATCTCGGCGCAGGAGGCGAACTTGTTGGCGCCGCTCTTGACCTCGAACTGCACGGCGATGATGTTGTCGCGGACGTTCTCGTTGAAGATGATGGTGCTGGCGTCGGAGCTTTCCTTGAAGTCATAGTCGCCATACGTGGTGAACTTGGTCTCGCCCTGATGCTTGAGGGAGATGGTCACCTTGCCGAAGTTGCCGTTGTTGCCGCTGCTGCGGGGCACGTAGATGAGGTAGTCAATGTGGGGAGCGTCCTTGAAGTTGTAGGTGAGGATGGCGGGATTGCTGCTCGTCACGTCGTTGCCACTGTAGGCAGAGTGGTAGAGGGTGTTGGAGTCGCGGTCGTAGGTGCGGCTGATGGGCTCTCCGCTCTGGTGGTTGTTGTCGGTGGCGCTGGTAGGACGGATGTAGGTGTCCATCGGGGCAGCCTCCACGCTCTCGTCGCGGGTCTGGGTGACGGTCATCACCTGCTGGAACTCCGTGGCGCTGCTCTTGAAGACGATGGATGTCGTGCGGGGTTCGGCGAGGAGGTTTTGTTCCAGATGGATATATACGGACTTGCCGGCCTGGCGCACTTTGGCCCAGTCGGCAGTGGAGGATACGGTGTAGTCCACGTTGGCGTCCACCGTGTAGCAGAGCGTGTGCTCCTGATAGTTGGTGGTGTGGCTGTTGGGCACGATGATGCGGGGCATCTGGGCCATTGCTGTCAGAGCCGACAGCAGGAAAGCGGTGAGAAATAATATCTTTTTCATAATGCTGTGCGGTCTTTATTTGCGGATGACTTTCTTATTGTTAATAATGTAGAGTCCGCGTGTAGCATTCTCCACGCGACGGCCCTGAATATCATAGATGGCAGCTGGCTGCTCGCCGGCGGTCTCCACTTCGCTGATGCTTTCGGCAGCGGGATTGATGACGGCGAAGGTGCTGGTGCGGATGACGAGCTCGGGATAACCGTCGTCGGTCAGCACGCCATAGACGCGCTTCATGGGGCGCTGGAAGGTAACCTTGCCGTTGATGTTGGCGAAGTCCAGCGTCTTGTTGGCGGCACTGGCCTGCTGCAGGGCAATCTCGGTGCCGTCCTCGGCGATTTCATAGAAGGCGAACTTCACGCTGCTGGCTCCGCTGCCGGAACGCAGGCCCGTCATGTCCACCACGTAGGCGGCGTCCTGGCGCTTGTCGTAGCCGGGGCTCATCGTGGCCCAGGGCTGGTAGTCACTGCCCCAGCTGGCCTTGTTCATGCCGGTGAGCACCTTTATGTCATACACGCCCTGAGGCTGGTAGTTGAAATACAGCGTGGGCTGATAGTTGGTGCGGGGCAGCGAGGAGAACGTCATGTTGTTGTAGCCGCAATCGTAGGCCTGGAGCTTGGTGCTAGCGGGCAGGGCTACGCCGTCAATCTCGTTGTGGCTCACGTCCAGCACGTTCAGCTGCTTGCAGCCGGAGAGGTCTATGGAGCCGGAAATCTTATTGTTGTCAACATACACCTGCTGCAGCGTAGTCAGCTCCTCGGGCACGTTCAGGCGGGCGATGCTGTTGTTGCTGGCGTCCAGCATCGTAAGGTTCGTGGCTGAAGTGATGTTGAGGGTGGTGATGCTGTTGTCGTTGGCTTTCAGGCCGAGCAGACCCGTGTCCTTCGTCAGGCTCAGCGTCTTGATGCCGTTGCCGCTCACGCCGAGATAGCGCAGTCTCTCACTGCCGTAGGTGAACGACGTGGAGGAGAAGGGGTTGTGGCTCACGTCAAGCGTCTCCAAATCGGGGTTATTCGTCGCAGAGAGCGTCACGGCGGTGAGCTGATTGTTCGACAGGTTGAGGTCGCGCAGGCCCTTTTCCTTGGTAAGGTCGATGGCCGTCAGCGCATTGTTCTGCAAGTACAGGCTCGCAAGGTTGGGCGCACCGGTGAGGTCGATGGCCGTCAGGCCGCAGTCGGCGGCGGCCAGCATAGTGATGGGGCGCTCAGAGGTAATGGTCACGGTGGCACCGGCCACGTTGCCCTTGACCTCGATTATTCCGTCGGTGGCCTGAGTGTAGGCCACCGGGGTACCGTTACCCCAGTCAACGCTCACGCCAGTGCGGGAGTTGTTCAGAAGAATCGTCAGAGGCGTGCCGCTGGCCTTGTTGGTCGTCAGCACCACACTCTGAGTGTCGGCTCCTGCCGTGACCGATAGCAGCCCGCACAGGAGAGTGAAGAATGTTTTTTTCATTATTTTGTAAAGTTATTGCGTTAATATGCGCATGAAATTGCTGCAAATTTGCACTTTTTTCACGAAATAAGCAAAAAAAACGTTCCTTTTCTATGTATTTTCACAAACTTTCACTAATTTTGCCTACGAAAACTTCTTAAAACATTACAATTATGCGCGTAATTATCCAACCCGACTACGAAAACCTCAGCCGCTGGGCCGCCGAATACGTGGCCAGCCGTATCAACGAAGCCAACCCTACCCCCGAGTGCCCCTTCGTGCTCGGATGCCCCACCGGCAGCAGCCCCCTCGGCCTCTACCGCAACCTCATCAAACTCCATAACGAGGGCAAGGTCAGCTTCCAGAACGTCGTCACCTTCAACATGGACGAATACGTAGGCCTCCCCGAGGAGCACCCCGAGAGCTACCACTCCTTCATGTGGAACAACTTCTTCTCCCACATCGACATCAAGCCCGAGAACGTCCACATCCTCAACGGCAACGCCGAAGACCTCGAGGCAGAGTGCGAAGCCTACGAGCAGGCCATCGAGGACGCCGGCGGCATCGACCTTTTCATGGGCGGCATCGGCCCCGACGGCCACATCGCCTTCAACGAGCCCTTCTCCTCCCTCGAGAGCCGCACACGCCAAAAGACTCTCACCACCGACACCATTATTGCCAACAGCCGCTTCTTTGAAAACGACGTGAACAAGGTGCCCAAGACCGCCCTCACCGTAGGTGTAGGCACCGTGATGGACGCCGCCGAAGTGCTCATCGTATGCAACGGCCACGGCAAGGCCCGTGCCCTGCAGGCCGCCATCGAGGGCCCCGTCACCCAGGCTTGGACCATCAGCGCCCTCCAGCAGCATCCCCACGCCATCATCGTGTGTGACGAAGCCGCCTGCGAGGAAATCAAGGTCGGCACGTACAAGTACTTCAAGGACATTGAAAAGGAAAATCTCTAATATACCCACGAACGTCCTACGACCCCGCACGAGCGAAAGCCCAAGCGGGGTCGTTTCGTTTTATCCCCCGCCAGCTCCATACATTAATTATATTAAGCGCGCGTGAGGCCGGAGCCGGATTGTGAATCCCGCACAATAGGGCAGCCCGCTTCCCAAGAAAAAGGACGGTCGGGCCACCTCAAGAACCTTTTGCCTCCCTACCGGCAGGAAACATCCCCCACCCTGCGGATTTTTCAAGACGGAGAGTAAGAAAACGGCATCAATTCTCCTGTTTCGCACTTCAAAAAGGATGACTGCCGCGCCTGTTCCTTGGCTGTTTCAATATTTTTTGCTATTTTTGCAGCCGCATCTGTTATATACCCCCCAGCAATACAAAGGCTCACACATGAGACGTTCTGCCCTCTTCCTTGTCTTCGCCATTGGCCTCTTGCTCCCTGCTTCAGCGCAGAAGGAGCTGAAGACCTTGCGTTCCTACGTCAAGAACGGCAAGACAGGCGACGCCATAAAGGAAGCCGAACGCCTTGCGGCCGACAGTACTTGGCGTATGGAGCCGAACGTGTATGCAGCGAAGTTTCAGGCATATAAGCAACTTTACCTCGCGCAGAACGAGAAGATGTATCTCAAACAGAAAGCCGACACCACGGCCTACTTCTCGGCCATCCACGGGATGTTCGCCTCTGCCCTGCAGTGCGACAGTGCGGAGCGCTACCAGATGAGGGAAAAGAAGCGCAAGATGCGCCACCGCGGCATGCACACTTCGCAGCTCGCAGCCGTCTTCCCCAACCTCTTCAGTGCCGAAGGCTATTTTTACAGCCACGCCCTCTACCCCCAGGCCGGCGAGGCGGCAGAACTGCTTTTCAAGCTGCAAGGCGACACCCTCTTCTGGAACAAGGGCGAGATGCCGCAGCTTACGCCCCTCCAACGGCAGCTCTCGGCACTTATCCACGTGCAGAGCCACTACCGGACGAAACAGTACGCCCGGATGTTCCTCCACGCCGCCGAGGCACTGACCTACCGTCCCGCATGGGGCGAAACAATGGAGGAACTCGCCGTGGCCCACCAGCAGATGGGCGATACCGCAGCCTACCTCGCCACCCTCCAGACCGCGCTCGACAGCCTCCCCACGCGCCAGAGCCTCTACGACCACATACGCTTGCTCTGCTACCGCCGTGCCGACAACGGCCTTCTCCTTGCCACCGCCCGCCAGGTGATGGCCGCCGACTCAGCGCGCCTCGACTGCCGGCGGGACGAACTCGTAGCGCTCTATCACCTGCAACGCCACGACGAACTCATCACCTCCGCCTCCGCCTTGCTCGCCCTTTCGCCCGAAGACCCCCTCGGCAACTACTACCTCGGCGTGTGCTACGTGGAAAAGGCCAAAGCCGTCCCCGTCCCCGTAAAGAGAAGCAGTTCGGCAAGCTACAGGAAACTTGTCGCCCAGCGCCGCGCTTTCTACCAGCAAGCCCGCGGCCCCATGGAGACCTACCGCCGGCTATGCCCCGACCAGGCATCCCACTGGCAAGCCCCCCTCTACGACATATACCTCAACCTCAACCTCGGAAAAGAGTTCGAGGAAATAAGCAAAAAAGTAAAAAATGAAAAACAACCTTGACCTTAACCTTAACTTTAACCTTGACGCTGCCAGCGTTTCACAACATCGTTGAACGCCCCCTTCCGTCCCATAGGCAAAAAGTGTCTGTTGTCTGTTGTCTTTATACTTTATACTTTTTATTTTTTACCTAAAAAATGCCCAACATCGAAAACGACCTCCGCTACCTCAAGCTCCTTCAGCGCGACTTCCCCACCATAAGCAGCGTCACCACCGAGATAATCAACCTCGAGGCCATCCTGCACCTCCCCAAGCCCACGGAGCACTTCCTCGCCGACCTCCACGGCGAGAACGACGCCTTCCAGCACGTCATACGCACCTCCAGCGGCAACATACGCCGAAAAGTGGAGGAAAACTTCCGGGGCATTCTCACCGAAGAAGAAATCACGGCCCTCTGCACGCTCATCTACTACCCCGAAGAAAAGCTCAAGGCCGTGCGCGCCACGCTCAGCCGCAAGGAACGCACCGACTACTACCGCCTCACCCTCCAGCGCCTCCTGCCCGTAGTGCGCAGCGTCACACACAAATACACGCGCTCGAAAGTGCGCAAGGCCCTACCCCCCGAATACGCCTACATCATAGAAGAGCTCCTCAACGAGAGCGTGGGCGACCGCGACAAGCAAGCATACTTTAATGTCATCATCGACACAATAATAGAAACGCATCGCTCCCGCCCCTTCATACGCGCCATCTGCCTCCTCATACAGGACATGAGCATCGACCACGTCCACATCCTCGGCGACATCTTCGACCGCGGCCCTTCGCCCCATCTCATCATGGACACCATCTGCCAGCACACCGGCGTGGACTTCGTGTGGGGCAACCACGACGTACTATGGATGGGCGCTGCAGCAGGCAATCCCGTCTGCGTGGCCGCCGTGCTGCGCCTCTCGCTCCGCTACGCCAACGTGGACACTTTGGAAAACGGCTACGGCATCATTCTCCGCCAACTCGCCACATTCGCCCTCCAGCACTATAGCAACGACCCCTGCCAAGTGTTTATGCCGCACCTCATCTCGGGGCAGATGCTCTCCGAGGCCGAACAGCGCGTCATCGCCCAGATGCACAAGGCCATCACAATCATCGGATGGAAACTGGAAGCCCAACTCTACCATAAGCATCCGGAATGGGGCATGCTGGACCGCACGCTCATCGAGCAGATAGACTACGTCCATGGCACCATCGACCTCTACGGAAAGACCTACCCGCTCATAGACTCCCACTTCCCCACCGTCGACCCCACCGACCCCACGCGCCTCACACCCGAAGAACAAGACCTCATCGCCACCCTCATACACAGCTTCCAGAGCAGCGAACGCCTCCAGCGCCACATCGACTTCATGCTCCAGCGCGGCCGCATGCACCTCGTCACCAACGGCAACCTCCTCTTCCACGCCGCCGTGCCCCTCAACGCCGACGGCACGCTGCGCCAGGTAGAATGCCTCGGCCGCCGCGTCGCAGGCGAAGCCCTCATGGAACGCATCGACCAAGTCCTGCGCATACCCTTCGACGCCGGCAAGGAACTCGCCGAGCAGCAACAAGCCCTCGACTACTACTGGTACATGTGGTGCGGCCCCGACAGCCCCCTCTTCTCCAAAGAACGCATGACCACCTTCGAGCGCTATCTCATAGCCGACGCCGCCACCCACGCCGAACCCAAGCAGCCCTACTTCATCCTGCGCGACGACGAAGCCGTATGCCTCCGCCTCCTCGACGCATTCCACGTCCAGGGGCGCCACCGCCACATCATCAACGGCCACGTCCCCGTGCGCGCCGGCAAAGGCGAAAGCCCCGTCAAGGCCGGCGGCCGCCTCATGGTCATCGACGGCGGCTTCGCCAAAGCCTACCACAGCCAGACCGGCATCGCCGGCTACACCCTTGTCTATCATTCCCGCGGCTTCGACCTCGTGCAGCACGCCCCCTTCCGCAGCCGCGAAGAAGCCGTGCGCACCGGCGCCGACATCCAAGGCACCACCCACCTCGTCGAAATGACCGGCCGCCGCGAAATGGTGGCCGACACCGACAAGGGCCGCCAGCTCCAGGCACAGATCGCCGACCTCAAAAACCTCCTCGCCGCATACAGGAAAGGATTGCTCTGATAAAATTGCCACCCCGAGACGCCCCTTCCGGCACGGGACGGCATGCCGCATGAAGTTTTTTGCAAGTTTTTCCGCACCGCCCTTGGCCGTCTCGCGGTTTTTCGCTATCTTTGCACCCGGTTTCGCAGGAGCTCCGCCCTTCACGACGGGCCTGCGGCATGCCGCATCGGATAGTAGCGCAGTTGGTAGCGCACCACGTTCGGGACGTGGGGGTCGGGCGTTCGAGTCGCCTCTATCCGACTACATTCAAATCAGTTGAAGACAACTTTAACAACTTCAACAACAAAGCGAAGGCCTCAAAGGCGTAGCGTCATTATGTTGTCAAAGTTGTCAAAGTTGTCTTTTATATTCCAGAATGAGAAAGAAATCAAGCAATAAGAATCCTTTCAGCCTCATTGTTGACTTCGCCGGCGACTTCAAAGAGATTGTGGGCACCGACTTTCCTGCAGAGATGCCCATCCTACCGATGAAGGGCATGCAGATATTCCCCGTCAATCTGGGGAGCATTGCCGTCAACCGCGACTCTTCGCGCCGCCTCATTGAGATGGCCATCAAGAAGGACAGCATGTTTGGCGTGGTGACACAGAAAAACGCCGACGTGGATGCCCCCCGCGCCCAGGATCTCTACGATGTAGGTATCGCAGCTAAGGTGCTTCAACACTACGAGCGCCCCGACGGCTCTATCAACGTGATACTGCAGGGCTACGGGAAGTTCCATCTGGATAAGCTCATCAAGGGACGTTCGTACCTGAAGGGCGAGGTGACCGCCATCCCCGAAATGATGCCGGCAGAGGACGACAAAGAATACGACGCCACCGTCAGCCTTGTGCGCGACACGCTGAAGGAATTCATGGAATACCAGAACAACCTGCCCGAGGAAGTTGTGGCCAGCGTGATGTCTATTCACAACAACGTGTTCTTCATCAATTTCCTCTGCACCAACCTGCCCTTCCCCCTCGACGAAAAGATAGAATTGCTGCGCGAGAACGACCTCAAGCGCCGCGCTTACATGCTCCTGCCGATGCTGGGCCGCGAAGTGCAGTTTCTGAAGCTCAAGGACGAGATTGAGGCCGGCGCCCACCATGAAATCGAGAAGCAACAGCGCGAATACTTCCTCCAACAACAGGTAAAGAACATACAGGAAGAGCTCGGCGACAGCGTGGCCGCCGAAGCCGCCGCCCTGCGCAAGCAACTGGAAGAGACGGCCGCCATTCCCGAGGTGACGCGCAAGATGCTTTCCCGCGAAATTGACAAGCTGGAACTCCTCAACTCACGCACCCCTGATTACAGCGTGCAGAGCGACTATCTGCACCAGTCCCTCAATCTGCCGTGGGGCAAAGTGAGCGCCGACAACCTCGACATCCGCCATGCGCGCCGCCAGCTGGATCGCGACCACTACGGACTTGAGAAGGTGAAGGACCGCATCATTGAGCAACTGGCGCTCATGCAGATATCGGGCAGCCGACGTATGCCAATCCTCTGCCTCTATGGTCCTCCGGGCGTGGGCAAGACTTCACTGGGCAAAAGCATCGCCACGGCGCTGGGCCGGCAGTATGTGCGCGTCAGTCTGGCCGGCGTACACGACGAGGCTGAAATCCGTGGCCATCGCCGCACTTATGTAGCCGCCATGGCCGGACGCATCATGAAGAGCATCGTGAAGGCCGAGACTGACAACCCCGTGTTTATCCTTGACGAGATTGACAAGGTAACGGCCGACGTGCAACACGGCGACCCGCAAAGCGCACTCCTTGAAGTCCTCGACCCCGAGCAGAACAAGCAGTTCCACGACAACTACTTCGACTTTGACTACGACCTCTCGCAAGTGCTCTTCATCGCCACGGCCAACACGCTCCAGGGTATCCCCGCCCCGCTGCTCGACCGCATGGAACTCATCAACGTTGAGGGTTACCTCACCGAGGAAAAGCTGGAGATTGCCAAACGCCACCTCATCCCCCGCGAACTGAAGCAGCTGGAGGTGGGCGACCGCCTGCCCCTGAAGCTCACGCCCTCTGCCATAGAATACATTATTGAAAAATACACGCGCGAGAGCGGCGTCCGCCAACTCGCCAAGCAAATCAATAAGATAATAAGGAAGATGGCAGTGGAGGCAGTCGGAAGCCCCCACCCCGCTCCCCCTTTGGGGGAGAGCTCAGAGAGCGATGATTTAGCTGAAGAACCCACGCTGCGGCTCTCCCCCAAGGGGGGAGCGGGGAGGGGGCTCCTTGAGCGCTACCTCGGCGTGCCTCCCTTCAACCGCGACATTTACCAAGGCAACGACGATGCCGGCGTAGTGACGGGCCTGGCATGGACGAGCGTAGGCGGCGAGATTCTTTTCATCGAGACTTCCCTCTCACGCACCAAGACCGCACGCCTCACCATCACCGGCAATCTGGGCGACGTGATGAAGGAAAGCGCCATGCTTGCCATGGAGTATGTCAAGGCCCACTGCGACCAACTGAATATTGACTACCGCCTCTTTGACCAATGGGGCTTCCACATCCACGTGCCCGAAGGCGCCACGCCCAAAGACGGCCCCTCCGCCGGCATTACGATTGCCACCAGCATCGCCTCCGCCGTGACCCAGCGCAAGGTGCGCAGCCACATTGCCATGACGGGCGAGATTACCCTGCGCGGCAAGGTGCTCCCCGTGGGCGGCATAAAGGAAAAGATCTTGGCCGCCAAGCGTGCCGGCATCACCGACATCATCATGTGCGCCGACAACCGCCGCAACGTGGAGGACATACCCGAGAAGTACCGCAAGGGCCTCTCCTTCCACTATGTGGACACCGTCAGCGACGTATGGCGCATCGCACTCCTTGACGAGAAAGTAGCTAATCCCCAGACATTCGACATCACCGATGAACACGCTGAGAAATAACTGGCGCCCCGAGGCCGACTTCTTCCTCCTCCAGCACACCGACGCCACCAGCGCCGCCCGTGCCGGACGCATACATACCGACCACGGCGACATACTCACGCCTATATTCATGCCCGTCGGCACCGCCGCCAGCGTGAAGGGCATCCACCAGCGCGAACTCCTTGATGATATCAACGTCCAGATTATCCTCGGCAACACCTATCACCTCTACCTCCGCCCCGGCACCGACATCATCCATCAGGCCGGAGGACTGCACAGGTTCAACGGTTTCCCCCGCCCCATGCTCACCGACAGCGGCGGCTTTCAGGTGTTCTCCCTCACCGGCATACGCAAACTGCGCCGCGAGGGCTGCGAGTTCCGCTCCCACATTGACGGCAGCAAGCATTTCTTCTCGCCGGAGGGCGTGATGGACATCGAGCGCACCATCGGCGCCGACATTATGATGGCCTTCGACGAGTGCCCGCCCGGCACCGCCGACCGCCAGTATGCCCGCAAGTCGCTCGACCTCACCCTCCATTGGCTCGACCGCTGCGTGGAGCGCTTCACCGCCACGCCCGAACAGTACGGCTACCATCAGGCCCTCTTCCCCATCGTGCAGGGCTGCGTCTATCCCGACCTCCGCCGCGAGAGTGCCGAGCGCTGCGTGGAGAAGGAGGCCGAGGGCTACGCCATAGGCGGACTCGCCGTGGGAGAGCCCGCAGAGAAAATGTACGAGATGATTGAGGTGGTGAACGAGATACTCCCCGCCGACCATCCCCGCTACCTTATGGGCGTGGGAACGCCCGCCAACATCCTCGAGGCCATAGAGCGCGGAGTGGATATGTTCGACTGCGTCATGCCCACCCGCAACGGCCGCAACGCCATGCTCTTCACCCGCCACGGCATAGTGAACATGCGCAACGCCAAGTGGGCCGACTGCTTCGAGCCCCTCGACGCCTGCGGCACCTCCTACGTGGATACGGCCTACACCCGCGCCTACGTCCACCATCTCTTCAAGGCCAAGGAACTCCTGGCCATGCAGATTGCCTCCATCCACAACCTCGCCTTCTACCTATGGCTCGTAGGCGAGGCCCGCCAGCACATCCTCGCCGACGATTTCGCCGCATGGAAAGCCGCCATACTCCCCGAACTCATGCAACGTGCGTAAGTTGAAGCTACATATCCCGCGGTTACCCTTCTCTCACAGGAAGAGCGCTGCCCTGTCCTCCGCCGCCCCACGGAGGAAACGCCTGTTGCCCCTCATCGACTGGTACATCATCAAGAAGTTCCTCACCACCTACTTCTTCCTGATTATCATCGTCGTATCCATCGCCATCATCTTCGACTTCAACGAGCGCATCGACAAGCTCATCGCCTGCCCCGCCACGTGGCAGCAGATTTGCTTCGTCTTCTACCTTAACTGGATTCCCTACTTCGCCAACCTCTTCTCCCCGCTCTTCGTCTTCATCTCCGTCATCTTCTTCACCAGCAAGTTGGCGGGCAACTCCGAGATTATCGCCATGCGCGCCGCCGGCATGTCGTTCAACCGCCTGCTGCGCCCCTACATGATAAGCGCCGCCCTCATCGCCGCCCTCAGCTTCGGCCTCGGATGCTACGTCATCCCCCACAGCAACGAGCAGCGCGTGGCCTTCGACAACCGCTACCTCAGCAAGAAGAAAGCCTTCAGCAAAGACCCCACCAACATCCAGATGCAGGTGGACACCGGCGTGGTGGCTTACATCGGCCGCTTCAACAACGCCACGAAGACCGGCTACGAGTTCTCCCTCGACAAGTTTGAAAACAAGAAGCTCGTCTCCCGTCTCACCGCTTACTCCATCCAGTACGACACGCTCGCCCAGCACCCCTATTCCTGGACTATCTACAACTACCGCATACGCACCCTCAAAAGCGGCCGCGAATACCTCAGCTCCGGCAACGCCATAGACAGCACCATCCTCATCCAGCCCACCGACTTCTATTATCTCCGCGGTCAGCAGGAGACCCTCACGCAACCGGCGCTCCGCAAGTTCATCAAGCGCCAGCAGTTGCGCGGCGTAGCCGGCGTGGCCGTCTTTCAGGTGGAATACCACAAGCGTCTCGCCGCACCCTTCGCCGCCTTCATCCTCACCCTCATCGGCGTATGCCTCAGTTCCCAAAAGCGCAAAGGCGGCATGGGCGGAGCCCTCGGTGCCGGCCTCGCCCTCGCCTTCACCTACATACTCTTCCAGAGCATAGCAGCCACCTACGCCACCAACGCCGGCTGTCCCCCCGCCCTCGCCGCCTGGATTCCCAATATCGTATTCTCCATAATAGCTTATATATTATATAGGAGAGCGCCGCAATAAAAAGCCTCACCAACAGACCCACCCCCAGCCCCTATCCGACGCGGCTGCTGCGCACCGCGCCACCTTCCCCCCATAGGGGAAGGGATAATGCCCTAAAGGTCTCCTTCCTCTCCCGAACTAATAATCTCATAACCCCATAACCCTACAACCCCATAACCCTACAACCTTATAACCCTACAACCCCATAGCCCTACAACCTTATAACCCATAACCTCACAACCCCAAGACACGACCTATAGAGGTATCTTCCTTCCCCTACGGGGGGAAGGTGGCGCGGTGCGCAGCAGCCGCGTCGGATAGGGGCTGTAGGTGCCTTAGGCTTGGTTCCCTTTATGACATCTTTTTACGACCTTCCCCTTTCCGACGATGTACTCGACGCAATTTGGGACATGCACTTCGAAGAGTGCACGCCCGTGCAGGAGCAGTGCATCCCTCATCTCCTTGAGGGACGCGACGTCATAGGCATCGCCCAGACCGGCACCGGCAAGACCGCCGCCTACCTCCTCCCCATCCTCACACTCCTCCAGCAGGAGCCCCACCCCACCGACGCCGTCAACTGCCTCATCATGGCCCCCACCCGCGAACTCGCACGCCAGATAGACCAGGCCCTCCAAGGCTTCGCTTACTATATGGACATCAACGGCGTCGCCGTCTATGGCGGCAACGACGGCCAGCGCTACGAACAGGAGCGCCGCGCTCTCTCCCAAGGCGCCGACATCGTCATCGCCACCCCCGGACGTCTCATCTCCCACCTCTCACTCGGCAACTTCGACCTCTCCCGCACCACTCACCTCATCCTCGACGAGGCCGACCGTATGCTCGACATGGGCTTCTCCGACGACATACTCCAAATCGTCAAGTGCCTCCCCAAAGAGCGCCAGACCATCCTCTTCTCGGCCACGATGCCCAAAGAGATAACTGCACTGGCCCACAGCATAATGCGCAATCCTGTTGAAGTAAAGATTGCTGTCAGCAAGCCCGCCGAAAACATCGACCAAGGCGTCTTCATCTGCAACGAAGTCGATAAAATGGCCATCCTCCAAAACCTCTTCAAGCAGACACCCCCACAGCGCGTCATCCTCTTCGCCCGCAGCAAGCAGAACGTCAAGCAACTCGCCGCCCAGCTCCGCCGCAGCGGCTACAACTGCCACGCCATGCACTCCGACCTCGAGCAGAAAGAGCGCGACGACGTCATGAACGAGTTCAAGGCCCGCCACATCGACCTCCTCGTGGCCACCGACATCGTCAGCCGCGGCATCGACATCGACGACATCACCATGGTCATCAACTACGACGCGCCCCACGACCCCGAAGACTACGTCCACCGCATCGGCCGCACCGCGCGCGCCGGCAAGGACGGGCGCGCCGTCACCTTCGTCAGCGAACGCGACCGCCCCGCCCTCCGCGCCATAGAGCGCCTCCTCGAGAAGCAAGTGCCGCGCCTTCCCCTCCCCGAAGGCATCAGCGCCCCCGACGAAAGCTCCGCGGCCACCCGCGGCGGGCATTCCCGCGGTCGCGGCGGCCACCGCCACGGGCACGGCAGCGCACACGGCAGAAGTCGCGGAAAAAACGGCGGAAAGGCTCCTCAAGGTAGCAAAAACCACGGCACACGCAATGCCCGCGGCAAAAAATAAGCCAAAACATTTGGCCATTCCGCGAAATAGTCGTACTTTTGCACCCGCAATGCCGCAAAAGGCGTCAGCACACACGGGTAAGTGCTGTACGGCCAGCTCCCTTCGAATCCTCCAGGGCTTGACCGCAGCAAAGGTAGTTGGTTGTAGCGGCGCGATACAGAGAGCTTACCCACCCGCCTCTTTAGCTCAGTTGGCCAGAGCACGTGATTTGTAATCTCGGGGTCGTTGGTTCGAATCCGACAAGAGGCTCAAAGAGAGAGTACCCACCCAGGGCACTCTCTCTTTATTTATTATAGACAACTAACAATAATGCGCCCACGCCCGCGCAAGGCACATTTCCTGCTACACATCCTACACCTCTTACACCCCCGCCATAAAGACGGCCTCTTCAAGACTCCCCACAAAAAAATTTTGGCAATGATAGTTTTTTGGCAAAACCTATCTGTCTTTTATTTTTTATTATTGCTGTCCGGGGAAAGTTGAAAGTCCTGAAAGGACGACATAATGGAGGGTAGGGCGCGAGCCCTACCTCACCCATTGCCATTTTCCTTTGGAGCGCTGTAAGTGCGACATATTTCAAGCAAAGTGTTAATTATGCCGCACTTACAGCGCTACCATAAAGGGTAAAAACAAGATAGGGCTCGCGCCCTACCCTCCATTCTGTCGCACCTTCGGTGCTCCGGGAAAAACAATATAAAAAAACTACT